>DESS01000366.1:28300-60608 GCA_002361335.1 Richelia sp. UBA3308
AAGAGTGGAGCTACCACTACAAAGCCAACCGAAATGGTGGCTTAATTTGGCGCATCTTTATAAAGAAATGGTATGAGACTTTCTTTAGAATATAGCCTTCTTAATAAAATTGTTGATAGATTAAAAATTTTGTTAATTTAAAAACTGTCGAAATGAATTAGCAAAAATTGCAGCTTGAGTTCTATCTCTCAAATTCAACCTAGTTAAAATACTCGTGACGTGATTTTTAACCGTTCTTTCTGAAATAAACAAATTTTTGGCAATTTCCCGATTATTTGCGCCATTTGCGATTAAGCATAAAACTTCTTTTTCTCTGGGAGTGAGTTCTTCTAATTCACGAGGTGGAGTCGATTTCTTTACCGTTGTTGTTTCGTTTTTGATGGTAATTATTTTCTCGAATAAACCTGGCCCTAAATGGGTATGCCCGGCATTTACTAAGCGAATTGCATTAGCTAAGGGTTCTAATGGCGTATCTTTAAGTAAATAACCTTTCGCACCAAATTTCATCCCCTCGGAGATATATTCGTCATCGTCAAAGGTTGTCAATATTAATATTTTAACTTGGGGAAATTTTTGGACAATTGCTTTTGTGGCGGCGATACCATCCATAATTGGCATTCGTACATCCATTAGTACCATATCTGGATGCAAAGCTTCTACTTGAGATATTGCTTGTTTACCATTTCCGGCTTCTCCTACTACTTCAAAATCGGATTGCGATTCTAACAAGCTTTTAATACCTTGACGAATAATTTCTTGGTCATCCACCAATAATAGACGAACCATTAATTTAACCCCAACAATGGTAGAAATATCATTATACTGCAACCTTCTCCCGGTTGACTGTTAAGATAAAATTTACCTCCTAATGCGTTAGCGCGATCGCGCATACTTTGGAGTCCGAAACCGGTAGTATTTTGGTTGGGATCGAAACCGACACCGTTATCTTTAATATTTAGATATAAGGAATTATCAATTATTTTAATTTCAATTGAGACTATATCAGCATGACTATGTTTAGAAATATTTGTTAAAGCTTCTTGAATAATCCGGTAAACTACTAAGTTAATTTCTGGCGATAAAGTTTGATTAATTTGTAAATCAAAATCTGGTCTAATTTGTAAGCGGGATTCAAATTCTTGCCATAAATCTTCAACTGCAAATTCTAAACTTTTCCCTTTTAATGGGTCGGAGCGTAAAGCTGATACTGAAAAACGAACTTCTTTTAAAGCATTCGCACCCATTTTTTTTCCTTGTAATAAAAAATCCTTGGCTTTATCAATATTTGTATCTATAAATAATGATGCATTTTCGAGTTGAATACTTTGTGCCGTTAAATAATGTCCGATAGAATCATGAATTTCTCGTGCAATTCTACTTCTTTCTTGCAAAGTAGCTTGGTCTTCAATTCTGAGAGCATATTGTCTTAGTTGTTCGTGAGCTAATACTAATTTTTGTCTACTTTGACGCTCGGAAATGACTGCATTTACTAATAATAAGACGAATAATAATATAAAAGTAAATAATATCCCTGCTGTCACTTGTAAATGGGTTACAACATTATTTAAGTTTTCAGGATTTATTAATTTTGGATGAGCGGGTAAATTAAAAGGTCTATTTATATTTAATGTAATAATAAAAAATGTCCAAGATAAAGCTGCAACAAATAATCTTCCATAAATTTTAAATACTAAACAACTACGAATAACTACAATCAGTAATAAAGGAGGAGCAAATCCAATTCCTCTACCAAATCCGTAGTTTGCTAACACCATTAAAACCAAGCTGCTGAAAGTATAAATGATTTTAGATGATATTTTAGTTTTGGGTAATCTTAAACTCATTAGTCCAACAATCAAAAATACAATTAGTACTAATGTTGGATTAAGAGTTTCTTTTTCAGAAATAAACTGTGGTTTTGTTAAATACCCCACTCGGAATTCCATCAACAGACATATTGATAATAATATCCATTCCAAATAGGCAAATAATGGAAATGGGTGATTACGTAATATTTTAAAAGACTTAATTTTATTTATTATTGGTAGTTTGATTGATATTTTTTTCATTTTATTATTCAACAGTCATGTAAATGTAATAGGAATGGCCGCAACTGGCACATTTTTTTTGTAGGGTGCTTGTACACTGACTAATTATTAACGCAATAATCAGTCAGTTTACAAGCACCAATAGGATATTGTGACAATCGCGTAAGTTCTGTGTAATTAATAATTCATAATATTTGCGAAGGTAATTTGCACTACCAGTCCCATAAATAATGGTGCTTTTAACTTCAATTACTTAGCTTGCGTGCAGTACGGCAATATTACCGATTACTAATTAATTCGGTAACATGACTAGAATATTACTTATTATTGATTACTTCTAGAGACAGAAGTACCATTTCCCATGAAATAGCGTAGGACTAAAGTACCAAAATAAATTAGAGCGCTAGTACCATGTGTAATTTAAGCATAATTCATAAGATTGAAATGTGGAATTCAAGCAAAGTTTCCACAAATAACTACTAAGATAGGTTCATAGGAAAATCAATGAAAGCTACATTTGTCTCTGCGTTAATTTTAACTACAATTCTTGGTGGAACACTAAGCCCCGCAAACGCGCAATTACCATCTCAAAGAGCAGCAAATGTACAAATCGTAGATGGTATTCCCCAAATACCTGGTATTACTTTTAGTGAAAAACAAAAAGAAAAACTTCAAAAAGTTAATCAAGAAGCTCTGATTCGGATCGGCGAAATCTTGACATCACAACAGCGAGAGGATTTACAAGCTTCTATAGAACTAGGAAACAATCCTCAAGAAGCTATCAAAACTTTAAATTTATCAAAAGAACAAAAGAAAGAATTCAAAGAAGTCAAAGAATGGCAACGGGAACAGCTAAAAGATATTTTAACTCGCGAACAAAAAATGAAAATTATGCAAATGCGTCAAAGACGGGGAAGAAGAGGTGTTCGTTTCGGATTCTGAGATTAAATACTTCCTCAGCCTATAAGGATACTACTGGTGATTCAGAGGTGACACCCATTATTTGACGATTTTTCGTTGTTTCCCTAGATGTAGAGACGCGATATATCGCGTCTCTACAAGCCGATCAATTATTTACTAATTTATCTTCAAATGGACTTATCAAGTAATTCTAAATCGAAAATTACAATAAATTCTCCTCTGACTAAAAGGATAAAAAATAATCTGACAAAGTTATTAATTATTATCCTCTTATTTGGTTCTGGTTTCACTGCATTACGTATTTTTGTACTCATACCAGCCCGAGAAGCACGAACTCAATTACCTACACAAGCAGTTGAAAGACAAGATTTAAAAATTACAATTGCAGCTAATGGAAAGATTGAACCAGAACGTTCTATTAATATCAGTCCTAAAAATGCAGGTGTAATTAAAAGTTTACTAGTTAAAGAAGGTGATTTTGTTAAAAAAGGACAAATTATTGCCTATATGGATGACTCAAATCTACAAGGGCAACTTACTCAAGCGAAAGCTGGAATTGCATCTGCTGAAGCTAATTTACAGAAATTAAAGGCAGGAAATCGTCCTCAAGAAATTTCCCAAGCAAAAGCACAATTAGAAGAAGCAGAAGCCAATTTGCAGAAATTAATTGCCGGAAATCGTCCTCAAGATATTGCTCAAGCTGAAGCAAGATTAAATAGAGCTAAAGCAACTTTTAATCAAGCAGAAGCCGAGTTAAAACGATATCAAGAATTATTTAATGCTGGTGCAATTTCTCGACAAAGTGTGAGTACATACGAAACTAATCGAGAAACTGCTCTTACCCAAGTGAAAGAAGCAGAAGAAGCTTTAAATTTATTACAAATAGGCTCCCGTCAAGAAGATATTTCTCAAGCAAGGGCAAAGGTAAAACAATTACAAGAATCCTATAATTTGAGTAAAGCTGGAGCAAGAAAGGAAGATATCGATCGAGCAGTTGCGGAAGTTAATTCAGCACGAGGTTCTTTACAAACAATTGTTGCTCAAATCAACGATACAGTAATTCGCGCTCCTTTTGATGGTGTTATTACCAAAATATATTCCGAACCCGGTTCTTTTGTAACTCCAAATACTACTGGTGGTGCAAATTCTTCTAGTCTTTCTGCTTCTATTTTATCTTTAAATACAAATAATCAATTAGTCGCGAATATTGCTGAATCTAATTTAGCAAAAATTAGTCTTGGACAAAAAGTTAATCTGAAAACAGATGCTTATCCCAATCAAATATTTATCGGTAAAGTTTCCCAAATTGCCGCAGAAGCAACCGTGGAACAAAATGTTACCAGTTTTGAAGTCAAATCTGAAATTATTTCTGAGAAAAAAAATCTTTTACGCTCTGGTATGAATGTAGAAGCTGAATTTGAAGTGAGTCAAAAAGATAATGTTTTAGTTGTTCCTACTGTTGCGGTTGTACGGGAAGCTAAGGGAACTGGTGTATATATTTTAAATGATGAGAATAAACCTATATTTTTACCTATTAAAACTGGTGTTGTAGTTAACAATAAAACTGAAGTAAAATCGGGATTAAGCGGAAATGAAAAAGTATTATTAAGTCTACCGGATGAAAATAAATCTAAATCTCCACCAAGAGGTTTATTTCCACCGAGGAATGAGTAATGAGTAATAAGTAACGAGTAACGAGTAACGAGTAACGAGTAATGAGTAATAAGTAATAAGTAATGAGTAAGTTTCACAAGACTCGGTTGGTGCCGTACACTGATTGCCTTATTATTACGTTAACAATCAGTCAGTGTACAAGAACCCTACAACTGACTATTCCCCTAACTACTATTTTCAACACCGATATACTTATTATGCAATCAAATAATTATAAAAATTCGATTTCTAGCCTTGAAATATTATCAATGGCTCTGGAATCTCTGTGGAGTAATAAACTACGCACGGGATTAACTATGCTAGGAATGATAATTGGAATTGGTTCTGTAATTAGTATTACCGCAATTGGACAAGGTGTACAAAAATCTACGGAAGAACAAATTAAAGCCTTAGGCTCCGATATTTTACACGTATTAGCAGGGGAAGCCAAAGGTGGAAATATCAGTCAAGCATTGGGTTCTAGCAGCACCTTAACATGGCAAGATGCAAAGGCGATCGCTACTGAAGCACCAGCAGCAGATGTTGTTTCTGCATATCTCCAACGTCAAACACAAGTCGTCTATGAAGGGGAAAATGCTTCAACTACCGTCTATGGAACCGATTTAAACTATCCAGAAGCTAGAAATACCTTTCCCAAAACGGGTAGATATTTTAATCAAGCAGAATTAGATCAAAGTCAGCAAGTTGTGGTTCTTGCTCCAACCGTTAAGAATAAACTCTTTCCTGAAAATGTCAACCCTATTGGTACAAAAATTCGCATTCAGGGAGAAATTTATCAAGTGGTGGGTGTGATGCAAGCAAAAGGTTCTCAAGGCCCTATGGATCGAGATGATGCGGTATATATACCTTTGACTACCATGTCAGCGAGAATTGTCGGAAACAATGCACTATTTGGCATTTCTGTCAATGGTATTTACGTTAAATATGCTAGTGAAGAACAATTAGCAGCAGCCCAATTTCAGATTACCAATTTATTGCGATCGCGTCACAATATCCAATCTCCCGATGATGATGATTTTCGAGTCACCAACCCAGCGGATATTCTCGAAACTCTAACAACTGTTCTGGGTTTATTAACCATGATGATAGGCTCAATTGCTGGAATTTCTTTAGTAGTTGGTGGGATTGGAATTGCCAATATTATGTTAGTTTCCGTAGTGGAAAGAACCAGAGAAATTGGAATTCGTAAAGCATTAGGTGCGACTAATTCGGCAATTCTCAATCAATTTTTAGTCGAAGCAGTTGTCATTTCTAGTGTTGGTGGTGCAATAGGCATTGTAACAGGAATTGTAGTCGCTTTTGGTAGTGCAACAATATTTGAGTTTCCTTTTATTATTTCCTCTGGGTCAGTTTTAATTGCTTTTAGCTTATCTAGTGCAGTAGGTTTAATAGCTGGTGTAATTCCAGCCAGAAACGCATCAAAATTAGACCCAATTACAGCATTACGAAGTGATTAGATTTTGTGAAGGAGGCTGCTCTTAATCTCTCTCACTCTAGAAGAGTGGAGCTACTACTACAAAGCCCATCTGCATGGGCTAAATTGGGCGCATCTTTATAAATAAATTGTATAAATTCTAAATTCTAAATTCTAAATTCTAAATTCTAAATTCTTATGATTTTCATGGAATCAATTACAAAAAGTTACCAGTTAGAAGAAGTAAGCATTCCCATACTCAAAGGTATTAACCTGACAATAGAAAAAGGTGAATATGTGGCAATTATGGGTGCTTCTGGTTCTGGTAAATCGACATTAATGAATATTATGGGTTGTTTAGACCGTGCTAGTAACGGTAATTATATTTTAGAAGGTCGTGAATTAACTACTTTTAATGATGATGAATTAGCGTATATTCGCAATCAAAGAATAGGTTTTGTTTTTCAACAATTTAACTTATTACCACGGGCAACGGCTTTAGAAAATGTCATGCTACCCATGGTTTATGCTAATACTGCCAAACCAGAACGTCGTCAACGTGCAGAAACAGCTTTAATAAAAGTTGGATTGGGTGAAAGAATAAATAACCGTCCCAGTCAACTTTCGGGGGGACAACAACAAAGAGTCGCGATCGCTCGTGCTTTAGTTAATAATCCCGCTCTGATTTTAGCCGACGAACCAACTGGTGCATTAGATACACAAACTTCTCACGAAATTATGCAATTGTTCTCACAATTAAATGCACAAGATATCACGATTGTATTCGTAACTCATGAATCTGATGTTGCTGAAAAAGCTCAACGAATTATTCGCGTTCAAGATGGTTTGATTGTTAGTTAAGTGATTTTTAGAAAGTAGCTGTACAAAATCAAATTGCTGTCATACATCTTTACTACGAACGTTATCAAGCGGTAAGAATGTGGGAGCAGGATTCAATGATGTTTGTGAATAATCTCGCCTTATTACCACTAGCACCATTAACACAAACAACATCATCTCAAATATTATGGGAGCAGGTACGAGAAAGTATTGCTAGAATTTCAGATAAGGAAACAAGGCAAAATACCGCAGCCTATACAAATATTTTAGCTGGTTTAAAGTTTGAAAAAGATTTCATTCGTCAATTTTTAAGCGAGGATGTTATGCAAGATTCAGTTACTTATCAGGATATATTGCAGAAGGGAGAAAAAAAAGAAGCCCTTGCATTTTGTATGTCTTTACTTGATGAACGTTTTGGTGAAATTGATTCATCAATAATGTCACGGGTTAAAGTTTTAAATAAGGAAAAACTAGAAGCTTTAGGTAGAGCGCTTTTGAGAATTTCATCAATCACTGATTTAAATGCTTGGCTTGATACTCACTAAAGAAATATAACCATTGTTAATTTTTTTGCTTGAATAAATTTAAGTTGTCCTTGAGCAGGGGACTTCCATGGTGAGGGCGGCTGAATGTATTAACTCGAGGTTTTTTGCTCAAGAGTAAGTAAAAATACTGCCCAGATACGGAAGCTGTATCTGGGCAGTGCCTCTACTGAGCAGACACACCACCATCCACTGGGAGGGTATGTCCTGTGACAAAGGAAGCTGCATCTGAACTCAGCCAAAGAACTGCATTCGCAACTTCTTCAGGTTGACCAATTCTACCCATTGGCACAAATCCTGAATAGGAATGAGGATTCCCTCCAGTACCGACTTCCAGTAGGGCTGTTTCAATTGGTCCTGGTGCCACTGCATTGATACGAATTCCTTGCTGGGCGTATTCAAGGGCTGCGGCTTTTGTCATACCTGTAACAGCATGTTTAGTAGCAGTATAAACAGACCAAGTGGGATAACCATTCAAACCAAAGATAGAACTGTTATTAACAATGGCTCCTCCGCCATTCTTCAGCATTTGGGCAATCTCATACTTCATGGACAACCAGACTCCTTTCACATTTATATCCAATAGATCGGTTACATCTTTTTCTGACTGTTCTGCTAGTGGTAAGTGCGAGCCATCAATTCCAGCATTATTGAAGGCAATATCTAAACGTCCAAACTCGCTGACAGTCCGATTGACTAGAGCTTCTACATCTTCACCCAAAGCAACATCAGTTTTCACAAACATTGCTTTACCGCCATTTGAACGAATAAATTGGGCTACTTCTTCGCCTCTCTCTACATTACGGTTAGCAATAACTACACTAGCTCCAGCTTGTCCAAAGGCGATCGCTGTTGCTCGACCAATACCAGAACCACCACCTGTAACAATTGCAACTTTGTTGTTGAGTTCCATTTTATATTCTCCTTAATTTGAGTAAAATTTAAGTCAAAAATCTGTACCATTTCCTTACAACCTCAAGCTGCATTTGAGGTGGAAACATCATTAAATCGTTCCTTACCATAAAGAAACTGGGAACGTTCCCCCAAATCTTGCCCTGCTTTCCACAAATGCATTCCCAATCTCAATTGATCGGTTTCCCACTCATCCAAGGCTTTCTTAACATCATGATTCTGAATTACTAAAGCATCTGTAAGAGCGATCGCATTTGCAGCGGCTTTTGAAACACCTGCTGCTGTGTGGGGACGGGGAATAAAGGCTGCATCCCCAACCAAAGCGATGCGATTGAATGCCATTTGCGGCACGCCTAAATCTAAAATGGCTTGCACAAACGGTTCTTTGGTAGCAGCAACAAGCCGTTGAAACGGCGTTGCGAGAACTCGTTCTGCATACAATCGCATCTGCTGTTCAATTTGTGGAGCAATCGTTCCTGGTGGAATGGAATAGTCGCGACGTTTACCATCTCTATCGGTAAGAATGGGCGTTAATTCCGTCGCTTCATCGTAGTTGACGTACCACACCCAGTTAAAACGACGCTCTCCGGGTACAAGGGACTCATCCTCTCCTGGAACCAGATACTGGAGAATATGGGAGTTGGGAAATTGTTGAAAGACGAAGCGTTCTGCAAGCATAGCAGCAGTCTTTTTGTAGCGATCGCTTTGTTGAGTCGCGTGTGTGCTACCAAACACCAGGGACAAATAAAATCCGAGGTGATTTCAATCGTAATAGTCATGTCTCCTTTTTTTAGCGACATCTTTACCTTAACCTCATTCATTTAAGATGTTAATATAGCTTTTGCGCCAAACACTTTTGCGTAAAACGCAAAAATCGACAATGGATCAATTTGCTGCCATGCAAGCCTTTACGAAGGTAGTTGACACGGGTAGTTTTTCAGAAGCTTCTCGACAATTGGGGGTAGCTGTTTCCTCCGTTACTCGCCAAGTTAACGCCCTCGAAGCGATGCTGCATACCCAATTGTTCAATCGTTCTACCCGCAGCATTACCCTAACCCCACAAGGACGAAAATACTATGACAAAGTGGTGCAAATTCTTCAAGACGTGGAAGCGGCTAACCTTTCTGTAGCAGAAGATTCGGAAGTGCCACGGGGTTTATTGCGGGTAAGTCTTCCCGTTGCTTTTGGACGACTTTGCATTGCTCCGTTAATTCGAGATTTTCTGGTGGAATACCCCGAAATGCAACTGGATTTAACCTTTAGTGATACACTCGCTAATCCAGTGGAACAGGAACTGGATTTAGTCATCCGTCTTGGCAACCTCCACCGTTCGGGTGCTAATTGGATTGTCCGCAAACTTGCATCTTATACCCGCTGTGTTTGTGGCAGCCCAGCTTATTTTCAGCAGTATGGCAAACCAGTTCATCCGGAGGATTTAACTCACCATAATTGCTTGTGTTTTAGCTATTCCACCGGGTATGAAATTTGGCGCTTTAAGCGAGAAAAAGAGGTGTGTGAAGTCAAGGTAAAAGGCTCGCTGATTGCCAACAATTCTGAAGTTCTCCTTAAAGCCTGCTTAGATGGCTTAGGGTTGATTCTCATGCCCACCTGGTTGACTGACGAAAACATTAATGCAGGTAGACTCTGTGTTGTGCTGCCTGATTTTCAATTTTATCCCCATATAGATATGGATACAGGTATTTACGCGCTTTATCTGCCGAATCGCCGCTATGCACTTCGAGTTCAAACCTTCGTTGATTTTCTTTTCAGACGGCTTTCTAACTCACCAAACGTCAAAAAATCTCAAACAGACGTATAATAACAGCATATTTCATCTTTATGAAGTACATTATTACCGGCAGGGATGCCCGTACCACAAGAGTTTTAGCAAATTATTCTGTACAAAACGGCAACTTGCAAAATGCTGTAACTGAGATTGTTGAGCAATTTGTAATCTACGAGTTTTATTTATATTAAATATTTCCTAAAGCCAATTCCCAATTAAAACATAAGGTGCCCAAAAGTAAGGAGTACTATATTCTTCCTGCTTTAATAAACTTAATTGAGCATTACGCAAAGCTCCGGCTTTACTAACCCCCGATTTTTTTAACTCTTGATAAAACTGACTCATTAATTGTGCCGTAGAAGCATCATTTAAAGCCCATAAGGATGCAACTGTACTCCGGGCACCTGCTTGGATAGCGACACCAGCAAGCCCTAAAGCTGCTCGTTTATCTCCTGTTGCTGTTTCGCAAGCACTTAATACTAGTAATTCTATGGCTTCTGGAAGATTTTCTTCTCGTGCGCGAAGCCATTGATTGAGTTGGTTGACTTTGATAGGCTGGTCGTATGCTAAAAGAAAGGTTTTATCGGAATTTGAACTGAATTGACCGTGAGTTGCTAAATGAACTATAGGATAAGATTTTCTATTTACCTGTTCTTCAACGGCATTAGTTGTAAATTTCTGGTTGAGAAGTATTTTACTATCTGATACTTGTGATTCTATTTGCTGCAATTCTTGTTCAACATAATTAAGTCGAGGAAAATTAAATCTTTCTTCGCTCAACCCACCCATTAATACATTTAAATTTTTTCTCTTGATGGATTGTAATTCATACAATTGTAAACCAGGACTTACAGCAATACTATATTTCTCTATCAAGTACTGTTTACCATCATAAAGTGCCCCTGGAGGGATATTACGTAAGGAACCATCAAGTACAAAAACTAATGTATTTATTTTACTGTTTTCCAGATATTTACCTGCTGGTTGAAGCAGCCAATTATATAATTTTTGAAACTGGGCTTGATTATCTGCTCCAATTTTTCGTTCTTCGATATCTGTTCGTAATTGTTGAATAGTTTCTTCTACTTCTTTTTCTGATATAGGACTAGCGTACCGTACAAGGGGTGAATGAGGTAATTTGAGAATAACTTCCAATCTGTCTGGTAAAATAATTGGATAAACTATTGCTGATTTCAAATTATCTCGATCGACTACTTCATCAAGTACTACTTTAGTATTAAAACAAGCCGAATGAAAGAAATTATCTATTTCTGCTAATTGAAGAGATTCGATGACTTCACGAGCTAGGATGAGTTTTTGTTTATTTTGCTGTTTATTTTCTACAGATTTTAAAATTAAATCAACGTATTCTCTATATACAGGTTCTATACTTTCCCGGAAAGAAAATTGCATATTGGAATCCACAGCAACCAAGTCGCGACGCAAAGATTTGAGAATTTCCCAAGCCCCATGATAATATTCAATTGCCGCTTTAATATTCCCCTGTTGTCGATACAATCTTCCCATTTGCCATTGCTGTTGATAAATAATATCTTTAGCACCAATTGAGTTTGCGATCGCCAATGCTTTTTGAGTAAGTTTCTGGGCTTCATTGAATTGTTTGCTTTGTTCGTAAAGTTGGCCAAGGTTTCCTAAACCATATGATTCTGCTCGTTTATCTTTGATTGTTTTCCCTTGTTGAATTGCTGTTGATAATATTTGAGCAATATCTAACCACGAAGGTTTATCTATTATAGTTTTCTGTTTCAATTTTTCTAATGTTTTGGCAAAATTTATCTGTGTATAAATTGATTTCCTACTCGGTGATAATTTTTCAATTTCAGCGCTGATTTCGGGTATTAATTCCTTTGCCGCTGGTAATTCTTCCATTTCTACAAGCAAACTAAAAAGATTCAGTTGTGCTTCTAAACCTAAATCCGATTTTAGTGGTGCCCTCAATGCAGCTTGCTGATAATATTTAATTGCCGAACTCTTAGAATTGATATTTTGTTGAAGCCGAGCGGTATTACCTAAACTAATTAAAGTTTCAGTTGCTTCTTGATTTTCTTCGTTCTCAGACGCAATTCTCAAACTTTCTTGCAAAACTTTTTTTGATTCATCTAAATTCCCAACAATTCGTAAAACATCGCCGACACTACGCAAACCCACAGCTTTTAAAGCATTATCAGGCTGTTTTTCTAAACTTTCTTCAACCGCAATTAAAATCTTTTCCGCTTGTATAAACAACCCCAAACCTTGCATAGCTTGGGCTTGATTTATCCGCGATTGAATCAATGCTGCTTCTAAATTCAATTGAGAGTAAATTTTTGCAGCATCTTGCCAAATTACTATTGCTTTTTGAAATCTTCCTTGTACAAATTCTAAATATCCTTTAACATCTAACGATTGTGCATAAACTTTTTTAATCTGACTTTTTGGTAAAAATTTTAATATATTAAGGGAATCATTTATACTTTTCTCCGCTTCATCCCATTGTCCTAATTTTTGATAAGCTAAAGAGATATTACTCAAAGTCATGGCTTGATTTAATTGATCTGCATCAGCTTGGTATTTTAAAGCTGCTTGTTTCAATAAATTTACTGCTTCACTAAATCTTCCTGCTTCATAAAGTATTTTACCTGATTCAATTAACCTTTGTGTTTGGGAAGGATTAACAAATTGAGATTTTCCTAAAACTGGGGATAGAGTAGTCAAAAATAACGATATTAATAGTATTAAACCTAAATATTTTAATTTTTTCATTTCCGCTTTTTCTGATTTTGAAACAAATCAACTTGCATGTAACATTCAGGAATATATCTACCATTTGGTGCGGATTTATCCCCCAAGGTTGAATGCTAGCCTAGATTCGCTCAATCTACACTATTACAATAAATTAATTCTACGGTTAAAGTAAAAAGTATCACCCGAAAGGGTACTGTAATTATAATTCTGACTGTTTATCATATTAGTGTTCTGAATTAAAAGACTTTTTTAAAAGAGTTTCTGCTCTTGTTTCTTAAAAATACATTATGAATTGCTGAAAAATGTAATTTATATGTAATTAAAATCACTTGTGGATGTAATACTCGCTATGTAAAATCCATAAGTAATCGCTACCTGTGATGAATGAGGACTAATTTCAAAACTCCGTAAATTTTAAATGTTCAAAATTTAACTTCAAACATCAGGTTATGGATCCTATTACTACAGCAATTGTGGCAGCGTACGCCGCTGTTAGCAGCAGTGCGATTAAAGATAGTTACTCGACTCTCAAAGCTTTATTAAAGAAGAAATTTGGAGAAGAAAGTGAACTTGTCGAAGCTGTCAACAAGTTGGAAGCAAAGCCTCAGTCTGAAGCTAGAAAAGCTACGGTACAAGAAGAAGTTGAAGCTGCCAAAGCTAACGACGATCCCGAAATTGTACAGATTGCTCAAAGTTTACTAGAAAAACTCAAAGAAAATCCTGAAGCACAGCAGGTGATTAATCAAACTATTAGCAATGTCAAATATGCTGCTACTTCCGCTACTGGTACGGCAAGTATTAGTAATATCCATGAGAATGCAGCATCAAAAGATGACTAAAGATTACTTTGATTGGTGAGGAGATTTTAATCTATTGTGTCTGAAAAACATGATATTCACCAAAATATTACGGAGTCAGAATATGCTGCTACGTCAGGATCCGGTAATGCCAGTATTCAGATATATAATTACTACTACGGTGAATCAGTTCGTATAAAACCTGCTGAATCTACCGATGCAGTTGACGAAAATCTTCTCTGCCCTTATCGCGGTTTGTTTCATTTTGGTCCCGATGATGCTGCGTTTTTCTTTGGACGTGAGGTATTTACAGAAGAACTTTTTGCTGCCACCCGAAGCCGTAATTTTATACCCGTATTAGGTGCATCGGGTAGCGGAAAATCTTCGGTTGTATTTGCAGGATTAGTGCCGAAACTCCAACAATCTGGGCACTGGCTATTTACTCACTTCCGTCCTGGTTCTGACCCTTTCCATGCTCTAGCTGTAGCACTAGTTCCGCTTTATACTCCGGATTTAAATAAGACTGAACAGATAGCTCAAGCTCGTCAGTTAGCTGGTTACTTTCGTGAAGCTACTGTTCCTCTGGCTGATGTATTTGCCCTGATTCACCAAAACAACCCGAAGCATCAGGTATTATTGATTGCCGATCAGTTTGAAGAACTTTATACCCTGTGTGGACAACAGGAAATTCGCCATAGTTTTCTAGATACATTATTAGCCAGCTTTCAAACTTCTCTTGCTCAATCTGAGTACAATCATGTGCTAGTTACAACAATGCGGGCAGATTTCTTGGGAAATGCTCTCTTATATCCTCCTTTTGGAGATGTATTGAAAACTGATATCAAGCTTATTAGGTCGATGAATTACTCTGAACTTGAGCAGGTAATTATTAAGCCTGCTGAAAAGTCGGGGGTAACTTTTGAAGCGGGGCTGGTAGAACGTATATTAAATGATGTGAATTCGCAACCGGGGAATTTACCTCTACTGGAGTTTGGGTTAACACAGTTGTGGAAGCAGCGAAAAGGTAAACAGTTAACTCATGCAGCTTACCAGGAAATTGGTGAAATACAAGGTGCCCTGGCTCGTCATGCTTCGCAACATTATGATAAGCTCAATACCACACAGAAAGAACAGGTACGACGTATTTTCATCCAATTAGTACGTCCAGGTGAAGGTACAGAAGATACGCGACGATTGGCAACGAAAGCAGAATTGGGTGGATCTTGCTGGGGATTGGTGAAACAATTAGCAGATGCCCGATTAGTGGTTACTAGTCGTAATGCTACAGATTGCGAAACCGTGGAAGTTGTCCATGAAGCCTTAATTCGGGAATGGGGAATTCTGCGGGAGTGGATGGAAACAGATCGGGATTTTCGAGCTTGGCAAGAGCGGTTGCGCGCAACAATGCATCAATGGGAAGATAAACACAAGGATGATGGGGCATTATTACACGGCGCACTCTTGATAGAGGCTCAATTTTGGCAACAGCAACGCCTCATACAACTCAGCGAAGAGGAGCGAATTTTTATTCACCTGAGTTTGGCACTGCGGGATAAAGAACAGACTGAGCGGGAAAAACTAGAACGTAAGGCACGACGTTTGTTGGAATTGCGAGTTGGTGGTTTGAGCATCCTGCTGGCGCTGACTACCGGCATAATTGCCTATCCATACGTTTTGAGCTGGATAGCCCGGGGAAAGATGGTAAATATACCTGCTGCTTCTGTCATTATTGGAACAAACGACCAAGAGGCGCAGGGAAACGAAAAACCTGAATGGAAAACGAATCTTCCCAGCTTTTACTTAGAAAAATTTGAGGTTTCCAATCATCAGTATCGCTTATGCGTACAGGCAGGAAAATGCACGGAACCGTTGCGAATCGCACCACTCTATTATGACAACAGTACAAACGCATCAAATCACCCAGTTGTGGGGGTTACAGCACAGCAGGCCTTTGACTACTGTCGCTGGATAGGAAGACGCTTACCCACTGAACTGGAATGGGAGCGAGCTGCCCGTGGCGCTGAGGGAAGACTTTGGCCTTGGGGCAACGAGCCTCCAACAAGGAATCGTACAAATATCCTGTTTGAAGGAGAACCAGAGGGTACTAAACCCGTACAAAGCTATCCCAAAGGTGCTAGTCCAGAAGGTGTTTTCAATTTGGTGGGGAATGTCTGGGAGTGGACAGCATCTTATGGTCAGAAATCTTACAGTAAGTACGACCAGAAGCAAGTTTGGGATGGGGATGGCCGTCGAAAAAATTTACAAGAAGATGGGCTGGTTAGACGTGGAGGTGGTTGGCAAGATACTCACAGGCGGGTGAGTGCTAAAGCAGTCACTCTCAATTTCGATACTAACAACTCAGTAGGAATACGCTGTGCGTCGGATTGATATTTTTGTGAAAAAACATCGTGAATATTAAGTTTTTGTAGCTATTTACACAACCAAGAGAAAAATTATGGTTAACTTACAATCCCTGAAATTTTCACCCCTAAGGTGCCGTCATGAGAGTATTGCTCTCTATGAAAACGAAAAGGAACAGCGTTTTTTGATTCAGGTTCGAGGATTGGATAAAGAAGCAGTGGAGCGATACATTAAAGAATTGCAACTGTATTTGGAGGTGCTTCCTTACAAACCTTTACAGTCTGAAGAACAATTGGGAGAACAAGGCAAGAGAACAGAGCAATCAATCCAAGATCTGGAAATTACTATAGAAGCGATTCAAGCTCGAGACATCAAGCCGCCTTATATTCTGCGCTTTGCTATTGATCCCTCAATCCAAAATGGTGTTAATCAAGATTACCAATTCTCGGATACTACAGAGGCTCGTGTGACAATTACTGCCTATGGAGGTACCCTTGCAGCGAGACTTCGCCAAGGCAATCAAATAGTAAATAACGCTACAGTAGATGTATACTCGGGTCTACCCGATCCTCAGGCTACTTTAAGTCCGATCACACAGAGCAATAAATCAACAAGTTTTTCTTTCATAGTAACTGGGATGGAAGACAATAGCCGATATGCACTCAATGGTGATGTGGTCAAAAGCGCATATGCTACTTATAGCATGTCCTGATAAATACTTGTAACCCACATTCCGCATCCAGAGCGTCACAATCGGCAATTACTTAACTTTTACAGCTTTTGAGCTAAAAATTATGCTTACATAATTTCTAATCTCAGTTAAAGCAAGGAGATTAAGTATATAAACTAGCTTTTTCTATTCTAAAAAGCAGTAAAACACTTTTGTCACAGTTAGGGTGCGGAATGTGGGTTCTAACACAGAAGCTTGTAAATGTAATTAATAATTCATAATTCCGCCATTGGGCCATTCATTGTGCCCCATAAATAAATAATGGTGCTTTAACTCCGCAATTAAAATTAATTTCCATAAATAAATAATGGTGCTTTAAACCTCCAGACTGAATTAAGTCCTTACTAATTACTAATTAATTTGGTAAGTCCGATAGTTTCGCTTAATCACTTATGATATGTCCGACGTAGGGTAGCGAACAATGACGGTTATTTTGGCGGACATCATATAAATTGATATTACGCACCCTAACTTCAAAAAAAACCGGATTAAAAAAACCCGGCTTGTCAATCTTCCTAAAAAAGTCTAATTGTCAATCAAATATCTCAAAACTTTACACAACTTGTGATGCTTCCGCAGTTGGTGGTTGTGGCTGTGGTTGGAACATGAATAAAGAGTAAACTACATCGCGGCGGATATTTGTCATCATATCCAGGAACAATTCATAACCTTCACTCTTATACTCAATTAAAGGATCTTTTTGACCATAACCCCGTAATCCTACAGATTCCCTCAAAGCTTCCATTTGTTGTAAATGCTCCCGCCACAAGGTATCAATTCGCTGTAAAATAAAGAATCGTTCTGCTTGACGCATCAATCCCGGTTGAATTTGGTCTACTTCGGCTTCCTTCATGTCATAAGCGATGCGAACTTGTTCGTGTAAAAAGGCTTTGATATCGCTCATGGACATATCTTCTAACTGAGATGCTTGTAAATCCGATAATAAATAAACGAATTCTTTAACCTTCTCTACCAACTTATCTAATTCCCATTCTTCCGATGGTAAATCTGGATTGACATAATAATTAACAATGTCATCCATAGTTTTCTCGGCATATTTAATTACCTGTTCCTTTAAGTCTTGCCCTTCTAATACTCTACGACGTTCGGCGTAAATTGCACGACGCTGATTGTTCATTACTTCGTCGTACTCAAACACCTGTTTACGAATGTCGTAATAATAGGTTTCAACTTTCTTCTGTGCCCCTTCCAAACTACGAGTTAACATACCCGATTCGATGGGCATGTCTTCCTCTACCCGGAACATGTTCATCAAACTGGCAACGCGATCGCCACCAAATATCCGCATTAAATTGTCTTCTAAACTGAGGAAAAATCTGGTAGATCCTGGATCCCCTTGTCTTCCAGCACGCCCCCGTAATTGGTTATCAATCCGTCGTGATTCGTGACGCTCGGTACCAATCACGTGTAATCCACCTAAAGATATAATTTTATCGTGTTCTTGGTCGGTAAATGCTTCGTATTCTTCTTTAACGCGGTTATACGCTTGCCGCAATTTCTGAATTACTGGGTTTTGAGTTGGTGCTTTCTCGGCTGCTACAGCTATCTTATCTTCGGCTTCGAGTTCGGATAAGTTTCGTTCGCCATATTCTTTAACAGCTGCTTCTACTGCTTGTTTGAGAATACTTTCGGCTTCTTTAGAGATCTGTGTGGGAAATACTTTAGGAGAAGCCTTCCAGGTTTTGACTTTTTTCCCAGGAACAAAACCTTGTCCGCCACCACTTGTAGGAGGTAAACCACCTGCTTTATGAACGGCAAATACATCTTCATCTTCCGGCTTCACAATGCGAGGCATTAAGTATTCCCGGACTTTTAAACGCGCCATATATTCGGCGTTACCACCCAAAATAATATCAGTACCTCGACCAGCCATATTGGTCGCAATAGTCACCATGCTACCGCGTCCGGCTTGAGCGACAATTTCAGCTTCCCGTTCAACGTTTTCTGGTCTCGCATTCAGCAATTCATGACCAATCCCAATCTGTTTCAACAATTGACTGAGATATTCAGATTTTTCTACACTAGTGGTTCCTACCAATACAGGTCTACCAGTTTCGTGCATTTCGGCACATTCCTTCGCCACCGCTTTCCATTTACCGACTTCTGTTTTAAATACCATGTCAGATAAATCTTTACGCTGCCTGACTCGGTTGGTAGGAATTATAGTTACTTCTAGTTTATAAATCTTTTCAAATTCGACTTCTTCTGTTTTTGCGGTTCCGGTCATTCCACCTAATTTAGGATACAGCAAAAACAAGTTTTGATAAGTAATGGAAGCGAGGGTTTGGGTTTCGGGTTGAATATCTACATTTTCTTTAGCTTCAATGGCTTGGTGAAGTCCATCACTCCAACGCCTTCCTGGTAATACCCTACCAGTAGATTCATCTACAATTACGACTTCCCCATTACGAAGAATGTAGTTTACATCTGGTAAAAACAGTTCCTTGGCTTTAATAGCGTTAAATACAAAGTGCGCCCAAGGATCTTCAGGGTTGAATAAATCATTTACTTCTAAAAGCTCTTCTGCATGAGCAAAACCTTCATCGGTCAAAAGTACGTTGCGAGCTTTTTCGTCTACTTCGTAATGTTCCTCTTTATTTAACGCTCTGGCAATTTGAGCAGCTTTGACATACTTTTCAGTAGGCCTTTCTACTTGACCAGAAATAATCAACGGAGTTCTGGCTTCATCAATTAAAATTGAATCAACTTCATCAATTACGCAATAATTGAACGGACGCTGTACAACATCCGCCATTGACGTGGCCATATTATCCCGTAGATAATCAAAACCTACTTCGCTATTAGTAACGTAAGTAATATCACATTCATAATTTTTCTTCCGTTCCACAGGAGTCATGCTCGACTGAATTAATCCTACAGTCAATCCCAAGAAACGGTGTACTTGTCCCATCCATTCCGCGTCACGACGAGCTAAATAATCGTTCACGGTAATTACGTGTACACCCTTACCAGTTAAGGCATTTAAATAACTAGGTAATGTCGCCACTAGGGTTTTACCTTCCCCAGTTTTCATTTCCGCAATTTGTCCCTTGTGGAGAATCATCCCACCCAAAAGCTGTACGTCAAAGTGACGCATTCCTAAAACGCGTTTTGCTGCTTCCCTAGTTACGGCAAAAGCTTCGGGTAAAATATCATCGAGGGTTTCACCTTTACGAAGACGCTGTTTAAATTCTGGTGTTTTACCCTTGAGCTGCTCATCAGAAAGAACTTTAATTTCTTCTTCTAAGAGATTAATTTCAGTAATGTCTGGTTGGTATTTTTTTAGTTTACGAGCGTTGGGGTCGCCCAACAAGGTTTTTAGCATGGCTTATTTATTTTAACGGTAGGCATGTTGGAGGAAGAAAGAATTATAGATGATGGCAATGATTATAAGTATTTAAACTTAGCAAGATCGCTATTTTCCTCGCTAAAAATGCATTTTAAGAAAATTAACTCAATTAGGGTAGGAATACCAGCGTCAGAGTTTACTAAATAATTGGTTTTAACGAACAACTTATATTTATCTAAATTAATAGTATCATTTTGTCTTCAATGCAGCGCCGTAAAGCCCGATCGCACAAAGGTTGGTTTTCCGTCCCGTTTTTGGGCATGGGGAGCAGGGGGAGCAGGGGACAAGGAAGGGGACAAGGGGACAAGGAGACAAGGGGAAGTTTATAAAGCTAGCCACTAACCACTAACCATTAACCACGCCCCAGCGCTCGAACCCCCCTCCTAACTGTTCATTGTTCATTAATTTGCCGGAAGTTGTATTCCCTAGCACTGGGATGGCAACTGAGGCAATTTACCAATTGTACGGGACGCTGTAATTTTACTTGGGGATGTAAGGCGTAAAAAAAGCGGGATTTGTTTACTCTGTAAGGTGTTCTTTCTTCTTGTTTGTGGGGACGGGAGAAGGTTGATAGGTAGCGCCATACTAATATTCTGGGTGGATCTACTAAAAGCTTTAATCTTGCTCCGTAATGTTGTTCGTCTTCTAGGAGATTTTTCCAAGTTTGGGTAGGTAATACTGATGGTGGTATGGCTATATGACAACCGGAACAGTTTTCTAAATAAAGTTTTTGTCCTAACTGATGTTCTGCTGGTACTACATCAACTGTACCGATTTCCGACACAGGTTCAGCACTGTGGACATTGGTTGCGAGGGTTAAGAGCCAACCCATAGCTATACTCCAAATTAAAATTACTAACAATATACCTACGGGATTTTTCTTATAAGGTAAATGCACGCTATTTTCTAATAAAAACTAACTAATAAACATCTCAAAATAAACATCTGAAAATTGTCTCAAATAATCGTAAATTTTTCTGATACGATAAGCAGACTCTAATCAATTATTCCCAAATTTATTAATTAGCTGTTCTTAAACCAAATAACTTTTTATTAATGCCAAGGAAGAAGGTTGGAATTGCGATGGGGATTTTAACCCCAACACAATTTTTGCAACCTATGACCCCGGGGAATTTAACTCATATTTTTTAGAAGAAAATAAGTAATATTCACGAATTCCTCCTGGCTTCTTCCTTCTTCCTTAATAACGAAGTTCGTTAAAACTAAAAAAGCTGATTGATTGGGAAAAATTGATTTCTATTTGTTTATCATCTCATCAATTTTTATATTTATCTACGTAAGGATGGAAATCTTGATCTGATAGAGCTGTTTTTTTTCTCGATAATGGTATTCTTCTCAAAGCGAGTTTTTTCAATTGTTGGCAGCTTTTAAACTCTGCTTATATTCTTCTGGACTGGTTTCTAATTGCACATTCAGCGCATCAATTCCTTCTTTCTCCAGTAATTCTAATATGGCTATATTCAAGCCTCTTTCAACATCAAAGTATACATTGGCATCATTCACAAACGCCATAATTTCAATAACACGAGCATTCTCTTCAATTCTGCTAAACCTAACCGTAAATGATGGAGAAAGACCCAAAAATGACTTTGGTAATTCTTGAAGTGCATTGCAAATTCTGGAAGTTTGCTGTGCGGAAATACCGTCTATTTTCAAAGTGAAGTTCAGTCCCCACTTCAATTCTTTTCCAGGATTTTGTGACCAGTTTTCAACAATTCCAGAAATCATTCGAGAATTAGGCATTTTTACGATCGAACCCCACTTAACTATATGCAGGGTTGTACTTCTAAATCCAATGTTCATTATCTGCACAAAACCATTTAGTCCTGATACTGATACCCAGTCACCTTCTCGATAGAGATTATCGGAGTAAATAATTATTGTACAAAACCAATCATAAATCAGGTCTTTGAACAGCAAACCTAAAGTGAGACCAGCACCACCTAATAACCCTGCCAATGCAGCTGCTGATTGTCCTAAAAATAATTCACTAATCTTGATTGCCAGTATAATAATTGATGCTGATTGAAAAATCTTCGGCATTAAAGGTTTGAGCAATTGATCTAGCTCAGTGTCAGTGCGTAGTAGTACATTGGAAAGCATCTGACCCAAGATAGAAGAGGCTCGGAAAACAACATATGCAACTACAAAAATGACTATAAAGTTGAATGTTTGACCAATTGTTTCGCTCAGTTCAGGTCCTAAATCGGCTGCCAAAATGTTCTTGACTATCCATAATCCACTAATCTGAATCAGCCAACTTATAGCAGGTTCTACGACCTCTATCAATTGATCGTCAAGTTCACTTTCTGTTTTCCTAGTCAAGCCCTTAATGCTTTTAATAATCACTCCAATTAAAAACCGTTTCAACACCTGTGTCAGGGCCAATATAATAATAACGGCAATTATTTTCGCTACTGGTATGCCCGACAAGTTAATATTGTTGAGTGTGTTCTGAATCTGTTCCATGGATTACCTCAAAAGTAAAGTAGTTGATTGTTTTTAATAAGTAAAGAATTCAGCAGTTAGGAGCTATAATTAAGAATGACGGTAATGGGTTTTTCCTATGTATAAACCCTTGAAGACAACCACAATAATAAATCATAGATTCAATAGTTTTGTCTACCAGTTTTAATTTAATTTTATTTTTATTTTTAAATTTCCCATTAACATGGGTGACTTTTACTGTTCTTATATCACTTTTGGGATTCTACAAATAAGGTGACTTTTTTACAATTTATTGATATTGTGCTGTTCTGATTGACAGTCTGGGCAACGCTGCGGTTATGATCAATTTTTCGCTTTAGTTTTATCGGCCGCTCGCCGCTCTCCATAAAGCAGAAGGTGATTATAATAATTTTGGGGCGCACGAACTAATTTGAAGTACTATAATCTTCAAGGGTGCTTGTAGGACTCACAGTTCCTACCTTAGCCTCGGAATCAATTGCGATCTTCCCGCTTACCGAAGGTGGCCAATGCCAATCGCGATTGATAAATCAACTTTTGACGACTTTTGCTGTGAACCGGTGGTAGTAAGGACTCCCAAATGTCGTGGATTTAGTCTCTGTACGTGAAGCAGGCTATGCCAAAAAATTTGGCTTAGAAAATTTAAAAAAATATTATTTATGATAAATTATTTGATATAAATAACTTTTTTAATCAAGTAAAGCTGTTAATGTATCAAGTCTTTGCAATATTTAGTTATAAGTGTAAAAAGTAGCAATGTCTAAATATCCAAATAACATTTAGATATTGTTTATTATTTTAATTTACTTTTATTATAGAGAAAATGGTGGCACCCTGAAGATTCTTGATAGAGAAGATATGTCCTTTGCCGGACCTAGGAAATTCCAAAACTGTGCAGAGCCATCCCTAAAGATGACACTAAGTCTAACCACTGTCACAATCAGGAAACAACAGTAATTTCCACTAGGTAATATTACTCTTTAAATATATACCTAGTAAATTTAACTAATAATTTTGGTTAACAATATGCTTTAAAATCCTTATAAAAATTTTAAGCTATCAAGTTGTAGTTAGTTCTTAATCTAAATCTCAATGTCTCATTATCAAACATTACTTAGAGTTTCTACTAATGGTAAATCTTTGTACAATATTACTCCCAAAATTGAAGCAATAGTTGCTGATTCGGGGGTTCAAACAGGACTTTGTACTTTATTTTTACGCCATACTTCAGCTAGTTTATTAATTCAAGAAAATGCCGATCCCGATGTATTAACTGATTTGGCTAATTTCATGGCTAAACTCGTACCTGAATCAGCTAATTATATACATGATGCTGAAGGGGCTGATGATATGCCAGCCCATATCCGTACTGCGATTACTCATACTTCAGAACATATTCCGATTAATCGAGGACATTTGGTATTAGGAACTTGGCAAGGAATTTATATTTGGGAGCATCGCCAACACAGTCATTATAGAGAATTAGTTGTTCATATTTCTGGATAATGCAAGTGGATTGCGGTGAATATTTGATACAAAAATCTTGCTGGATAACTTGTAATATTGTTTGTTTAGGATGGGTTATCGGTGTATTTTTTGATATATTTCTGATATCCAATTGATTGCGATCGCCAACACATTAATTATTAAGTTTATTTATGGGTTTTAGCTAAGTCAGTGATTTTTAAATTAAAGTTAAATGTAATCCTTATTTTTTAAATATAAACGGCTGTTGCGGGCTATTATTTTTTTTCTATGAAGTCAAATTTTACACCGAATCATTCTTTTCAAATTCTGGATGAAGTTCTCGCTCAGCAAATTGTAAATCCGTTGTCGCTAAACCCAAATAAATCTTTAATTACTAGTTTCACGGAATTGGAAGTAATAGTTACTCAACATTCATCTGATGTTGGCTTGATAACAGTTCTTCGGGATACATTACTCAGAATACTTCATGCCCTGCTGTATAATTTCCCAGAAAATATATTTTGGGATTTTGATTTTATCGTTAGCAGTATGCTCAAACAAGCAATACTCGCCGAAGAGAAAGTGGATTTATTGGAAGATTTTGGTAATAAAATAGTTTCGTTGATGGATATGTTCGGTCGCAACTCAGAAATTCGCTTCCGATACGTCCATGATTTTATGTATGGATTTGAATGGGCTAGATGGGTACAAAAAAAACCCCACCAGAGGGCGCATTTAGAACCTTTCTGCCTTAATTTTTTAGATGATTTAATTTCTAGAGGTGAAGAAATTTTACAAAAAATTAAGGATGATGATGGAAAATATCCCAAAATATCTGAAAAGCGTTATCGCAATCCTTTTTGTTTTTCTCGAGAGCCGGATTCGGAGCGTCGTCTCTTTACTTATCTTGCGGCTCATGGATGTATACCGGTTGTAGGGTGGAAGTGGGATACTGTTGGGGTATGGAATAAACCTTTTTACCTTCTGCGGGAACAAGCTTCGGTTGTATTAAATATACCGAAAAAATAATTAATGTTTAACTTTTTTGATAAAAAATTGATAATTGATAATGACTAAAAATTGACTCAATGAAAATTAATGATTTAATTACTTGGTTTGAAGAATGGGCGAATCCTGCATGGCAAGAAAAATGGGATAATTGTGGATGGCAAGTGGAGCCAGGGGTGTTAGACGAAGATGCGGGGGTATTAGTTTGTTTAACGCCGACTTTGGCGGTGATGCAAGAAGCGATCAATTTGAAAAAAGCAGGTAATCCGGTTAATTTAATTTTTGCTCATCATCCTTTAATTTTTACTCCTCCAAAGTCACTGCGTACTGGTGATGCAATGGTGGAAATGGTACGAAGCGCGTTTATCTATAATATTGGTATATATAGCGCTCATACTAACTTTGACCAAGTAAATGATGGTACTGCGGATGTTTTAGCGCAAATTTTAAATCTTAAGGAAGTTTCTCCCATCGTAAATACCCAACCGGGTTTGGGATATGGGCGTGTTGGTGTTCTTGAGTGTAGTGTAACTTTTAGGGAGTTGCTTACAGAAATTCAAACTTTATTATGTCCACCCAATTTGATTTTTTCTCCAAATACGGATTTGGAGATGCTTGTGGAAAAAGTGGCGGTTTTGGGAGGATCGGGAGCTAGTTTTATTCAGTCGGTAAGTAAAACTGGTGCGACGGTATATTTAACTTCTGACTGTAAATTTCATCAGTTCCAAGAAAGTCGTGATGCTGGAATTATTTTAGTTGATGCCGGACACTACGCTACTGAACGCCCTGCTTGTGAAGTTTTATCACGGAAGTTCGCTTCTTTTAATCTTCCTTTTGTGCAGTTGAGTAGTCAAGATGAGGATTTTCGTCAATTTTTTCTTTAATTGATTCTACCCATGAAAAAAATATGTTTATCTTGTCGCATTATTATTAAGGAATCTAAAAAAAAGTAAAAATAAATACTCAGTAATAAGTATTTATTTTACAAAATATAGATTGATACTGTAATATTTATCTTGCATTAGTTGGCTTTTAAGTTTTGATTATTTATGAATATTATTTTATGTCTGTGATTTAAATCACTAAAAGCAAGTGTAGGTAATCACTTAAAAGTAGATGTTGTTGTTTGAGAATAACGAGTAATGAAATGCTAACCTAGCTTTAATTGATCATGATTCGCGCACTTGTTGAATCTGCTTTTGAAACCGGATATTTAAGCGTTGAGTCCGAAGGTTTGCTGCATCAGATGCTAGCTACCAGAATATATCAGGCAGAAGATGTGGCTGCATTGACGCGGCTGTGCGATGCTGTTCGTGCAGGTCAAGTTAAGCGAGAAGCATCTTCAAATATTTCCATGGGATTTCTCGCGCAAAAAAAATAATCAAATGATTGCTACAGCAAGCTTTCGGTTGATTTAAGATCTTATTTAAGAAATAAAAGTTGATGTTATTGTTCAACAAGCAGGTGAAGCTCGGGAGAGAATGAGTTAAGATCGATAACATAGAGGTGGATTAATCGCAGTCCGCACAATACTTCCCAGCAATGCCAATGATTATAAGTAGGCAAATTAAACAACCGCAATATTCACTTGCTTCTTCGTATCATTTAATTCATAATGATAGCAATAATTTACCGGGGATTTTTTATCTGGTTGGCAAGAATGCCAAATTCTTTCACTTCTATGAAACAAATATTCCTTGAATGACCAAACATTAACTAGTTTAATTTTTTTTAGTGCGGTAAATATGATTGTTTTCGTCAGCCCAAAATTTACGGCCTGACTGACGGGAACGTCAGTCAATTATGCCAGTTTGGGTTAAAGCACCGCCTATATTTAGTCATGGGTGCGATCTATTTGGGTTAATCCCAAGTGTTTACAGATTTAATTACGTTGAGAAAAAGGTAGAAGCAGACGAATGCTACACCGCAAGATTTATCAACTATGCTGTGATGCGCGGGAGATATGTATTTTTTTGCGGGACCAGCAACGCTGGATTGAACGCGCCCGCATTATAGATATCGAGGGAGATTTAGTCACCCTGCGCTATGAAACTGAGGAAGAGGATGAAATTTGTTCTTGGGAGGAAATGGTTCGTCTCGAAAGTATTGGCGCTGTAACTCAAAAACTTGCTTCGGTTCCCCGAGGTAATGTTGAGCCTTTGTTAACGGAAGAATGTCCGGAGTCCGAACGTATTCGTAATCCTTTTACTGATTCCAATCCGGAGTAAGGGGTTTTGGGTCCCTAGTGCCATAGGGATCTGACCGAAAATCATATCGGACTACCAATCACTATTCTTCTTCATTTTCAAAGGCTGGACAGTAACCTTCTAATGTTACTTTAAAATTATACAAAGGGGACGCGGGATTCCAACACCGCTGTCCCCTTTGATGCTTGCAGGTTCCACAGCAATCTAATGATGACCAAATATTGCGATCGCTATTTTGGTTTAGTAGTTCTCTTTGGGTTAAGCCACGCAATACAAGTTCTTCTCCTTGCCAACGGGCTTCGATTAAGCCAGTGTCGCCAAATTGTTGCCAACGGGGGTCTTTTGCTATGTTATCTGAAAGATTAATTTGGATTAGTGTTTCTAATTGAGTTAGTTCCCCTTCATATTTGGTATCTGGTGCAGCTGGTTGTAAGAATGTGTCGCCAATGGGAAGTTGGACTAGGGTATTAACCTGGGGAGAATGTACGTGATAGCGGTTTTGCAGTTCTTCTAATCCCGTCAAGTCTGCTAGATAAGCGGGTGAACCGTGGACGAAAACAACATGTTGGGGGCGCAAGTTGTGAATTAATTGGGTGGTACCTGGGCCATCGCTATGCTGTGCGAGGAGGTAAGTTTCTATTGTACCCAATTCGGAATAATGTTCTGCTTGAATATCGGTTTTTTCTGGCTGTAAGATAACCCACGAACCCGTTTGTGGTTTAATATATTCTTTTAAATCGGTTGTATAGTCGGTAAGAATTATACACGGAGAATTGCCAATGTTACTTCCATTATAATCTTCTAAGCGGCGAACCCGGGGACGCACTCGTTGATCCCAAAATAACGGTTGATGACGAGCGAAGTTCTGTACTGATGGGGGAAGATGAGGCAGTAGTTCTAGATAAGCATCGCATCCAGCAGCAACGTTTTGATCAACCCAAATATCTATGTCTCTGCCGGTAAAGTGATGGTGACTGCGGAGAAGCATTAATAATTCTTGACCTAAACCTAAGAGGGGCGTAGGCATTAATACTGATGTCCCTTCTGCAATAGCGCGATTAATTCTTTCTGCTAGTTGATTTTCTTGATTGCGGCGATGGGGATGGCGAGCGGTACCATAACTACCTTCTATTATTAAGACATCTAAATCAATTCCCCGCAATTCTTCTAAACGAAAACCTTCTACTAGCCGCGAGTTCGACAAGAAAAAGTCTCCTGTATACAGCAATTTATAAGCGCGATCGGAAGTTGTATAGGTAAGTAAAATTGCGACTGCGCCTGGTAAATGTCCGCAGGGAAAAAATTCTACTGTTAAATTTTTTTTTAGTTCTACTGAAGTACGTAGTTCTAATGGTTGGAAAAATGAGTAGGTTTCATTCTTATTTTCGTCTAACCAATTTAAGGGCAATAGCTTGCAGGTGACAATACTACCATAAATTGGTATATTAGGGAATGCTTTGTGTAGGGCTAGCAACCCTTTTGCATGATCTGGATGAGCATGAGTTACTAATACGATGTCTGCTGGTAAGAAATTTGAATCGGGATCTGCCTCCAAATTCAACCTATTTGTTAAGGTTGAAATATCTGCCAAACCACAGTCTAGAATAACGCGATAGGGTCCCATTCGCATTAATAAACACATTCCTTCACCATCTTGATGAACCCCATAGGGTAAGCATTCTAATTCGCTTCGGGCAATGCCATCATCAAGAGAGACTATTGAATAGCCTTCGCTCATATATCTCCCCCCGCACAGTGGATTCAACACTACATAATTATCTATGTGTTAGCTACTCCCGGTTTGATTTATATCACGATTTACCCACGGTAAATGTAATAAAACCAGTCCGAAGCGACGGTTTTGTTACAATCCCAATCCCATACTATCAAAATAATACCGGAGGATTAGAACCACTGCCTTTTATTGAGAAGCCAGAAGTTGAGTTACGAGGTGCAGCTTTACCCCACCTCGTAATTTCCTTTGAGAATCCCTGTGCATTTATGCCGGGGAGTGCGTCAATTAATGTGCCGAACCATTGCCGTGATAGTTTTCTGAATCATAAAAACCATTTTTGGTGCCAAAAATCAAGCATGACACTGTAAACACGATTGTTAGTACTACTAGAATTAGCTTTACATCCATATTCTTTACCTTCTACTTTTATATGTTCCTATCTTTCTAGAATACTTCCGCATTAGGTGATGGCGGAAAAAAATTTTCTTTAGCATATAATGTAAAATTTTGCAAGGATTTAATTTACTATTGCTGTAGTTAGATTTTAGTTCATGTTGGCATGGGCGTGTTTTCAAACCCCAGCCGCTCTCAGGCTAAAGCCGCTTTGCTACAGCTACAAAGCCCTTTAAGGGCTTAAAAAAACCCAGGTTTTTCAAAGTCCATGGGATGGGGTGTGGATTTTTTTAACTTTTTATCAGATCCAATAAACTCTGTTTTTTAACCTTATTTTTTTAGTGCTTTACTGTTGATTTAAACATGCTGCTATGATTTTTGATAGATAAAAATCTCACAAAAAACTTCATGTATTAAATATTTTTATAAAAATTGAATGTTTACATATATTTTATTTTTGTTTATTTCGTAAATGTTTGTTTTTAATGCTAAGCACTTAAACGTTTAGACATCTAGATGTTTAAACTTCTAAGTATTCACGGTAAAATCAAGACGGTATGTATAAATTTCTATGTTTAAAAATGATTATTACTGTAGCGGCCTTCAAAGGCGGTGTTGCAAAGTCTATAACTGCATTACACCTTGCAACGTATTTACAAACAAATGCTGACACGCTCTTGGTGGACGGAGATTTGAACCGTAGTGCATTAGACTGGTCTAATCGGGGTAGTTTGCCGTTTAAAGTTGCTGATCAGGATGATGCGGTTAGTTTAGCTCCTTTGTACGAACATATTGTAATTGATACTCCTACAAAACCTAATTTTGAGGAGTTAAAAAGCATTGCAAAAGGATGTGATTTAGTAATTGTACCTACTACGCCGGATGCTATTGCTTTAGCTGCTACTATGCAAATGGTTGAATTACTTCGGGAGTTAAAGGCTAATTATCGAATTTTACTAACTATTATTCCTCCAATTCCTAATAAGTCGGGGAAAGAGGCAAGATTAGCTTTAAAAAATGCTAAATTACCTATTTTTAAAACAGGTATTAAACGACTTGCGGTTTTTCAAAGAGCAGCTTTAGAAGGTGTACCTGTTAATGCTGTAAATGACCCCAAAGCGCAAGTTGCATGGCGCTGTTATGCTGGTGTTGGCAAGGAGATTTTATCTTGAGTAAGAAGAAAACTAGTCGTTTTGATGAGTTAATTGATGCTGCTCGTTCTCGTCATAAAAGGGATAATCCACGAGATTTTAATGAAGAAAAGGTTACTTTTAAAAGTAAGAGTACTGATCCAGATTATGTTCGTACTACTGTTTATTTACCTAAGAAATTGCATCGACAGTTGAAGTTGGCTGCTGCTGCTGATGAACGTCAAATGAGCGATATTATGGCTGAGTTGGTTGAAAAGTGGCTTGAGAAAAAAGGTGATTAAATTACATTTTGCGTCAGCTTTCTGATTAATTAAAAATGTTACAGCATTCTTCTTTATTTTTACCAGTATCTACCAATAAGAACTCTATTGGAACGCAATAGACTTTGGGAGCATCCCAAATTCGCCGTCTTTCCCACAGGCTAGAAGCCTGGGGCTAATATTACTAAGCCCATTTTAATTCTCGGAATTTCAAATTTCGCGATCGCAGAGGTTGCACTCAAGCGCTCTCACTCTAGAAGAGTGGAGCTACTGAAACTAAGCCCCTGAAGAGGGGCTTAATTTGGCGCATCTTTATAAAGAATTGGTACTAAGTAAATTATGTGGTTATATCATGTGGTGCAAATGCTTCCTTTGAGAATTTAAAATTCAAACTTGGGTGAATTATTATGACCGAAGTTACTGCTAATTATGATGAAACTTGGAAGGAAGCAATTAGTGAATATTTTGATTCATTTTTACAATTCTTTTATCCAGAAATTTACGCAAAAGTAGATTGGAATAAAACACCTATTTCCTTAGATAAAGAATTAGAACAAATTACCGCAGCAGCAGAAACTAAAAAACGCCATGCTGATAAATTATTTCAAGTTTGGTTAAAAGATGAACAAATTCTGTGGATTTTGATTCATGTTGAAGTTCAAAGTCAATATGATAAAGAGTTTAACCAAAGAATGTTTATCTATAATTATCGAGCTTTTGATTTATATAATCAGCCGGTTATTAGTTTAGCAATCTTAGGAGATGAAAGTCAAACATGGCGACCTAGTTCTTATCAGTATGGGTTGGGAAATAGTCAACTTATTTTTTATTTTTCAATTGTTAAACTGTTAGATTACCATTGCGTTGATTTAGAACAGAGTCAGAATGTTTTTGCTATAGTGGTTATGGCACATTTGAAAACTAAAGAAACCACTAGTAATTTGTCTGAGAGGGAGCAGTGGAAATGGAATGTATCTCGTCTACTTTACGAAAAAGGTTATAACCGCAAAGCAATTGTTGATTTGTATAAAGTGATTGATATGATGATGGCTTTACCCATAGAACTACAAGCCAGTTTTGAAGAAAAAGTTACTAATTATCAGGAGGAAAGAAAAGTGCCTTTATTAAGCAATATTGAAATACGGGCTATTGAGAGAACAACAAAGAAAACTCGTAAAGAAGATATTCTCAAGCTACTACAAAAACGTTTTGGTAATCTTACAGAAAGTTTAGTGGAAAATATTAATAAAATTGATGATGAGTGGCTCTTGGAAAGTTTGGTAGTGGAAACAATCAGCGTTAATTCTCCGGAAGATTTTCAAGAACTTATTGATTCTCAATCAGCGGATTATAGTTAATAAATATTTTATTTTTGAAGAATTAGGAATGATCAAGAAATGGTGCGTGACGGCAAAATTAAAATTTATCGTTATGGTTAATAATTTTTCGTAGCCGTCACG
>DESS01000366.1:60646-60835 GCA_002361335.1 Richelia sp. UBA3308
AAAGGGGGAAGAAAATCTACACCCCTTTTTGCCTCCCCTACATGTCAGACTTATTGATTCTCAATCATCGGATAATTGTTGATTTAATTAATTTTATTTTTTTTAGAATTAGGAATTATCAAAAAAAAGGTGCGTGACGGCAAAATTAACATTTATCGTTATTGACAATAATTTTTCGTAGCCGTCACG
>DESS01000366.1:60869-63877 GCA_002361335.1 Richelia sp. UBA3308
AAAGGGGGAAGAAAATCTACACCTCTTTTTGCCTCCCCTACTAACAACTATCAATTAACAAATTAATAAATTATTTCTTCACCACCTTCGGTAAAACGAACGTCTTTAATGTTCCATTTGGGGTTATTAGTTAGTGTTTTGCGAAGACTTCCAAATAAAGCGAATTTTTCACAACTGGCAAGGGAGCTAAATTGTCGTTGGGAGTTGGGAGATAGACGTAAGTCTACTGTTGCAAGTCCATTTTTAACGTTGACTCGATAGTTGGAGATGTTAATGTCGGCTGTGTTTTTTGCTTCAAGAATTTTACTTACTGCATCTTTGACTGGTTCGTTTGCTGATACGGATACTTTTTTGGCTACATGCTTGTCACATTGTAAGTCGCTTGTGAATACCGTAATATCTACATTTTTAGTATTGGCTGCTTTGTTTTTATTAATGCTTTCCGGTGATGGGGATGGTGCTGTGGCTGTTGTGGGGGGGGATGGAGTAGTAGTAATTTCGATTTTAGGAGTTTCGATTTCGCTGCTGGGGGTGGGAAATGGACTGCTAGCGATTGGGGATTCTTCGGATGGTGTTTCTTCTATCTTTTTTACTGTGGGATTGGAATCGCAACTGCTAGTCGCGATCGCCATTAGTGATAACATAAAACCAAAAATATATGTGATGTTGTGACGGTAAAGATTGTTCATAGTGTTATACCCCCTCATTTTTTCTTATATCTTCAGTATTGTTTGTATATATTCCGTATCAATTGATAGCTTATATTACGAGATTTTTTTATGTTAATCCGCTGCAATTTTACGAAGCTAACTCGCGGTTGATTTTTAATGTTGTCTTAATAAATAATATATAAGTTAAAGAAAATAAGTAAAATATTGTCCTTGGGTTTGTTTAACTAAGTGTTATCAAATATGTATTTATACCTGATCACATCCACCATTATCTCCCTTAAAAAGGGGGACAAAATTCCCCAATTCATCGGGGGGAGAGGCGGGATAATCCCATAATTGCCTGAAAAACTTAATCATTCGTAATAAGTAATTATTTTTAAACTTTGAGATAAATGGGTAAAAAATAGTAAGTTTATTTTTATGTCTAATAAGCTATCTGACAATTACAATCCACGCAAAGCGTCATGGGAAGGTACACCAATTGATGAATGGGAACCTGCAAAATGGAAGCAATGGAAAGCTAAACAGTCAGCAAAGGATGAGTTTGTCAAGTTAGAACGGGAATATTTGAGAATTAAATATGGTGTTTTTCAAGCTAATTTGGCTTTAAGTTTAGATCGGGTTAAAGTTAAACTTAAATTAACTTGTGGAAAAACGATCGCTTTGCAAGGTACTTTTCCCTGCAAACCGGTGGATATTGGTAAGAATAATCGTTCTAATAAACAGTATACCATTTCCTTAGGTTTTGCTGCTAATGATGTGGGTTTAAAAGCTGCGATCGCGAAGGCTAGGGAGTTGGATTTGTTGTTGATGACTAAGCAATTTCAATGGACTCCTGAGTTGTTAGGTAAACAAGGGCAGATGTTGAGTGCTGTATGTGATGAAAGTGCTGTTAAAACTATTGGGGAATTAATTGAGGATTATCAACAGGAGTTTTGGAAGACTCACGAGAAGAATAGACAAGGTATAAAAACTTGGGAAAGTCATTATTTAAGGCATTTAAAAAAGTTGCCTCAAGATGTTGCTTTAACTAAGGATGCTTTGGAGGAGGCTTTACAAAATACTAAACCTAGTACTAATTCTAGATTTTATTTAGTTTGGCAGTTAAAGAAGTTTTGTGATTTTTGTGAGTTTGATGGTAATAAGATTATTGATTCTTATGCTACGCCTTTACCGCAACCGACTTTACGTAGAATTCCTTCTGATGAGGACATTGTCAAGGGTTTTTCTACTATTGGTGTGGATTTATCAAGCTATGCTGGTAAGGATGCGACGCTACCTCAACAGTGGCAATGGCTATATGGTATGTTGGCTACTTATGGTTTAAGACCTCATGAGTTGTTTGCTGTAGATTTACAGACTTTTAGCGATGCAAATAATAAGTTTCATTTAGTTTATTTAAATCCTAGTTTAACTGGTGGTACCAAGACTGGTGAACGAACTTGTGGTATTCCTCCTTTGTATCCTCAGTGGGTGGAATTGTTTGATTTAAAGAATATTAAGTTACCATCTTCTGGGGGAAGTCTTAGTAATAAAACTGCGCTGATTCATATTAAGTTTAGGAATATTGGTATCGGTTTTAAGCCTTATGATTTGCGTCATGCTTTTGCGATTCGGGGACATCGGTTACAGGTGCCTATTAAAACTATGGCTGATTATATGGGACATACGGTTCAGGAGCATACTAAGACTTATCAGCGATGGATGAATGAGGATACTAATTTACAAATTTATCGGGAGGTGGTTATTCACCGACACGGGACTTCTAAGGAAGCTTTAAAGGAGAGGATTAAGGAGTTAGAAGCTGAAAATTTGGCTTTAAAGGCGGAAAATGATTCCTTGAAGGGTATTTTGATTCAAAATCAGTTGGATGAGTTTTTGAGTTAGTACGGGGAATTGAATAAAGATTCATCTAAATTCATTTTTTATAGTTTGCAGAATTTTATCAGGTGAGGAACCATTTAAAATTTCTTCCTCAATATATTGCTTTCGGGAACGTGCAAGTGGAGCATTGATATTGCCGCCTCGGATATGAACATGATTGATCTTTCTCTCGGCCATCCAAACATAACGAAAATATTTGTAGTTTTTTCGATTAGAAGGAAAATACTCCTCAACCCAATGATTTTTTAGTTGTTTTTGTTCTGGAGCAGATTTGAATGTTTTTTGTTTTACTTGCTCCAGAACACATTTTGGTGATTCTATGCCCTCACTAGTATCATTTGAACCATAATTCTGAATAGATATGAAATTTGAGCTAGATTCCTCTTGCTTAACCTCTGTCTTGAAAAGTTCTAATTGATTCTCTAGGTGCTTTTGTTCTGGAGCAGATTTGAA
>DESS01000366.1:63916-64070 GCA_002361335.1 Richelia sp. UBA3308
GAACGCATTTTGGTGATTCTAGACCCTCACTAGTATTATTTGAACCATAGTTATAAATAGGTATGAAATTTGAGGCAGATTGCTCTTGCTTAAGCTCTGTCTTGAAAAGTTCTAATTGATTTTCTACGTGTTTTTGTTCTGGAGCAGATTTGAA
>DESS01000366.1:64098-76484 GCA_002361335.1 Richelia sp. UBA3308
GAACGCATTTTGGTGATTCTAGAGCATTACTGGTATTATCCGAACCATAGTTATAAATAGGTATGAAATTTGAGACAGATTGCTCTTGCTTAAGCTCTGTCCTGAAAAGTTCTAATTGAATCATATTTTATTTATTTTTTCAAAAACTTAGGTATATTCCTGATTTTCTTTAGGAAAAAGTTCTTCGAGGAATGTTGTGTTTCCATACTCAGCGATAATTTCGCTATACATTCGAGGTTCATCCCAAAGGCGTTTCCGTAAGCAATTTCTGATCCAGCCTTCAGGGTTTTTTATTTTGCCTCTAGTTATCCTTCTTTGGTTTAAACAAGTTACAACACCTCTATCTCTTATTTGATAGCAAGTAATTGCTAGTAATACTTCATTCTTAGGACGTTTTAATACTTCAAGTTCATCCTGATTAAAATTAATACCGTACTGCGAAAACAATAGTTTATTGTTTATTATTAATTTTTGCTGCTGCTGCAAAGACACATCATTGTAAAACTTACCTTTTGAGCTATCTAAATTGTCAAAAATATTCTGCTTTTGTAATTTTCTTTTCGGTTTCAAATATTCAATAGGACGGGTGACTATCTTTACAATATGCCAAGTATATCTCTTTACTAGGTTGACAACTCTACATTCTACAAGTTTATTAAATGCAGATTTTAGCGTATTTCTACAATATTTCCTCCCTCTGTGTTTTCCTATCCAGTTATTAAAATCTTTTAAGTCTGGCTCTGTTTCTTTGTCAACCTCACCTTTCTTTATGAGCCATTCCCATAATAATTGTGCAAACCTAGGAATTTGATTTTGTAAACAGAATTCCTCGTGTTTATGCGTCCATACACTTACGCTTTTATTTCTATTTTTTCTCATGATCTATTTGCTCACTAGTTGTTTTTAAGTCCCAGGTGAGTAACTTATTGTTTTTTTTAAAATAAAAACCGCCCTAGGGCAGGTTCCTAGGACGGTTCTTCCGATACTCCAAGTTCTTTCAAAATACTCTCTATTTTGTCAAGAGCTTTAACTAAATTTTCTCTATGAGTTTTATTCTCGTTTAATTCTTTCTTCAGCTTTTGCTCTTTAGCTTGAGTATGTTTTAGCTGAGAATCCCGTAATTTTTTAAGCTCACTTAAGACTCCCCCAAGATTTCGAGATTTTGTATCGTTACCTTTTTGTGTGCTTGAACTTCTCCGCGTGCTATTAGAGTGAGAAATTTGGTTCGGGACATACCCATTTTTTCGGCTTTTTGTCTTAAAAGCTCCCAATCTTCCGCCAGCATTCTTAGAGTAGCATTGATGCTTTGAGGTTTCTCTTTTGGCATAGTTATCCATAATAATCATCTCCTTTAATTATTGCACGTGCTTATTCCCGCTGACGCACGTGCTTTTTTTGGCATACCCCTTGACCTTTATTTTTGCACGTGCATTTATACTGACATGAAATTTCATAACGTGCAACCCCAGATAGTTATTTCTATCTAGTTGTTTTTAAGTCGCAGCTGAGTAACTTATTGTTTTTTAAAATAAAAACCGCCCTAGCGCACCTTGCTAGGACGGTTATTTTGATTCATTATTTGCCCGAGATGCAGAAATTATTTCCTGTATCTCTTGCTCAAGCTCTGTTATTGCCTTTTTAAAACTTTGTTCTTTGGCAATGTTTTGATCGAGGTTTTCTTTTAACTTCTGTCTGTGTTCAACCAAATATGATAGATATTCGTTTTGTAAAAGCTTGAGCCGATCTAAAATTTTCCCATCACCGCCAACTGATTTTTTTGGGGAGTGATGGCTATTTCTCCTTCTGCTATCTTGCTTATAAGTTCCGTCCTGTTCATTCCGATAGATTCCGCTATCGCTTTGAGAGAATCCCACTGTTTCGCGGAAATCCTCAATCCTACCGTCTTCGTATCTTCTGCACTTTTCTTTGGACGCGCCATTCTCAAACGTTTTCATAACATTTTTTTTATTATCGCACATGCAAAATTTTTAAGCATTGGCAAAATGGTTGACTTATATTTTGCCAATGCTTAATATATTATCAGGTTTTGCAAAAGCAAAATAACTTTTACCGCTTAAACCTTGCCGGACACACCAGTAATACTGGGAGATTGCCCACAAGTCTCGGTTTGCGGCATTTACAAAAAAACTTAATAACTCTCTAATTGTCTACACCTAAAACAATGATCAACAACAACCAAGATCAAACAGAAGCACCCTGGTGCATATTTCGGTCCATTAGTTCGGGCTACCAGATGTGCATTGCTCGAACAAAAACCCGAGGAGAAATTGAAAGACATTACAAATCATTGAGGCAATTAATGCCAAATGCCCAATTGACTATAGTTTTCACCACAGAAGACTTGCGTAGGGAAGAACAGTCAGATTTGACACAATATCCGAACGATCGCAAGTGATAGGTTTTTTACTCGCGATCGCTTTTTAATTTGTCGATGAAATAGCTCTTGTGGTACGGGCGGTTACGTCCGTTATCACCCTTTCCTTTCCCCGATTCATTGTTACTTTTCTTAACTCAATCAGGGGTTGATAAATATTCTTGCGATCAGCCGCACGGCTGCACCGAACGCGATTGATGCTCATTAATTCAAATCCCTTGTTCACACCAAAATTATCGATCATAACCGAGTCGCGATTAACATTTACGATAACGGTTTCGGGATTCATCTCCAAATTCAATTTTAACTATCCCACGCCTTCTTTACTAATAAATCAGTTGGAAAAATTTTATGACTGGCACTATCCATCAGCTATAAAATTGTGGTAAATAAACCTGGTGGAATTTATCATGTAAATCTACTTCTGGGAGAAATAACCGAATTTATTATCAAAATTACCTTGACTCAGACTAATAATAATTGCTGCATTTCAATGATTTTGCTCATTTTTTTGCAGTACATATGTTTTGTACAATGATTGAAATAATCCTCCCATAACGAGAGGAAAACACCAAATCGCGAATATTATAGTTTATTAGTACTATGAAAAGAGGTGGTAAAAGTAAGGTAAAAGTAAGAAATGGATTTTTTGGTATAGATTAAAATTTAGTAAATAAAGGAGGAATAGGAAGTGAAACCGCGCAGGGACTTTGCTCAGCATTGGTTACGCAGTGACAAGGCTTTGAGCAGCATTATTAAAGCAGCAGAATTAAAATCAGATGACAAGGTGTTGGAAATTGGTCCGGGAAAAGGAGTATTAACTCGGCAGCTTTTAGAACATGTAAAATCTTTAGTCGCTGTGGAGATTGACAAGGATTTATGTGAGTTATTGGTGAAGAAGTTGGGAGAAGAAGAAAATTTTTTATTATTGAATGGTGATTTTTTAAGTTTGGATTTAGCAGCTTTAGTAAAAGAATTTCCTGTATTTCAAAATCAGAATAAGGTAGTAGCGAATATTCCTTACAATATTACCGGACCTATTATCGAAAAATTGTTGGGGAAGATTGGTAGTCCCAATCCCCAGCCTTATGATTTAATAGTATTATTAGTGCAGAAAGAAGTTGCCGAAAGGATTGTAGCGAAACCGGGAAGGACGAGCTTTGGAGCCTTATCCGTAAGAGTACAATATCTAGCAGATTGCCAGATGATTTGTACCGTACCCGCAAAGGCTTTTTATCCCCCACCAAAAGTTGATTCAGCTGTGATCAAGTTGACTCCCACAGAGAGGGAAGTTGTAGCTAAGAATCCCCGTAAATTGGAAACCTTAGTTAAATTGGGATTTAGCGCCAAACGTAAAATGTTACGAAATAATTTGCAATCGATAGTAGAGCGCGATAATCTGACACAATTATTGGAAAAGTTAAGCGTCAACCCCCAAGCCCGCGCTGAAGAACTTAGCGTCATGCAGTGGGTAAGTTTAGCTAACGAGTTAGAAAATCAAGATGCGTAGCTACACCTTAATTGCTCCAGCCAAAGTTAACTTATATTTAGAAATTATTGGCGATCGCCCCGATGGTTATCATGAGTTGGCGATGATATTGCAAAGTATAGAACTTGCAGATCAAATAAATTTGGAAGCCAATGGTGTAGAGTTAATTCGATTGCGATGCGATAATCCACAAGTTCCTGGAGATAATCGGAATTTGGCTTACCAGGCTGCCGAATTAATGGTAAAAGAATTTCCCGATAGTTTTGCGACTTATGGGGGTGTAGATATTACCGTTACTAAGCGCATTCCTGTAGCTGCTGGTTTAGCCGGAGGTTCAACAGATGCAGCAGCAGTTTTAGTAGGTATCGATTTATTATGGAAATTGGGATTAACCCGTTCCGAGTTGGAAGAATTAGGAGCACAACTTGGTTCTGATGTACCATTTTGCATCGGAGGTGGAACTGCGATCGCCACTCGTCGAGGTGAAGTACTTTCTCCTTTATTAGGTTTGGAAGATATATATATAGTATTGGCGAAGTATCGCAGGTTAGAAGTTTCTACAGGTTGGGCTTATAATACTTATCGCTCATTGTTTAGTGATAGTTATATTAAAGATACAGAAAGTTTAGCAGCGCGTGCAAATGCGGTACATTCAGGAGAAATAGTTCAAGCAATTCTTCATGAAGACGTAAAGGAAATAGCGCAGAAAATGCACAATGATTTAGAGAAGGTTGTATTACCGGAGTATTCACAAGTAGTGCAGTTGAAAGAAACCTTTGGGAAATATGATATTTTGGGAACCATGATGTCAGGTAGTGGTCCTAGTGTATTTGCTTTATGCGAATCTAAAGAGAAAGCCGAGAAAGTAAAGTTGTGCGTGAGAGAAGAAATTGGTGATTCTGATTTAGAATTGTTCGTGACTCGGTTGATAAATCATGGAATTCAGGTAGTATAGAAACCTCACCCCTTCCCCTCTCCTTATTAAGGGAGAGCGGAATATAAAATAGAGTATTTTCTTGTAGGGTGTGTTAGACCCATGACTATATAGTTATTAAAGATGCATTTTTAATACGTAAGGCAGCACCATCTGTCGTTAGTGGGTTACGGCAAATTTTGATTTATTCAAACTATCAAATCGTTACTTAGACTTATTTTATAAAGAGTTTCTAAAAAAAAGAAAAAATTATGAGCGAAGAAAAATTAAGCGAACAAACCGAGAATCTTGAAGAAAATCAACTTGAAAATCAACCAACTCCCTTACGTTGTTTAATAGGAGCAACAATCTCGGGAGGATTGGGATTCGCGCTTTATAAATTAATGGTTTCGATCGCCACGACTTTCGCGAATAAACCAGTAACCTCAGATAATCCCATGGTTGTGAGTCTTTCTTCAGCAGTCAGAACTTTAGTTGTAGGGGTAGTTGCTTTAGGAACAGGAATATTTGGGATAGTCGGAGTTGGTTTATTAGCTTTAGGGATACAGTTATTGATTAAGCAGATCACAACATCAGAATCTAATTGATAATGGAAAAGCTTTATACATTAAACAACCTACAGCCCCCTATCGGGTGAGTGTAGGCTTATGGGATTTTTGTAATATATACCATATTTTTTGTATTTATGCAACAAAAAGTTAAAGTTAAACCCAATTCCAAACAACAAAAAATCATCGAAGAAGACGACGGTAGCCTTACCATACACTTAAAATCTCCACCTGTAGATGGTAAAGCGAATCAAGAGTTAATCCAAGTCTTATCAAAAAAGTTCGACGTACCAAAATCTTACATTCGCATCAAATCAGGTGCCTCCTCGCGCCAAAAATTGATTGAGATTGATATGGATGGATAATTAAAATAATTGTAAGCGTTATGGCACCTTCGAGACTAAAGAACATCCCATTTTTGTGAAGATATTTGTAGTCGTAACAATAAGCAACATATCTGATCGCTGATATTATGTGATTGGCATTCTAATAGTTAATAGCTTTAAAATTGCAACCAAAAGCAAGCAGAAAATATAAGTTGTGAGTTTAATTTCCGCCCTACTGCTATTTGGTCAAATATGGTTACGTTTATTACAAGGAAAAACCTGTTACCGTAATATTTTAGAACATATGGTGAAAGTCGGACCCGGTTCGATTTCTCCGGTGTTATTGGTAAGCTTTTTTGCAGGTATGATTTTTACAATTCAAACTGCAAGAGAATTAGTCAGGTTTGGTGCTGTTAATGCAGTTGGTGGTGCTTTTGCTTTAGCTTTTTGTCGAGAATTAGCTCCAATTTTAACCGCTAGTATAGTTGCAGGACAAGTAGGTTCGGCTTTTGCTGCCCAAATAGGTGCCATGATAGTCACCGAACAAGTTGATGCCCTTTATATGCTCAGAACTAATCCCATCGATTACTTGGTTCTTCCAAGAGTAATCGCTTGTTGTTTGATATTACCAATATTAACTATTTTTTCTTTAGTAATCGGAATTATTGGCGGAATATTTGCCGCAGCAGAATTTTATCAGGTAATTCCAGAAACATTTTTAGAATCCGTGAGAAATTTTCTAGAACCATCAGATTTATATATTATCTTGTTTAAAGGTTTTATTTTTGGAGTTTTAGTTGGTTTTATCGGTTGCAGTTACGGTTTAGCAACTTGTGGAGGTGCCAAGGAAGTGGGACAATCGGCAACTAAGGCTGTTGTCAGCAGTTGGGTGACAATTTTTATTATGGATTTTTTCCTTTCTCTACTGTTTTTTGAAAATCCGCGATTATAACTATTTTTATATATATTGTAAATAATTGTATCGATTATTAGTAAAAATAAAGCAAAACACGCTCATTAATACGTCATTGAATGCTTTTGGTTTTAATCAAAATAGAGCTTGGCAATCAAGACTTTAGAATTTTCAAGACGGGAGTTATCAGTTATGAAAGAAGTTTTTCACAACTCATAACTCCTCACTTTTCACTCCTAAGTTATCTCCCCCATTCCCGTCAGCCTTGAGTAATAGGGATGTACCCCGGTTGCGCTTTAACTCTTTCTATCCAAGCTAAAGTTGCCTTGAATCTACTTAAATCAAATCCTCCTTCATCCGCTACATGGGTATAAGCAAATAAAGCAATATCAGCAATTGTATAACGCTCTCCAACCAAGAAAGTTTTCTCGGTTAAATGATTTTCCATCACCTCAAGTGCTGCATAACCGCGTTCGTACTTTTCTTGTAATGCTTCTTGATATTCCTCCGCTTTACCTAAAATTGAAACCCAATACCTTGATGTAGCTATAAATGGTTCGTGGCTGTACTGTTCAAAGAATAACCATTGCAATACCTGTGTTTTTAAAAAAGGATCGTAAGGTAAAAATTCCGTTCCTTCACTCAAATACATTAATATTGCATTTGACTCTGCTAAGTATGTATTTTCACCAATTTCTAAAACTGGTATTTTACCGTTAGGATTTTTGCTTAAAAATTCTGGGCTTCTACTCTCTCCTTCTAATATATTTATCTCTATTCTTTCAAATGGCATACCAATTTGCGTCAGTAACAAACGTATCTTATAGCCATTACCTGAAGGTAAGAAATCATACAAACGCAGGGTTTCCATGCCAAATAATATAAAAACTAAATCACTATTGAATCAAGATTTAAATTACAATACATTGTCCAAAAAAACAGGATATGAATTATAAAAAAATTATAATCTATATGATTTTATCATTTTTTTTTGAATAAATAAAAATAAATTAAATGTGAAATGTTTAGCAATATACTTATATTATTACAACATTAAAATTGTCATTTTTAACATGTTTGTAACCTGATTTTTGACGCACGTATATTTTGTAGCCATATATTTGATAAATACTCACAACTAATGGAATATTTAACCAATATAATTATTATCTGATTTTCTTTGAAAGGTAATTTATAATAAGTGTTTAAAGGAAGATGTAATATTAAGAGTAAAAAAAGTATGTATGTGTGGAAGATTTATTTTGATAGTAGAACCGGACAGGTAAAGATAAGTGTTTAATATTTCGGATACAAGTAATTGGCAGTTTGAAGCCCGATATAATATTGCACCAACCACCGATTTAACGAGTGTTTTATATAATGCCGAAACGAAAACGCAAATGCCAATTAGCCCCATTCTCTGTGGGGCGATAAGCCGCTGACGCATGCGCTACGCGATTGGCATTCGCCACCTTCCCAAAGCGGGAAGATCGCGGCCTTGGGAATTGATTCGGAACTCGGCGTTCATATTCGGCCATGGAAGCAAGATTAATTTCTCATATCTTACACCAGTTATTAATTAAGTTATAAAAAAAACCTTAAATAATCCAATTTTACGGAGTTAAGGACCTATGCGCTTGGGGCTAAAAATCCGATTATAAAAACATAAGTCCATTAATGAAAAATTTAAATTAATGGAGTAAAAATAATTACTTTATGTAAAAAAAATAGTTATTTACTCTTAATAAACAAGATATGAGTGGCGGAGTAAAGACAATTTGGAATAATCCCAAGCATGAGAGTTCAAAGTGCATTCTTCTGGGAAAGAGAAGAAAATTAACAGTAAATAAAATTTATATCAGTTAAATTAGCTATGAAGCGAGTTTTTTACACTTAAAAGCAAGCGGTAGAAAGGTAGCCCCGTATTTTTAAATCGGGGCGGAATTTCGCCACGGGCGAATTTATTCGCCTTCATCCTCAATTAAGGTTTTAATACAATCTCTTAATCTTTCCTGCCAATTCGGAACGCTAATTAATGCCTCTTTATCTTCTGGTGTTAACCGCAACGCCACTTGCGCTGTTAATGCTTTTGGACGCTTGGTAACAAATCCTTCCCTATGCCCTTTTTTAAAATGACCATTATTATTTCTCATGTTGATTGACGATTGGGTACCTAATGGCTATGCTAGTTATAGCAACATTTGAGAGGTCGGTCAAATGGCTCGTAAGACAACTCCATCTTTTAGTGCGATTCGTTGCTTAGTGAATCACGGTAACCAGCCCGTAAATAACTAAGCCAGTGAAATCTAACATATGTTAGACACTGAACTCTCAAGCCGATATAGGTGAAAGTCCTATCCGCAAGGTTCATGCGTGACTCCAGAGGCGGCCCACACCGAACAAGCTCGGTTCTTGTAGAGTGAAGCTGGGAACAGGGCACAATCAGACGGCTGTTATGGGCTGACACTGGTGCTAACAGGGAGTTCTTATGGTGAAACAGAGCCTAAAAAAGTGACTTATGGAGAAACAAGGCATAACATAAAACCTTGATTTTATCGGAGTTCATACCCGCCGTGCCATTGAAAGGGTAACAGTAAGAACCTGGGGTATCCGATGGTCAAAATGGCTACACCTAACAGAACAAAAAGAGTCACCCACAGGGTGGCTCATCACTTGAGGGAACGAAGAAAAACGAGGCAAAGGTCACGAGCTTGCAAACTCGTGTAGGTAAGACGAGATACGGAACTCCTTTGCATCGGGTAGGATGCAGCGTAATTGCTGCAAGGTACTCAGAAAACATTTAACGAGCGTAGAGCATGATTAGACACAGTAAATCTACTAGTGAATCTTGGAAGAATCTAAACTGGAAGAAATTCCGTAAAGACCTATTCCGCCTACAATGTCGAGTGTTTAAAGCAATCCGAGAAGGGGACAAGCGGAAAGCTGTGTCACTCCAAAAATTGATTCTAAAATCTAGAGCAGCTAGATTTTTGGCGATTCGTCAAGTAACTCAATTAAATGCAGGAAAGAAAACAGCAGGGGTAGATGGGAAAAAATCGCTCAATTTCAAAGAACGATTGAAACTAGAAACACTCCTTAAGAATACCAGTAGCAACTGGCATCACCAAAGACTACGAAGTATTCCCATCCCTAAAAAAGATGGAACCAAAAGAATGCTGAAGATTCCCACTATAGCGGATAGGGCTTGGCAATGCTTGGTCAAATACGCTCTAGAACCTGCACATGAAGCAACATTCCATGCTAAAAGCTACGGATTTAGACCCGGACGTTCGGCACACGATGCCCAGAAAGTCTTATTCTCAAACCTAAACTCCCATGCCAATGGAAAAGACAAGCGAGTCATTGAACTCGATATCAAAAAATGCTTCGACAGAATAAATCACACCACAATAATGAATAACCTTATAGCCTCAAAAGGCATTAAAAAAGGTATATTCAGATGCCTAAAAGCAGGAATCAACCCAGAATTCCCGGAGCAAGGCACACCTCAAGGTGGTGTGGTGAGTCCGCTTCTAGCCAATATCGCTCTAAACGGTATTGAAAGTATCCACAGACACCACAACATAAGTGGTAGGAGAATCACAGAAAACACTTCGGCAAAAGATATTAGAGAACCATCAATCCGTTATGCGGATGACATGGTAATAATTCTCAGACCCGAAGATAATGCGGAAGAAATACTTGATAAAGTTAGCCAATTTCTAGCTAGCCGAGGAATGGAATTAAGTAAGGAAAAAACAAAAGTAACCGCTGCAAAAGATGGATTTAACTTTTTAGGCTGGCATTTTAAAGTACAAAGCAACGGAAAATTCAGAAGCACTCCTTCAGTGGAAAACTTTAAAAAATTCCGTGAAAAAGTCAAGAAAATCGTCAACAACTCGAATTATGGTTCTAAGGTAAAAGCAGAAAAGCTTGCACCAATAGTTAGAGGTTGGAGGAATTACCACAGGTTCTGTAAATTAGATGGGTCAAAATTTTCACTCTGGCACATCAACCACAGGACGTTTAAGGTATTCAACAAAGAAACCAAGAACTCAAGAGAATCAGCATTAAAGCTGACAGAAAAAGCGTTCCCAAAAGTTCCATACTCCGAAAATAAGTACGTCAGTGTCAAAGGAACCAAATCCCCATACGACAATGATATAACTTACTGGAACCAACGTAACAGCAAGTTATATGACGGACTCACCTCTAAAGCCTTAAAAAGGCAAAACCATTCCTGTGCAATATGTGGTTTAAAATTTACAAGCGAAGAACGAGTAAACCTTCATCACATAGATGGTAATCATAACAACTGGAAAACCAAAAATCTAGTAGCTGTACATAAATCATGTCATGATTACATCCACATGAGCAACGGGGTCATCCCCTAAGAGTATCGGGAGCCGTGTACAGCGAAAGCGGTACGCACGGATCTAACTGAGAGGTGCCCCGGATAATACCGGGCATCGACTCAACCTAACTGAAATGCCGTTAAAAGTAGATAGCAAACAAGAAAAGCATTTAAACTCCAGGTTTCACGCTGGCAGGCAACTCTATAATGCTTGTCTCAACGAGGCTGTAGTACGTAGTGAGTTAGTTCGTAATTCCGAGCCATATAAGCAAGCTAAAAAACTTAACCGCGAAAAAGATAAAAAGCAGCGTAAAGAACTATTTAAAACGGCAAAAGAGCAAGGAAGATTTTCGGATTATGAGTTGCAATCATTCGCGACTTTAACCGCTAAGTCTTCTAGTTGGATAGCAAAGAATATTGATTCAAATACTCAACAAAAACTTGCAACCAGAGCCTTTAAAGCTGTTGAGCGTATATTGTTTGGCATGGCTAAACAAGTACGCTTTAAGGTGACTTCTCGTTTTAAATCAGTAGAAGGTAAGTCGAAGTGCGATTCGTTGTTTAGGGAATCACGGTAATCAGCCCGTACATAGCTAAACCAGTGAAACTTAACCTTGAGTTAAGCACTGAACTCTCAGACTGATATAGGTGAAAGTCCTATCCGCTAGATTCGAGCGTGACTCCAGAGGCGGCCCACACCGAACAAGCTCGATTCTTGTAGAGTGAAGCTGGGAACAGGGCACAACCAGACGACTGTTATGGGTTGACACTGGTGCTAACAGGGAGTCCCCACGGTGAAACAGAGCCTAGAAAAGTGACCTATCCCTAAGCAAGGCATAACACAAAAACCTTGACTTTACCGGAGCTTATACCCGCTGTGCTTTTTGATAGCAACAGCAAGAATCTTGGGTATCCGGTGGTTAAAGTGGCTACACCTAACGGGACGAAAAGAGATAATGGGAACGAATAAAAACGAATCAAAGGTCATGGGAAAAGTCGAATCTCATGTAGGTAAGACGAGATACGGAATCCCTTTGATTCGGGTAGGATGCGGCGTAATTGCTGCAAGGTATTCAGAAAACACTTAGCAAAATAGAGCATGATTAGGCACAGTAAAACTACTAGTGAATCTTGGAAGAATCTAAACTGGAAGAAATTCCGTAAAGACTTATTTCGCCTGCAATGCCGAGTGTTCAAAGCAATTCGAGTAGGAGATAAGCGCAGAGCCTTGTCACTTCAAAAGCTTATTCTGAAATCCAAAGCAGCTAGATTTTTGGCTATACGCCAAGTGACTCAATTAAACGCAGGCAGTGCGACCTGAAAGGTCAACTAAATTGGGACTCCGAAGTCTCTCTGGGTTTTCTACCCCAGACCTCCGTAGAGTAATCCGTATTTTAACGGTACGTCAATCCAATTCGCAATTCGCA
>DESS01000366.1:76667-79004 GCA_002361335.1 Richelia sp. UBA3308
CGAATTGGCAATTGTTTTGGTCACTCCCCTCGTAGGTAACGAAACAGTCGGAGTGCAGACGCTAAAAGTAGCCATAGCTACCAGGGTTAGGTAGTGAGGAGCAAGGGGGAAGGATGTAGAAGGATGAACACGGTCTAAGGTATTGATTAAATCACGTCACTTCAGAACGAGCTAAAAACTCCTGAGAAGCTCGAACCAAAATGGTAAATAGGTGGTTGTTATGTTTTCCTGTCATAACAACGTAGAAACATAACTCCTATCGTGAAATAGGTACCCATCCTAACTATATCGGAAGCTTTAGTTGATACAACAGGAAAAGCCCTACAGAGTCTAGAAAACGGTCGAACTTTCTAGTAAGCCCAGAGTAATCAAAGCCGAACTCTCTGCAGGGTAAAGGATGAGTGAAAAAGCGAATGCCACCTTGTAACGAGGTAGATAGGGGTTCAAAATTTGCCCCTGACCGAAAGGAAAGCAGAATTCACTTGGGTCATATACGGAAGTGAAACTTATCTTTGAGAACGAATCCTTATGAAAAGTTTGATACATCATACTGATGTAAATGGACATAAGAAGCAGCTTTCAAACTGGAACCAAATCAACTGGAAGAAAGTAAGAAAGATTGTTAGTAACTTGAGAAAGCGGATATTTCGTGCCAGAAAACTTGGGCAATGGAAGCAACTCAGACGATTGCAGAAATTGTTATTAAAATCTTACGCAAACCTATTGCTTGCAGTACGACAGATTACTCAGCATAATGACGGCAGAAAAACAGCAGGATTCTCCTGAAAAACGAGTAAAACTTGTCAACAGTTGGGAAAAAGTTAAAGCATCTCCGGCTAGGAGAGTTTATATTCCTAAATCTAACGGCAAGAAACGTCCCCTTGGTATTGCGACCATCAGGGATAGAGTCATGCAAGTTATAGTTAAAAACTCACTTGAACCCGAGTGGGAATCGCAATTTGAACCTAACTCCTATGGGTTTAGGATTGGTAGAAGCACTCAAGACGCAATAGCGCAATGCTTCAACAATCTAGTAGAGAACCCGCGTGGAGCAAGACATATTTGGGTCTTAGACGCTGACATAACAGGATTCTTTGACAACATTGCTCATGAATCCATTTTAAAGATGATTGGTACACACCCAGCAAGGGAATCAATCTTCATATTGGTTAAAAGCTGGCTACGTCTATCAGGGTTCTTACACGGCTACAGATAAAGGTACACCGCAAGGCAGCGCAATTTCGCCGCTATTGGCAAATTTAGGACTACATGGCGTAAGAATTACTCATTAAATCTATCAAATTACCGAAAGATAAATGGGGTAACAGGCTATCACTAGGTTTTGTCAGGTACGCGGACGACTTTATCGTAACATCGAGAGACAAAACAAACCTTGAAAATGCCTTAGTACAGATTAGGCAATGGTTGTCAGAAAGAGGACTAAAAATCAGCGAGGAGAAAACTAGGATAGTTCACATAAGAGATGGATTTAATTTTTTGGGGTTTAACTTACGCCAATATAAGGGCAAACTTTTAATTAAACCTCAAAAAGAGAAAGTGCTGAAATTCTGTAAAGAACTAGGGCGTACTATCTCTCAATGCGCCACTTGGACGCAACAAAATCTTATCGCCAAACTAAAACCTATTCTCCGAGGATTTGCTAACTATTACAGAGGGGTGGTTAGCAAGAAAACATTTAATTACATCAATCACCGAGTAACAATGTACCTCTACTGTTGGGCAAAGCGTAGACATCCCAACAAAGGAAAAAAGTGGGTTAAAAACCGATACTTCCACCGAGTAGAAGACAATGAATGGACTTTTGCTTGTTATGGAACTGATAGTAGAGGTAGAAATAAATTCTACTCACTTACTAACATCAGTAAAACTCCCATAATTAGACACGTAAAAGTCACAGGAAACTATTCTCCTGACGACCCAGAATTAAAGAAATACTGGGAAACCCGCAATCAGAAACAAGGAAAACTCTACTGGGCAAAAGGCTCAAAATATGAGCAAGTAGCCAAAAACCAAAGTTTTAAATGTCCTATATGTGGGGAATATCTTTTTAACGGTGAAGAAATCGAAACTCATCATATAGTACCTGTTGCAAAAGGTGGACTAAACGACGAAGAAAACCTAATACACTTACACGTAATGTGTCATAAACAGGTACATAACACCAAGTTGAAGGCTTGAAGTATGGCTTGAGCGGTATGACGGGTAACTGTCACGTACCGTTCTTAGGGGGGTGAGGACTGGTAACAGTCCAATCCTACCCGACAGAAAACAGCCGGAGTTGATGGGGTAAAATCCTCACGGGGTGACAACAATGAT
>DESS01000032.1 GCA_002361335.1 Richelia sp. UBA3308
TGTCCTGGTTTTATGTAGCAGACAAGCTCCACTCGCCATTCTTTAGAATCATGTTTTTTTAAAATCTGAATTTTATCAATCACAAAGCAATGTAAACATAAATTTATTTAAGTTAAGAATAAATCATCACGTCTCATCTTGGTTGATTTTGCTCTGCTTTCTCACTTTTTTGAGTAAAATTAAGTTGGTAATTAGCCTGATCACATATAAGCTAGTAACTATAGCGCTATAGTTTATCTTCTTTGATTATCATGGTTGGAACAACAGAAGCTGCCCGTTTACTAAAAATTTGTACTCAACGAGTACGATGTCTACTTAAAGAAGGCAGAATTAAAGGAGCAAAAAAGGTTGGTAGATTTTGGCAGATTCCTTTATTCAAAGGAAAACCTAAAGTAACAAGAGGTAGTAGAGGTCCCAAGCCTAATTGCAGAAAGCGGACTCCAACGGCACCAACTCGCATTTGTGTTAATCAGCACCATATCAGAAGCAATAGCAAGCATGGTACCAATAAGCCAGTCGTAAGAGTAGAATCCGGAAGAAGCGTTAGTTATTATCACGATGTAGAAATAGCTGGAAGTTGTCGAGTTATTTATAGTCCGGATAAACCACTCGGTTGCGGCGCTAAGGTTTGGATTGAAGTCGAACGGGATGTAATGGTAGAATCCTTTACTTCTTCTGCTTGAGTAGAATTAGTTTTAAATATTGTTCCGCCATCTTTGTTCAAAGCGCAATAATTTAATTTTCACTTTGATGTATTGGCATTGTTATATTCAAAAAACTATAGCGCTATAGTTTTTGGTCAAATTATGACGATTGGAACAACAGAAGTTGTCGAGAAGATTGAGTATTCCTACTTAGGCGACAGATCCTTTAATATAAGCAGCTTTACCTGATTGTTTGCTGCTTGTAGGTGCTGAGCGTACAGTGAACTACCCACACTCCCCTAACGGGTGAGTGTTTGTTTCCAGCTTCACGGAAGATTGCCTCATCTTAGACTTACGTCCGCGAATTGGTCTTACATCCTCTCCACTGGCGTTAGCCTCCCCCGTCCCAGAGGAGGACAGCATTCTAATACCTTCAGCCCTTATATTCTGCGCTGCGTTTCCATCTCTATCATGGTGGGTTCCGCAATTTGGGCAATTCCAAGCTCTAACTTCTAACGGTAATTCTTCTATTTGATAATGGCAATTAGAGCAAAGCTTGGAACTAGGAAACCATCGGTTTATTTCGATCAATACTTTCTAAACTACTTCTGCTTCCGATACAGCACCTTGCATTTTGGTAAAGGCATCGATCAAGGTTTGTAACTGGGTGTCAGCCTTCATTACTCCTAAACCCCTGACGGTTACTTTACCGGGAGAATAAACAAATCTACTCATGAGATTTTGTGGTAGTTTTTCAGCAAGCATTTTCCAACCGGGTTCTTCCATTGGGGTTTCTAATACGATATGTTGCTTTCCTTCTGGTTTTATCCGACTAAATCCTAAATTTTTAGCTAATTGTTTTAATTCCATTACTCTTAACAATTGATTTGCTGATGCTGGTACGCTTCCATAGCGATCGTTCCATTCTGCTGCAATCAATGCTAATTCTTCTTTAGATTTAACTACTGCTACGGCACGATAAGCGCTCATTTTTTGATCTAAATCAGTAATGTAATCTGCTGGAATAAACGCCGTTAAATTTAGATCAATTTGGGTATCGTCAACGGTGGGAATTTCTTGTCCCCGAATTTCGCGGATGGCTTCTTCAAGCATTTCCATATATAAGTCGAAGCCGATGACATTCATTTGTCCCGATTGTTCTGCTCCTAATAAGTTACCAACTCCACGAATTTCCATATCTCGCATTGCTAATTGATAACCTGAACCCAATTGAGTAAATTCTTGAATAGCTCTCAACCTTTTCCGGGCTGCTTCCGATAACGATCGCTGTCTGGGATAAAATAACCATGCATGAGCTTGAATTCCGGCACGTCCAACTCTTCCCCTTAATTGGTAAAGTTGTGCTAAACCAAATTTCTGTGCGTCTTCGATTAAAATGGTGTTCACTCGGGGAATATCTAAACCCGATTCAATAATTGTCGTACAAACTAAAATTTCTGCTTCCCCATTACTGAAGGAAAGCATGATAGATTCTAACTCGCTCGCCTCCATTTGACCATGAGCGATCGCAATTCTGGCATTGGGTATCATTTCTCGGATCGAAGCCGATTTTTCTTCTATTCCCTCTACTCGTGGAACTACATAAAATACCTGACCGCCACGGTCTAATTCCTGACGTATGGCAGTACGAATTGCTTCGGGATTCATCGGTGAAAGATGAGTTTGAATTGGTCTTCTTGATGGGGGTGGAGTAGTAATTAAACTCATTTCCCGAATTCCCGATAATGACATATATAAAGTACGGGGAATTGGTGTAGCGCTTAGAGTTAATACGTCTACTTGAGTTTTCAAAGATTTGATTTTTTCTTTTTGATTTACCCCAAATCGCTGTTCTTCATCTACTACTAGTAAACCTAAGTCTTTAAATTTAACAGTTTTACCTAAAAGTTGGTGAGTACCAACAACTATATCTAATTCCCCCGTCGCCAATCGTTTTTGAATATTGCGTTTTTCCTCAGCGCTACGGAAGCGGTTGAGCAACCCTACATTTATGGGATAGGGTGCAAATCGTTCCTTTAAAGTATGGTAGTGCTGCTGGGTAAGAATGGTAGTCGGCGCGAGCAAAGCAACTTGTTTACCCGCAGTTACAGCTTTAAAAATCGCTCGAATTGCCACCTCGGTTTTACCAAAACCCACATCACCGCACACCAAACGATCCATAGGACGATCGCTTTCCATATCCCGCTTCACATCTTGAGTAGCCTTTAACTGGTCAGTTGTGGGTTGATAGGGGAAGGAATCTTCCATTTCTTCTTGCCAAGGGGAATCCTGGGGATAAGTAAAACCAGTTTGTTGAGAACGTGCCGAATACAGTTTTAATAAATCGACTGCCAATCTTTTGACAGTTTTTCGGACTTTATTCTTAGTATTCTCCCAAGTCTTACCCGTCATTTTATTTAATTGGGGTGACTTGTTAGTAGTAGTGCGGAAACGAGATAAAGCACCAACTTGATCTGCTGCTACCCTTAACAAGCCATCAGCATACTTAACAACTAAATAATCCCGAGTTTCCTGATTAAAACTAAGACTTTCTAATTTAATAAATTGACCCAAACCGTGATTTCTGTGAATTACATAATCTCCCGGACGTAACTTATTAGGGTCAACCTTTTTGGAAGTGGCTTTGCGACGCTTGCGGACGTAACCAGGAGTCGCTAAGGTATGCTGTCCGTAGAATTCCTTATCGGTGACAACCACTAAACGATAAGTAGGTAAAATAAAACCTTCAAGTTCAGCAAGACCGGAATATTTTAAAGCTACAGGAACATGATTAATTTGCGACCGATCGATAGCTTGAAAATCCCGGGGGTTGGGAATAAACTGTGCCGGACAATCATGTTCTTGTAACAACGAAACCGAACGTGAAGGTTGAGCAGAAACTAACCAAACCGAAAAATTGCGATCGCGTTCTCCTCGGAGTACTTCTGCTAACTTCGCAAAAGCGTGGGGACTTACCGGAATCGAACGAGCCGCTAAATTAACCCCATTATTCCCTTCTTCAGATAATTCCGACAAATACAAAGTTTTAAAATTAAAATTCGCCACATCCGCCAAACATTCTGACCACCAACGGTGAATTTTTGGTAAGTTTTCTTCTTCCCTAATCTCGCGATCGCATCCGCTATCTATCTCCCCCTGCTCCCCCAGCTCCCCCAGCTCCGGCTGCTCTCTCTCCCTCTCCTCCCACTTACTAACGGCATTCTCCACCCAACGTAAACTGTGAGCGTAACACTGTTCCACTTCATCAATGGCAATTAAAGTATTTTCCGGTAAATAATCTAATAAAGAAGCAGGCTTTTCATAAGCTAATCCCAAAAATCTGCGGGTTCCTTCTAATAACTGTCCCGAATCAAATTGTTCCCTTTCTTCCGAAGAAAGATAATCTTCCACAGACTTTCTAAATTGCCCCTGTGACATTAATATAGGAGCAAAACTAGTAGGAGTAAGAATTATTTGGTCAATTTTATCTAAAGCAGAACGCTGAGTTGACGGGTCGAATTCCCGGATTTGTTCAATTTCATCGCCAAACCATTCCAGACGCACTGGTAATTCTGACGATACAGGAAACACGTCTACAATATCCCCGCGCCGACTCCAAGTACCTTCCATTTCTACTAAAGGAACTCTTTCGTATCCTAAAGTAGCCATTTTTTCAGCAAAAGAACCAAGATTAAATTCCATTCCCTTACTAATATTCAAACAAAAAGGTTTGAATGCTCCTGGGGGTGGTAAATGAGGTTGTAAAGCCGCATGAGTTGCGATTACAGCCACTGATGAGTTCTGTTGTTCCCCAGAAAATTTAATTAAATCAGCTAGTACCTGCATTTGACCCCAAGTCATTTCGGTTTCCGGGTCAAATGGTTCGTAAGGCGATGCTTCAGAAGTGGGATAAAAATGTATCGTCTTCCATCCCATTGCTTCTAACTGTGTAGTCCACCGTCCGGCTTCTTCCAAAGTGGCACACACCACAAATAGGTGACATAAAGAACTATTCGCCAATGCTGAAGCTACCAAGCCCTTCGGCAAGCGAGGAATCCCGTTTAATCGTAATGTCGAAAGCGTGTTTAATTTAGCAACTAGCTCGGTGGTGAGAGGGGAACGCCCCAAAGCACGCACAATGGAAGAAAAAGCCATAACCTTTACAATTTTTTATTCGTAATCAACCGCAACATATACGGATGTTCAGCTTGCCTACCCAGGGGGTAAACGCGAATACTACAGCGGCTTAAATAATTTACCCTACTCTTAGTTAAAAATAGACACAAAAGACAACACTATTTGAACAAGGCAGCTCCGGGCTGGTGGCACAGAGATGCCTTCTGCCTTCGGGCGTGGGGCAATGGGCATGGGGCCGAAGGGCATGGGAGAATAAATTTATGATAATGGTTATTGGTGATGAAGATTGTTTTTCCTTTATGGACTTCATTCTAAATTCTAAATTCTAAATTCTTCATTATGACTGCCTTCCCCCGATAAATCAAGGTATTTTTAGACAATTTGAGTAAATTTGCCCTTTTCTAAAATATAGCCAAGAAGTGTTTTTGATGAATGCCTATCTCAACTATTTTAAAAGTGTCAACCGAAAATTTTGCTTTAAAACTGTTTTTCCCTTGTAAAATTACGACTGACCATCCCGGCGACTATACCTAAGTGTGTTCTAGGGTTCATCCAATAAAATTTCTCTTTCGACTCTAAATTTATATATATAGAGTCTTTTAATATTACGCCTTGGATGCAATTGTACTTAAAAACTAAGATTGTGCATAGTTAGCCGCCGACTCAAACGGCAATTTTTAGAATGTCCTCCAATTTCGAGTTACTAATCATTTTTTTACTGATTTTCGCTAATGCCATATTCGTCATGTCAGAATTGGCAATAGTCTCCGCTCGTAAAGTCCGTTTACAACAGCTTGCTAACCAAGGAAACACCAAAGCAAAAGCCGCCTTTGAATTAGCTTCTTCTCCCACCGAATTTATTGGTACCGTTCAAGTCGGGATAACTTTAATTACCATCATTTCTGGTGCCTACGGAGAAGAAATTATTTATGAGAGAATAAAACCTATTTTAAATTTTATTCCTGTATATCAAGTAGAGCTAGCTCGTGGTATTTCAGTATTAATAATTACTTTTTTAGCAATAATCCTGGGTGAACTCGTACCTAAGCGTTTGGCATTAAATCACCCAGAAACCATTGCTTCTATTGTCGCCTTACCGATGAAAGGTTTAGTGAAAATTACTTTACCTATTGTGTGTTTATTAAGTTTTTTTACGGATGCAGTAGTAAAATTATTAGGGATTAGACCTTCTACAGAGCCACAAATCACAGAAGAAGAAATTAAAGTATTAATCGAACAAGGAACCGAAGAAGGAACCTTTGAAGAAGTAGAACAGGATATGGTTGAACGGGTTTTTCGTTTAGGCGATCGCCCAGTAAATTCGTTTATGACACCGCGTCAGGAAATTGTCTGGTTAAATTTGGAAGATAGCGCCGCTCAAAACCGCGAGAAAATTATTGAAAATGGTTATTCGCGGTATCCCGTGTGTCAGGAAAGTTTGGATAATGTATTGGGAATTATTGCGGTAACCGATCTATTAGCTCGCAGTTTCTGTGGCGAACAGATGGATTTAACTGTTTGTTTGCGAGAACCCATATTTGTACCAGAAAGCACCCGTGGGTTAAAAGTTTTAGAGTTATTCAAACAAACTATCAATCATGTGGCCTTAGTGGTAGACGAATATGGAGTGATTCAAGGATTGGTAACTCTTAATGATGTATTAATTGAGATTGTTGGTGATGTTCCTTCCGAGGAAGAAGACGAGGAACCACAAGCAGTACAAAGAGACGACGGTTCGTGGTTATTGGATGGAATGTTAAGTATGGATGAGTTTTTTGAACTTTTCGATCTTGAAGAAGAAATATCATCGGAATTTCCCGGTAGTTATCAAACATTAGGTGGTTTGGTGATGACTCATTTAGGTCGTATTCCTGCTGTTACAGATAATTTTGAATGGAAAGGAATGCGTTTTGAAGTAATGGATATGGATGGTAATCGCGTTGATAAGATCTTGGTAAAAATATTAAAAAAATAAATCTATTGATTCTAGTGATTAGTTATTAGTGATTAGTTATTAGTTATCAGTTATCAAGTACCCACACCATGAATCGAGGAGCCTGGCATTGTGGAAAATATTTTTTTGCAATCGGGCGGCCTGTACCGGCGGCTTGTATCCATTTTAATATGAAGGTCAATTGATAATTGTAGAATGCCCACAAGATATTCTAATTTCTATCCCAATCATTTACAGGTTGTTAGAATTTAATAGAATGAGAAACCCAATTGTTTAAAAGTGGGTTTGTTTATTTTCACTAATAATTTCATAATTTTTTATTACAAAAACTTAAAAAATAAAAAATAAAAGAAACCCGCGAAAGCGCGGGTTTTCATAAAATTAAAATATAGATGAACGCTAAGTCTTAATTTGGGTATTGCCCTGACAATGATTCGATGAACTTCGCCCTTGGGTACAACCCCCTGAAGACTTTTGGTCGTCTTCACCGTATATAAAAGGACAATATTTGGTATTTGCGCTAATACAATCCATATGGGGAGTCTTAGCGCACACCAATAGTAATACACCCAAAATTATTAATAAACCACATATTGAGGCTACCTGAATCCAGGAAATTTCCATCGCACCATGAACAATCACCTCTCGTAGCAAAGATACAATAGTTACTTCTACAGCGACACCAACAGCAATGCTATGTTCTTGTAGATACACCACTAATAGTCGAAATAGTTCAACCAAAATCAAGATAAATAGCATTTTTGCAGTTACTTCTTTGTAATCAACAGAATGCAAAATATCGTGAAATATTCCCCATAACTTGACTACCATCACGGCAAACAAACCACAACATAGGGAAATGACAATTAAGTCACAAAAAGTCTCCATATTGCTGACTATTCTATGTCTATCTAACCAACGATTCCACAATAAAAATTGGCTTCTGGGACGTTTTTTCACGAACATAAACATCAATTTCCAACTGAACTACAGACCACACCAGCCATTGTTCAACCAATTCTTTTATTGTGACGTGAGTTCAAGCAAGTTAACAGCTATATGAGCAACTTTTTATCGGGGAATTTGATAGGTAAAATTCTGTGCTTGTTGCATAAGTTGTTCGGCGTTAATAGCCCACTGAGAATTATTTTGTGCTAAGAATAAATCCCTAGCGTATTGTAATACACCGATGGCATCCGGATATTGTTTAAGTTGCATAAATGCCAATCCAGCACCATAATAAGCGCTGGGATAATTGGGGTTTGCATCGGCAGATTTTCTAAATGCTTCTAAAGCTTGTTTATGTTTACCTTGACTATATAAAATTGAACCAATATTATAATGTGCTTCGGGATATCTAGGATTAATTTGCACCGCTTCTTGAAAAGCATTTTTGGCTTTCTTTAGTTGACGTTGTCGCAAATAACACAATCCGATTTGATAAGCTGGTTCTGGTGCCTTATTACTATACTTAATCGCTTTTTTGAATGATTTAACAGCTTGATTACAATCTTCTTTTTGCTGGTATAATAATCCAAGATTATAGTGAGCAACTCCTAATTTTGCATCAATTTCTAAGGCTCGCTGTAAATAATTTTCAGCTTGGATGATATTATTCCCTTCCAACAAAGCACCACCTAAATTTGCATAAGCTAAAGCAAATTTGGGGTCCACTTGGGTTGCTTGGTAAAAAGCATCTGCTGCAGGTTGTAATTGTCCTAACTGTCGGAATGCTAATCCTAAATTGTAATGTGCTGGTGCTAAAGATGGTTCTAGTTGAATTGCTTGGTTAAAGGCCACAATTGCATCTTCTACTCTTCCCGTTTGAACGAGCTGTAAACCCTGATTTAAATAAACAGTGGCCGTGTTGCGAGCGTATTGTGCCAGTTTTTGGGGAACAGGATCGAAAGAATATGAAAAAGCTTGATTCGCTCTTACCGTTTGGATATTCGCGCTTAACAACATTGCGCTTAAAAGTGCACTCAACCGATATTTATAAAGTAATTTATTCATGGATTTTCTCCGTAATAATGTTTTTACTTGATGCCTATGGTGTTGTAACAATATTGTTTTATAGAACCTTTATAAAAATTTTATTTTATATATAAAACTTGTGTTTATTATCTTCCTTTAGATGAATTTTACAAGAGAATACGATTCTTGTAGTCCCACTTCACAACGAGAAATGGAAATAGCTGCGGGATAATCATTTAAATAATTTAGGTATAGTGCGGCACCAACATAGATATACCGCAAAGGAGGTTTTTATGACTGAAAATGCTAGAACCAGTTTGGACTCCATTGCAATCGTCGGTTCTTATTTGAGCAGAAAAACTACGTTACTAAAATGTTTCTTGTTTGTTACCGGGGCAATTTCTCGCAAAGGTAGCCTAAAGGATAGTAACACGATAGATGACAATTGTGTACAAGGGCGAGAGGGTGATTTCAGTTATCAGTTATCAAGTACCCACGGCCGATAAATCGAGGGGCCCAACCCCAAGTAAAAAAAATTTTTTTCTTTCCACGGCCGACTACCGGGGGGTTGTATCCTGTTTATTTTTTGGTCAAATGAGTGTGGAGGTAGGTGTAGCTACTACAGAATTCGAGCAGGCACACCTAGCTGTGAACATTCCTCGTACCAAGGGCCTAAAATTTTTCGGTAATTTGACAAGGGGAGGGGAGTAATCTGGGAAGAAAATCTAGAGCACCACAGCCTCCCCTACTTGAAATTATGTGCCAGTTGCGGCCAATCCGAATAAAATAACTGGCGGATGATTTTTTTGTTGAAGATGATTTACTAATTTATAATTTTTCCTTAAAGACTAATTAAACCCTAAACTGAAATTTGTAAAAACATAAATCGGAGGAGATATATATGTAGTAGTCCCTC
>DESS01000360.1:0-9568 GCA_002361335.1 Richelia sp. UBA3308
TAACAACTAACAACTAATTATTTTCACCATCTCTTCTACCTAATTCATAAACGCCGCAACCCATACAAGCGAGAATTCCGGTACTGATAGCCCAATTTCCTCCCAAACTGATTTCTATAGCCCAATTGCACAAAGCACCAATGATTAAAAAGGGTATTATGCTAAAAACAGATGCATAGAAAGCGTTTTGTGATTCTCTTGCCTGACGGGTTTTTTCAAATTCAGTTCTACTGGTATACATAAACTGTTCGGCGAAATTGAACCAACGGTTTAGTTGTTGGGTTATCCATTCGCTAAGGGGAGAAAAACCGAGATATAATGCCAAGGACCATAAAGTTGCTCCAGCAATGGCTACTGTGTCTAAATCGAACCTGAAAGGCAAAATTTCAGTTAACATGGTTTACTAAAGTACCGGAAATTACGAAATTAACTTTTAAGCGGTTTATATTATTTCTACAATACATTCTTTTAAGTTTAAATTTTACCTTATTTGTGGTCTTGGGTAAAACTTCTTTAAAAATACTGGCTGCTACTGTGAATATTCCATTTACCTTCAATGCTTGGTATTAGGCCATAGCTTTCCAAATATAAGAGACTATTATACAAGTTAATTGTACTTATGATTAGGGAAGCTTAGATATCTTTTTTGTTCGGCATTAATGTTGATTCTTTGACGTAAAAATATATAAGTGCGATTTATGTAACATCAAATCAACTTTGATTACACTTATGAAATAAATTATTTACTTGTAAACTTTAAGTATTTTTTCAATATATTATCTGTTTATATTTAGTTATTTTTCAACATTTTATGATAACTTTTACTGTGGTAAATTTGATTTAAAAAAGATTTAAAAAAGATTTAAAAAACCAAAAAATAGATACTTGACATTCTTATATCCTTAAGTAGGATAATGCAAAGTAAGCTTGATAGATAAATGATTATCATTTTTAGCTTACTTTGCTTTTACATGATTATTACCTAAGTAATTTTATAATTATAAAAAATGAATCAGTTCAGAATAAAAATCAAAAAATATGTAATCTCTCTATTTTTATTCGGATTTATTCTTGTAAGTTTAACTACTATATTCCCAAGTTTAAATACAGTTAAAGCTATAGAAAATAACCATATACTATTAGCTAAAAACAAGGGTTGGGCATCAGCTTCTTTCCCCGTTGAACGTTTTCAATCTTATACATCTGGTTTCGGATATCGTCGTTCCCCAAATCGTCGCGGTTGGGAATTTCATAATGGTTTAGATATTGCTGCACCTCTAGGTAGCTACATTCGTAATTGGTGGACAGGAACAGTTATTAAAGTTGGCGATCGCGGTTCTTGTGGTACGTATATCATCATTAAGTCAGGTAACTGGCGACACAGTTATTGTCATATGCAAGGAAGCGTAAAAAGAATAAACGGTGGTCTTTATATGATTGATGCTGCTGGTGGTATTAAAATTAGAAAAGGTCAGCAAATACCCGCAGGAGCGAGAATTGGACGTATCGGAATGACTGGACGTACTACTGGTCCTCATCTCCATTGGGTAATCAGATACGGCAAAAACTATGTCGATCCAGCACAGGTTCTCAGGGCTATGTTAACAAGAGCAAAAACTCAGTAGTTATTAGTTATTAGTTATTAGTTATTAGTTATTAGTTATTAGTTATTAGTTGTTAGTTATTAGTGGTTAGTTATGAGTTATGACCAAAAATAAACAGAATACAAGCCATCGATAATCCGTGGAAATAAAAAATTTTCAATGGGTTACTCCCTCAATTTATTGATGGGGTACTTGATAACTGATAACTGAAATGATATCATGTTATTCTAATTACTTACTATATAACCCGATTGAAAAGATGGCGGTTATTATCTACTAATTCTTTTACTCATTACTCATTACTTCTTACTTCTTACTTCTTACTTCTTACTTCTTACTTCCTTCGTCAAAAATAAACGGTGCGTTAGACTCAAGCCATAACACACCCGACATGTGAAATTTATAATTCCTTTGGTAACTGCTTCTAACCCTTCGCTACAATCATAAATAAAAAATTAAGTACTAATTACCATTTGATTTTCAGGTAACTGGGTATACTCAGAAACGATTTTACGAAACTGCTCACCTTCTATTGTTTCTTGTTCAATCAATATATCAACAAGTTTGTCTAATAATTGTCGATTTTCACGCATTATTTGACGTGCTTCTTGATAACATATAAGAGCAATTTCTCGCACTTTGCGATCAATCTTGATAGCCATGTCTTCGGAATATTCGTTACGATTTGTCCAATCTCTACCTAAAAATACGTCTTGATTTTGACTTTCTAAAGCAACTAATCCCAAATCCGACATACCGTACATTGTTACCATCTTCCGAGCTAAATTAGTAACCATTTTCAAATCGTTACTAGCACCACCGGTAACTTCTTTTTCCCCAAATACCTCGGCTTCTGATGCTCTTCCTCCCAATGTCATGGTAATATTATCTTTCAACCATGCTTTACTATAAAGACCGCTATCAATAATTTCTTCATTCGGTGTTTGCTGGGAAAAACCACCAATTCCACCGGAACGAGGAATTATTGTCACTTTATTTAAGGGATCTGCATGTTTCAAAAGTGTAGCTAACAAAGCATGTCCAACTTCGTGATAAGCAATCAACCGCTTTTTCTTACTATCTAACAACGGATTCAGTGTCAACCCAATAGTTAACCTATCGATGGCATCATCAATTTCGATCTGGGTAATTGTCTCCTTACGCCTTCTCGCCGTCAGAATTGCCGCTTCGTTGAGTAGGTTTGATAAATCTGCTCCTGTAAAACCTGGTGTACGACGAGCAACTACTTCCAATGAAACTGAGGGATCGACTTTCTTATTACGAGCGTGAACTTGTAAAATAGCTAAACGACCTTTTCGATCCGGTGCATCAACTATTACCTGTCTGTCAAAACGCCCCGGACGTAAAAGCGCTGCATCCAGTACATCAGGACGGTTTGTCGCCGCAATAATGATGATACCGTTGTTACCTTCAAAACCATCCATCTCAGTAAGCAACTGGTTAAGGGTTTGTTCGCGCTCATCATTACCACCACCTATACCCGCACCACGCTGTCTTCCTACTGCGTCAATTTCATCTATAAATATCAAACAAGGAGCGTTTTCTTTTGCTTTCTTAAATAAGTCACGAACCCTTGAAGCCCCTACACCCACAAACATCTCTACAAATTCCGAACCGGAAATACTAAAGAAAGGTACTCCCGCTTCCCCGGCGATCGCTTTTGCTAATAATGTTTTACCTGTTCCAGGAGGTCCTACTAATAATACACCTTTTGGAATACGTGCGCCTACAGCTGTAAATTTTTCTGGTTGCTTGAGGAAAGTCACTACTTCACCAAGTTCCTCCTTGGCTTCTTCTATCCCCGCTACATCATCAAATTTTACCCCTGTTCTTGCTTCTATCTGAAAACGAGCTTTAGATTTACCAAAGTTCATCGCTTGAGAAGAAGCATTGGTTGTACGACGCAAAAACAACAGCATCAAAGCAACTAAGGGCAAGATCCACATTAAGTTCATCAATAGCCCTACAGCCACTCTACTGTTTTCTGAAGAAATCTCTTCAAAATCAACTTTATTATCTTTGAGTTTTTTTACTAACTCTGGGTTTTGCTCTAATAGCTTCACCCTTATGGGTTTATCCCCATCTTTTTCTGCTAAATATACCTTAGCTATTTTTTCGGTTTCATCAAGCTCTACTCGCTCAACTTCTCCCTGCTCAATTTTTTCAATTAAATCGCCATAAGTAAAGACATTCCTCTCTTCTTTTTGCTGCGCCAAGGCTGGCGTTCCCCCAAAAGCCCCTGACAACATCAAACTGGCTGCTAGTAACCCACTAAATGCTTTACCCTTGAGGGCTGATTTGATTAACACTTTTTGCTCAAATTTTCTCATAGATAGTTACCCTTTGTCTGTTGCCTTAAGCTGGGGCTAATTTTAATGGCTGTATTGCCGGATAATAATAAAAGTGTAGCTTTTACAAAAAAAATACATTTCCCATTTTTTTTCATCTCATTACTAACTTTTCAGGATGTATATTTCAAATTTCTAAGATTAACATCTCTTATAGTAACTATTTTTACACATTTTTGTGATATAGCACCTGCTTGTGCGATGCCTTCGGCGATGCCCGTAGGGCTTATCGCCAAATTGTCGTCAAAACCAGTAAATTCATAGTCATAATGATTACGCTTAAATTATAACAAAAAAACCCTATGTATACATTATTTGCTATGCTCTTTAACAAGAATAATATTAAAATAAGGAAAATATATTACATCTTAACTAATAACTAACAACTAACAACTAACAAATAACAAATAACAACTAATAACTAATGAATTATCGTCCTCGTTTAGCATTAACTTTAGGCGATCCAGCAGGGATTGGAGGGGAAGTTATATTAAAGGCTTTAGCCGATAGAGAAATTGGCAAAAAAGTTGATTTAACAGTAGTTGGTAATGGGGATTTACTATTAAAACATTATCGTCATTTACAAGAAAATGTAATTATAGAATCATTGGCTAATCCTGTTAATTTATCTATTTTGGATGTAAATTTAGACAAAAATTTCAACAAAGATGAAATTATTATTGGGGTTGAAAATGGGTTGAGTGGTGCAGCAAGTTTTGCTTATATGGAAGCAGCAATAAATCATACCCTTGCAGGTAAATTTGATGGGATTGTCACTGGACCAATAGCTAAATCGGCTTGGAAAGCTGCAGGTTATAATTATCCGGGACAAACAGAACTTTTAGCAGAAAAAGCTGGTGTGGAAAAGTTTGGTATGTTGTTTGTAGCGCGATCGCCACATACTAATTGGACTCTTCGTACTTTATTAGTAACCACACATATACCTTTGTGTCAAGTACCTCAAGTATTAACTCCAGAATTAATGACGTTGAAATTAGATTTATTAGTGGAATGTTTAGAAAGGGATTTTGGGATCAAAAATGGGAAAATTGGGATCGCGGGGTTGAATCCCCATAGTGGAGAAAAAGGACAATTAGGGCGTGAAGAAGCAGATTGGTTGATTGCTTGGTTGGAAGAAGAGAAGAAAAAGCGTTTTAATATAACATTAACAGGATTGATTCCGCCAGATACAATGTGGGTAAAACCAGGGCAAGCTTGGTATGGAAATTCCCACATTCAATCTAAAATTCAGAATGCAGCAGATGGATATTTAGCACTTTATCATGACCAAGGTTTAATTCCGGTAAAATTAATGGCCTTTGATAGAGCTGTTAATACTACTATTGGATTACCCTTTATTAGAACATCTCCCGATCATGGAACAGCATTTGATATAGCAGGTAAGGGAATTGCTGACGCTACAAGTATGAAAGCAGCGATTGAATTAGCGGGTGAGTTGGTATTACAGAGGTTGAAGAATTAAGAATTAAGAATTAAGAATTAACAACTAGGAATAAAGATAAAGATATTGCAGAAACTGGGAATTTAATTTTTTATCAGAATAAATTACACGCCAACAAAAATGTTACTGACGATATGTCGGGTTTGGAATTAGGAATAAAAGGAGCAGAGTTATATGACAATAATTTCAGTGGATTCAAACATCGTATTTTTTGGATAGAAGGTTGGGGTGGCAAGAAAAACCTACTAAAAATATCAATATTCACGATGGTAAATTCAATAATCGCGGTAATGCTATGAATCTAGTTCCCAATGGTAATGGGATTGTAAATCTCAAGTTTCACCACAATTTTATTCATAATTGTAACGACATGAGTATGGGAATGAAAGCAAACAAAAAGTTAATTAATGTTTCTGTCACTAATAATATTTTTGTCAATGCTCAAAAAGCCATTGCTTTAAGGGGACAAAGTAAACAATATGTTAATCTCCGTATTACTGGTAATCAAGGGATTAAATTCTAAAATAGGCTTAGAGAATAAAGTGAATGGCTTGCAAATTCCCACAAATCATGCAACAAATTTGAAAAAAGGTTCTCTAAATAACTAAGGGTTGAATAAAATAATTCATTTGTACTTATTATGTTGATAATTTCGTCAATCTATGCCGAGATTAATGTTGTTGTTTGAAAGCATTCATAATCGAATCTGAAATCTGAAATCTGAAATCTGAAATCTAAAATTTAGATGGATGATTTGATTAGAAAAGGAAGGCGATATATAAGAGCGCGGCTTGTTGTCGGCTAGTTTCGTCAACCCTACTATGCTTCTACAGTTTCTGGCTTCTTTTTAGGTTTTAATGGTTTATTATTCTGTTTCGTTTTTGGCTTCGGTTTGTTGGGAGAAGGTTTCTGTTTGGCTGTTTTGTCTTTAAATTTAATAAATCTTGGTAATTCTGGGGTAGGTACACCCATTAAACTATCAAAACCAAATACGTCTCTATCTGGTAAGAATTTGGCTTTGATTCTCACAAAGAAGGTTTCTCCTTGTTTATCCTTTTCCAGTTTAGGATTGAAACGGAATGGGGCAACAGGAGCATCTTTCCACAACAAGGGAAGGTGGGATGCACTGGCAAATCGTTTGCGCTTGGCTGGGTCTAAAGATTTATAATATTCTAAATCAGCTTCAGTTAAATTGCGATGAATGCTGATCACTGGGGTTCTACAAACAGCGATGAATTGCCATTTACCAGCAAGCTTGAATTCAAAATCAGCTAATTCGGCTACACCTTCATTTGAACCACTGTCAAACCCCACTAACTGAAATCGCACTTGATGCGGTTTATCCCTTTGTGGTAAGTGGAGAATTCTTGGGTAAACAATTAATCGTTGACTATTACCAGTTTTCTTGATTTCTTCTTTGAGAGCATACATTGACTTACGATAACGTGAGGTAAAAAATAGCGGATATTTTTTTGTAGAAGTGCGTGTCTTGATGGAGATATAAAATTTCTCTTTCTCTTCCTCCATTTCTTCTATCACTTCCCCACGTAGCACCCCAATCCCTTGAAAAATGTTATCCATAACAATAATCGTTCAATCAATTTCCGGTTGCTGTCTTCTAATGATAAATGACGGTTCCAAGATGCTCATATAACTTGATTGTAGCGGCGAATGTCTGGTTTAGACGCGACTTAACCATCAAGTTGTTTGAGAACTGCTTAAATATGTTAACTTGCTAAATGTGCCTTAAGGTGTCTTTTGTCTCCTATTCTTCCAGGAAGGTAAAATCTGTTGGCTCTCCTTGATCAAGGTAGTAATTCGTATTTATACAACCTTTTTCTGCTCCCGTTGGTTCAACTATTACCCTTAAGAGCGCTTTTAGGGATTCTGTTTTCTCAGGATGAGCAACCAAACGAGTAACAATTTTTAATTTAGTATTAACCATTAAAGTTTCCATGCTTTCAAGGTTTGTTAACTTTCTCTAACAGGTTATAAATGTTCTAAAAGTGATTGTAAACTCAAGTGTGAGAAATTTTTGGTTATAGTGCAAATATTTGTAAACACTGCAACTCGAATAATTGATGTTTTACCAAACGCAACGCCCTTTTTTGTCTTGTTTTTTAGTTTCCATTTCTTTATATAGCGCTTTTTGATTGAATGCCATACAAAATAATTGCACAAGTTTGGATGGGTTGGGATGCCCTTAACACAAGAGGGCTATTTGATTGCATATGCCGAATTTAGTCTACCCAGGTAGCCAATGTTAAGGGCACTACTAACTAACAAAGCCCGCACTATGGCGAGCTTTCTCGTCGGCATTAGCCTTCAGTTCGGATGTTAATATTAGGTTTAACAACAACTTCAAAAGAAACCCAACATACTTAAAGTTAGCAGAAAATTGTGTTAATCTTGCTGATCTCAAACCAAGTGCGATCGCCAACAATTCCATCCACTGGTAAACCAGTATTTTGTTGTAGATTTTTTACAGCTAATTCAGTTTGTGGACCAAAAATTCCATCAATTATACCAACATAATAACCACCAATAGCTATACGCTCTTGCATTTGCTTAACTAATGGCCCGGTGCTACCTTTTTTTAATAGAGGCATATCAATAGGTGCCCCTTTATAAAGTGCCCGCCAGGTTTTGTTACCAACAATCCCATCTTGTACTAAAAACATTTTAACTTGAAACAGTTTTACTGCTGCTTCGGTTTTGGAACCAAATATACCGTCAATCACCTCGATACCTGGATATACGCAAGCACCAGAGTCATCTGAGTATACGTACATACCGTAATCTAAAAGCAGTTGTTGCAGTTCTTTTACTGCTTCACCTTGAGAACCTATTTTAAGTACTGGCTTGTTGAGTTGATTGTTTGTAGTAACTGTCATAATCTTTTCTCCTAAGTTGTTTACTATGTAATTCATCAACAAAGGGTGATGGGATTACGACAAGTTTTTGGTACACAAAAGGGTAATATTTTCTATCCAACCGTTGTTAAAAAATTATTCTTCGGCAAAAAAATCCACTACTGTTTGAGCGATAACTTCATTTCCATCAATGGCTATGGGTTCTTGACAACGGGGTGTTTGTAATGGTTCTCTAAGAAATTCCCAAGAACTTTCCAATAATTCCCCTGGTGTCAAAATTTGATGATAATTATAATTTGATATTCCTTCGATTAGAAAAGCAGCTTCGGCGAAGTCATCTCTAGTAACTGAAACAATGGGCACTCCTAATTTAGTTGCTTCCGCGAAAGTACCAAAACCTGGTTTGGAAACGACTCGCCCACAAATTGGCATAAAATCAACAGGACGAGTTTTCACATCTTGAATTTTGATTAAGTTTGGTAAATCTGGTGCCGATTTATCGAAGGTGATAAATTGCCAATCTGGAAAATATTGCAAATTACTATAAGGTATTTGTTGTAAACCCAAACCTCCGAATGTAAGCATTATGGTTTTTTCGGGAGGTGTAGTTATTCCCCATTTAGATTTTATTTCCTCAGGAGCAATAAAAGGATAACCGCCAGTTAAACCGACTTCTGTGATATTATTGAACGCTTGCATTGGTTCGTGAAAGGGAAGGCGAAAAAGGCGATCGCACTCTTGATAGCATTGACTAATCCAATGAGCAACCTCAATAAAATCACCACCCCAATCCCGGTAAACAAAATCCCAACCAAAATTACTAATTGCCCAACAAGGAACATTAGCAGCTTTACCAATTTCTCCGGCTAAGAAGGGAATATCAGCCAAAATTAAATTGACGCGATTCTGGTGGATAAAATCAACTTCGGAAGCAATAATAGAATGATGATTTTTCTTTATTTCTAATAATTTTTCTAAAGTAGCTTGTTTATCCATTTTCAAGCTATCTGATTGTACCACCCCTAAATCATAAGCACGGGGACGATGAATAAAATCACCTTTTATATAACATTCTAACAACCAACGCGGTGCAGTTGTCACCATAATTAATAAGACTTCCGGACATAACTTTTGAATAGTCGCCGCTACAGCAGCAGTACGAGTAGCATGTCCAAAACCGTGATTGGTAATTGTAATATATAAAATAGGACGTTCCATTTTAGTTGTTAGTTGTTATTTGTTACTCATTACTCGTTACTC
>DESS01000360.1:9660-20895 GCA_002361335.1 Richelia sp. UBA3308
CATTACTCATTACTCATTACTCGTTACTCATTACTCATTACTCGTTACCAATCCATGCCCCATGCCCTTCGGCCATCTCTTATTTAAAGAACCCTTGAATTTCTTCAACTAATCGATCAATTTCTGATTCTAAACTAAAGTAATGGACGCAAGCACGGACACAATCTGGGTCAGCAATTGTACGGGTAAAGATTGCTTTCGATTCTAAAAATGTGACTAATTGTAAACTAGTTTTAGATGTTTTAGATTGATTATTTTCCAATTGAAAAGAAACTAAACCAGCTTCCGGGGGAGAATTCCGCAAACATTTTATACCCGATACTGCCATTAATTTATTCCAAAGGTACTGGCTATTATGACAAATTTGTGCATAACGTTGTTGCGGTGTACCCCATTTCTGATGTACCGCGATCGCTTCGGTTAAACCAATGTAAAAGGGATAAGCAGAAGTGGCAATTTCATATTTTTCTCCACTGTCCTGCCATTTTACAGGTTTAGCTTGACCATCTACTACAACGCTACGCCAACCCACAAAAGTCGGATAAAGGCTTTCTCGTGTCTGGGAGCGCACGTACAAGGCTCCCACACCGGGGGGACCACATAACCATTTATGACCTGTAAAAGCATAAAAATCTACGGCTAATTCGGTAAGATTTAATGGTAATAATCCTACCGATTGTGCTGCGTCTACCATTACTTTTGTATCATTGTTTCTACATACTTCTACTATTTTCTTTAATGGTAAAACTTGTCCTGTATTCCAAAGTACGTGGCTTAAGACTACCATACGGGTGGTAGGACGTAAATGTTGAGCAATTATTGCTACTGGATCGCCATGGTTTAAAGTTGCCATTATTGGGCATGTAGTAACTTCTAAGGAAAATCTTCGTGCTATTTCGCCAGCAGTAGCAATAATGCCTGGATGTTCGCAGTCTGTAAGTAGTATATGGTCGCCAGCTTTCCACTCTATACCCCACATAGCAATATTGCAACCAACGGTAACATCTTCTGTAAGTGTGATGGTTTGAGCTGGTACATTTAACTCCGTTGCGATCGCAACTCTAGTGGCATTAGTCTGTTGGATAAGCCAAGCATTAACTTCGTTTCCAAAAGGACCTATTCGTTGAATCTCATCTTGGGCTAAAATTACGGCATCCATTGCCGAAGAAGGCATTGGCCCTTGTCCTCCAAAGTTAAAATAAGCTTTATTACCTAAAGCTGGAAATTTTTGTCGATATTCATGCAACCCGGTTTGTGTAACAGATATACTCGTCATATCAATTTTGGATTTTGGATTTTAGAGCCACTGCTTTGCGCGAGGTTTTCCCCGTTTTTGAAAGCGCTATTGGTACGATCGATCAATTATTCTTGAGTTAAAAGTTAGGAATTGATTACTTTGTAAATATTTATAAAATAGTCTTGATTAAGTCATGGTGATTATTTTAAACGGATATTTTTTTGGTTTAATTTAAAAGTGTTTTAAATTAAATCTTCAAAATTTGTATTGAAAAAATCGATCCTAAACTTTATTCATCGAGGGAAAACTTGTGAATTAGACAAATAATCGCGATCGTGATTTCTCAAAGTATCTTTTCCAACAGATATATAAAGGGGGAAAAATAACTTTAGTTATCTTGATTACTCCCAAATTGTGCGAATTATTGTTAATTTAAAAGAATGTTAATCAATGCCGAACTACTGCTGCAATATCAAAAGTGTAAACGCCGACCATTTTTGAATGTTCGTGGCGATAAAACTCAGCAAGATGCGCCTAGCGACTTGTTGTTGAAACTGTATCAAGATAGATATGCTCATAAGAAAAAGGTTTTAGCCAAACTAAATTATCAACGCCCGAAATTTGCCAAGGGGGAATGGGAAACTGCTCAAGCAGCAACTTTACAATTGATGCAGCAGGGAGTTGAATGTATTTATAAAGGATTGCTGATTACAAAGTATAAGAATGGTCATACTCTTTATGCGCGTCCGGATTTACTGATCAAGCAAGAAGGAAAATCAATTAATGGAGATTGGATTTACGTTCCCGCTAGGGTTGAATTAGGTAAGCGTCCCAAACAAGAATACCAAGTTATTGCCGCATTTTATGCTTTTATTTTATCCTCAGTGCAACAAGTTGAGTTGAAAACGGCTTGGTTACTGCTGCGGGGTAAAGAAACTAGTTACAATGTTGATTTAGGCAAGTGGATACCCCGGATGCAAGAAATTTTGGACGAATGCATCCAAATATTAGACTTCCCAACAGCTCCAGAGGTATTTATTTCCCGCCAAAAATGCAGTCTTTGTAATTGGTACAGTAGTTGTCATCAAACAGCTTCGGCGCAAAAACATCTTTCCTTGGTACCAGGAGTAACCCCTGGACGTTACGATCAATTAAAAATGCTTAATATTACGAGTTTGGAATCCCTTGCTCAAACCAATCCTTTAGAATTAGAAGATTTACCCGGTTTTGATCGTGAAGTTGCCACTAAACTTGTTTTACAAGGAAAATCTTTATTAGCAAATCGCCCGTTAATTTTACCACAAGTCTCAGTTGAACAAACTATTGGTGAGGAATTTTCCACAACTGATGGAGAAACGCCTGCTTTACACCAATACAATCAAGCAATTGCTGAAGTGCAATCGCCATTAATTGAATATCCTACAAATGTTGAAATTGACCCAGTAATATACGAAACTATTACATATACCGCCCCCATAGAACTATATTTTGATATAGAAGCCCAACCAGATTTAAATTTAAATTATTTGTTAGGAGTTTTAGTTGTAGACAGAGAGAATAATACAGAAAAATTTTATTCTTTCTTGGCAGAAAAACCTATAGAAGAAGAATTAATTTGGCAGCAATTTCTAGAATTAGTTTGGCAATATCCCGACGCACCAATTTATCATTTTTGCGTTTATGAATTCGATACAGTTCAAAGATTAGCAAAATATTACCGCACGCCTTCTAAAAAAGTTTTACCAGTATTGAATAGATTCGTGGATATTTACGAACAATTGACTCAGACATTGGTATTACCATTAGAAAGCTATGCTTTAAAAGCGATTGCTAAATGGTTGGGATTTGAGTGGCGTGACAAAGAAGCCAGCGGTGCTAAGTGTATTTACTGGTACGACAGATGGTTAAAAAATAGCGATCGCGCATTATTAGAAATCATCAAACGTTACAACGAAGATGACTGTCGCGCCACCTACAGCGTCAAAGATTGGCTGGTTAACTTTTTTGAAAGTCAAGGGTTCCCTTAAAAGTTTTTTCTTCAAAAAAACTTACAGGGCACCCGTCAATATTCATAATTGATAATTAATGCCCGAGAAATCAAATTTAGGGGCTAAACGTTAAAATTTTATTAGGGGAAGGTTAAATGAATAACTCCTTGTTTCCCCATCCCCACACTCTCATCCTATGATATGGTATTCGTGCCTTTAGATTAGTAATTATTTGCCGTGGGAATTAGAAAAGGATTTAAATTACCGCTAATTATTGTATTCTTTGTCACAATTGTAGTTGTCACGTTTATTTTAAGCAATTTCAGCACTACTGCTGTAGAGGTAAAAGGAATCGACTTTATCGGAGAAGCAACATTACCTACAGGTACTAAATTTAAAAATACTGAATTAGGGGGATTGTCGGGAATAACTTACGATAGTCGCAAACAAGTTTATTATGCGATATCGGACGATCGTTCTCAAAAATCACCAGCAAGATTTTACACTTTTCAAATTAATCTTAATACAGATTCTTTTCAAGAAAGTGATATCAAACCTGTTGCAGTGACAACTTTAAAAAATAAAAATGGTAAAACCTTTTCTGCTGGTACTATAGACCCAGAAGGGATTGCACTTCATATTAATTCATCTATATTTGTTTCATCTGAAGGTGACGCAAGAAAAGGAATAAATCCATTTATCAAAGAATTTTCAGTGGTTTCTGGTGAAGAAGTTAACAGTTTATCAATACCAGAGAAATTTTTATTATCTAAAGACAAAAAGCAAGGTATTCGTAACAATTTAGCATTTGAAAGTCTTACCATCACACCCGATAAAAAATATTTATTTGCAGCTACAGAAAATGCATTGATTCAAGATGGTGAACAAGCACAACCCAACCAGGGAAGCTTATGTCGAATATTGCAATACAACTTAATTACTCAACAATTAGAAAAAGAATTTCTTTACCCTACGAAACTAGTAAAACCTTTTTTTAAACTTACTGGTAGATTCTCCAGTGGTTTAACTGATTTATTAGCACTCGACAGTCAAGGACATTTTCTCAGTATAGAAAGAACTTTTACAGGTTTCGGTTTTGTTAATACATTATTCAAAGTATCTTTGGATAAAGCTGATGACATTAAAAATATTGATAGTTTGCAAAAAGTTGATATCCAAAGCATTAAACCTGTAAAAAAAGAACTGTTATTTGAATTAGCGAATTTAGATGTTCCATTAGATAACACCGAAGGTTTAACTATTGGTGCAACATTACCAAATGGACAACCTGCATTAATTGTAGTCAGTGATAATAACTTCAACAATCTCCAACGTACTCAATTTTTAGTATTCCAACTCAAGATAGAATCGCGTCTTGAAAGACTATTACGATTAATTCGCGAAGGTTTTTAAGTTGAAAATCGAGCTTTGCAGCCAAAGCATTCATAGATAAACATATTTTTTTACGCCAACTTATTGTTGGTGGAGTTAGTACCACCAGGAATACTCGCCAACAGTAAGTGTTTCTACGCTCGTACTAAGGGACTTAATGTCTTGAATATCTAAAATCTGAAACGCTACTACTTAAGTAAGTACGAATATTTTTCCTCAGATATTAAAAATCTGTATTTTAGCAGACACAATTTCATTGTGAAGCAAAAACTCTCGATAATCAATGAAAAGCTTACTATTCATAAATTTTAGCGTTTTTTCTATTCTCTAAATTATACTGATATCGAGTATTTTTACTTAAAATATACCTAAAATTCTACCTAATATGAAAAAGTGTTTCAGTGAAATTTCTCATAGGAATGCCTAGTTGCTTGTGTTACATAATATGTAGCGTTTTTCCTAGAAAATTGGGTGTGTTTAATTAAAATTTGATATATATACTGATTAATTTTGATTATCCGTATATTAACTAACTTCGTTCCTAAGGAAGGAGGAAGAAGCTAGAAGGTTTGAGCGATACGACTTCTTTGTTCTATCATATCAAGTCCGGCTAATTACTTACTATATAACCCGATTGAAAAGATGGCGGTTATTATCTATTGCTCATTACTCATTCACCCCCACAAATATGATAACTGTTTAACCGGGGATGATATCATTCCCGGGGAGCCAGTGGCTCCAGATTGGGTTTAATTCTCCGACAACCTGGGGTGCTTTAATTGGGTTGGGCATTTCATCTGTGCCAACTTCGGCTCTTCCATCTTCCTTCTTTATGTTGGTTTAATACCGACTCGCCCTCAAATTTCAAAATATATTACTTAATTGATTTAAATTGCAACAAGAAATCAATAAGATGTTAACTCAGAAACATAAAACAGAATTAGACAATTACATTGGAAAACTTTTAAATCATCGTTATTTAATTAGAGATTTAATTGGTAAGGAAGGAGAGAGTAAAGTATATTTAGCTGAAGATTGTACAAAGGGTGGAATGGCAGTAGCGGTTAAAATTATGTCGTTAAAATTGGATAATCAAACGATATACCAACGCTTTGCTAGAGAAATTTTTATTGGCAGTCAATTAGGGCGTAAAAGTAAACATATTGTACGAGTTTTAGGTTATGGAATTACTGATGATAAAATTCCATTTTATGTGATGGAGTATCTTCAAGGGAAAAATTTACTACAATTAATAAATAATCAAGCTTTAAAATTAGATAAATTCTTAGATATTTCCTATCAAATTTGTTTGGGTTTAGAATGTGCACATGAAGGTGTCAGCATAAAAAGTGAAATTTATCCAGTTATTCATCAAGATATAAAACCAGAAAATATTTTTATTTGTGAAGATACAAAAAAAGGAGAAATAGTCAAAATATTAGATTTTGGTGTTGCTAAATTCTTGAAACAAAGGGCTGGAGTAACACTATCTAAATCTTTTATGGGTAGTTTACCTTATTGTTCCCCAGAACATATGGAAGGACGTAAACTTTTAGATATACGCTCTGATATTTATAGTTTGGGAATCCTCATGTATCAGATGCTTTGTGGAAAGCATCCATTCCAACTCAAAAGTAACTCTTTTGGTGAATGGTATCAAGCCCATCGTTTTCAAACACCATCTTTATTAAATGAGATTGTCACCGAGGCTAATATACCAGAAGATTTAGATAAGCTAATCATTAGTTGTTTAGCCAAAGACATAAAAAATAGACCTCAAAATATTACAGAAATACTAGAAAAATTAAAATTAATTCAGTGTAAATTAAATGGATATCAAGAAAAAGAAGAAAGTTTGATTCCAAATTCACCTCCGGTAGATTTAACACCATCAACATTAATATCTCAACAGCTTTGCTTACAAAAAAAATGGCCTGATAATAAGCCAATTGCATCAATGGGTTTTCCTTATCTACTATATACGGAGCAAGGTAAAATTCCCACTTTTTGGGCTATGTTACCTCAAACAGAAATTGACAAATTTGTACATCAAAAAAATACTACAGAATTTATCCAAAAAATCAATATTTACCCAATGATTATGTGGATAACAGTCTTACATGACACAAATTCTTCTTTGACACGCTGGCTATCTTATTTTTTAGATATTACTGATAAACTAGGAGAAAGAATAGTCGAAAATTTAGCAGAAAAAGGCTACTATCATTTATTATTTTTTGCATTAGAAGAACCAAGAAAGTGCGCTCATGTTACAACAATAACAATTACACCCCACCAGCGCGAACAATTATTAAGTTGTTTACAAGTAAGTCATGATTGTAAAAGTTTTATTTCACCCAATCAAAGTAAAACTATTCTCAAAGCACATTACGAAAATATCAAACCTCAAATTTTGCAAAAGTTATTGGATAATCGAGACAATAAATCAAGTAGAAAAGGTTGGTTATCTAATTTTTTTAATAAATTGTTTAAATAGTTATTAGTTATTAGTTATTAGTTATTAAGTAAGTGGCTGTTTAATAGTAGAACACCCAGTTTTGAGTGGGATTAAAAATAGAATGTCATGCCAAACTCAGACTTTTTAAAGTTTTACTTGAATCTCCTTTTAAGTATTTTATTAATAAGTTTCCACTTAGTTATAATAAAGGCGAAAAATCCTGCACTCCCAAGTGCAATCGCAATTTCTATGACTGAGATCCAATTTTGCTTAAACCAACCACTTTTACTAACTGTAACTTTGATGTTACGTTCAAATGTCTTTAAATCCACTAATTCTTCTGATTCATCGGAAAGCTTGACTCTGGCATAGACTGTTAAAAATAATTTTTGCTCGCCAGATTTTTTTGGTGTCACGCTCCAGCGCCACTTAACCAAGTTACCATCCAATAAAACTCGATTTTCTTCATTAAAAGATTTGACATCAAAATTAAGTCCATCAAGACGTGCTTTCACAAAATCACTTACCTTTATTTGAGCAACTTCACTGTTATTGCCTAATTCTGTCTTCAAATCCCGTTCCAAATCATCGCTGAGCTGTACCTCAACTAATTCAGCTTCATTAACCTTCATTTGAGTGGGTGTTTTAAATCCAATTTGCCCCACTCTCAGTTTCTCAAAGGCTTCTCTTAAGTCAGTTGCGATGTCATTCGATGGAATCTCAGGAATTTCCATTCTTGGCCTCTCCTTCTCCTTCTAATTGCTCTGCTATTGCTATCTTCTGCTTGTTCCGGTATTACATTATCTACATGCATGTAAGATTTCTGTGACAATAGCAGGGTAAAGCAAAAAACAATAGTGAAAAGTCCTAAAGCAACAATCAAAGAACGCCGTTTCATACTTGTGAAAATATATTTCAGTAAGATCACCGATATTAAAATCACTTCGTTGACAGGCTATTCCGCTTTTTTGAGATTTAAAAAAATATATTTGTCAATAAAAATTAGAAAATTAACCGGCGTTACAATCGCGAATCGTCCGTAATGCCTTCCGTATTAAGCGATTCGGGTAGTTGAGAGAGGCAAGGAAAATAAATTTAAAATTACCCCTTGACAAATTACGAGTTAAGACAGATAATGTAAAAGTTGCAAAACAAGGGACCGTAGTTCAACTGGTTAGAGCACCGCCCTGTCACGGCGGAAGTTGCGGGTTCGAGCCCCGTCGGTCCCGTTCTAATCAAAGTAATTTTTAATTAAAATTAACCTTTGTCTCTTTCTAAGATGGCAAAGGTTTAAATTTATTTAGCTATTGTAATTATTAAGTAGTTGACATTCTGTCGGGTTCCCAGGCTCACTCCGTTTGCCCTCAATGGGCAGAGTGATATTTCCTTGCAGCTCGTCGATAGCACTAGCGTGCCGCCGCAAGGCGGCATATCGAGATTTGGGCGTATACTTCCTCCAAGTCCGGGAGTAGGTTTTAATGTCTTATACTGACAATTAGATAGTACCATATACTGGGGCATAAGTGCCCTACCTAGCTTTACATCCCCCGCGTAGAACGACGGGGGTTTTGATTTTCGACCAATTTTATAAATCAAAATCAAAAATCGCGCTACCCTGTGATAATCGAGTGACTCTCAACGGATAGTTGACTCAGAATTAGTAGTAGCTCTAAAATCTCAAATATTAACTGTATGACTTTCAGAGTGCGTATTGCTCCCAGCCCGACTGGGAATTTACATATTGGTACAGCTCGAACAGCTGTATTTAACTGGTTGTTTGCTCGTCATCATAACGGTAAATTTATTTTACGAATCGAAGATACCGACACAGAGCGATCGCGTGCCGAATATACTGATAATATCCTCGAAGGATTGCGTTGGTTGGGATTAAATTGGGACGAAGGACCATTTTTCCAAACTCAGCGCTTGGATATGTACAAGCAAGGCGTACAGAGTTTACTGGATAAAGGATTGGCTTATCGCTGTTACACTACCTCCGAAGAATTAGAAGCTTTACGAGAAGCTCAAAAAGCTAGAAATGAAGCACCTCGTTATGATAATCGTCACCGTAATCTTACACCAGAACAAGAAGCTGAATTTAAAGCTGAAGGACGTAGCTTTGTAATTCGGTTTAAAATTGACGATAGTCGCGAAATTGTTTGGAAGGATCTGGTACGAGGAGAAATGAATTGGCGCGGTAGCGATTTAGGTGGCGATATGGTTATCGCTCGTGCTACTGAAGATGGTATCGGACAACCTTTGTATAATTTTGCTGTAGTGGTAGATGACATGGATATGCAAATTACCCATGTGATTCGAGGAGAAGATCATATCGCCAATACTGCTAAACAAATTTTACTGTATGAAGCATTTAGTGCAAAAGTACCAGAATTTGCTCATACTCCCTTAATTTTAAACATGGAAGGTCGCAAACTTTCTAAACGAGATGGGGTTACTTCGATTTCTGACTTTCAGAAAATGGGTTTTACTCCCGAAGGTTTAGTAAATTATATGACCTTATTGGGATGGTCACCCCCGGATTCTACGCAGGAAATTTTTACTTTAGAAGAAGCAGCGAAAAACTTTGATTTTGAGCGTGTTAACAAAGCCGGTGCCAAATTTGATTGGGCAAAATTAGATTGGATTAACAGTCAGTATATTCACAGTATGCCCGTAGATAAACTTACTGATATGCTGATACCATTCTGGGAAGAAGCCGGGTATAAATTTACTGAAACCAAAGAACGTGCTTGGATCGAACAGCTAGTTGCTTTAATTCAGCCGGGAATATCCCGTTTAACTGAAAGCAAAGACATTGTTAAAATGTTTTCTACCGAAACTGTAAAATTTAGTTCTGAAGCCAAAGAACAACTAGAAAAAGAAGGAGTAAAAAGCGCCTTGCAAGGAGTTGTCGCAGCTTTAGATAATCAACAGATAAGTGAAATTAATGCTAATAATGCAAAAGACATAGTAAAACAGGTAGTTAAAGAGCAAAACGTCAAAAAAGGTTTATTGATGCGGAGTTTGCGGGCTGCTTTAACTGGAGAAATGAATGGTCCAGATTTGATCGAATCCTGGGTACTGCTTAATCATATTAGCTTAGATAAGCTTCGTTTACTTCATGCCATCGACGCGCCAATACTATCCCAGGCTAACCCTCAATAATGGTTAAAATTTCATAAATAAAAGCATTACAATCAGGTTAAGCAAGACAAAATCTTGAATAATTACCTTGGGGGCACATTTTATTTATGTGCCCCTGTTTATTCTGGAAAAAGCAATACAAGAAATAGGGAATACTAGTGGTATACCAAGTAAACACAGCCTGGCTTAATAATAAGAAAAAAGTTCTTTTCTTCCCAAGATCTCCTGTTCCCTATGCTCCCCCAGCCTGCCCCCACCAAGCAATTTTCGTTTGGTGAACTACTAGGAATTACTGGAGGAAACAATGGATCAATTTTCTTGAAATGCTATCAGAAGAATAATTATTCATTTAAACTTAATTTCTTTGTTATGTAATTTTCATTTTTGAGAAAGATAGTTAATTACTCTGATTTTTTGGGAACAATATGTGTACTTTAATTGTCCAACCAAGTACTTAGAAAAAGATGTAATCAAAATGTCTACTAAATTATTAAGTCGAGCAATAAACTTATCATTTGTATTCTTATCGGTGAGTATCCCATCGGTAATAAACACCCCAGTTAGCGCTCAAGAAGCGCCGATATTCGGGGATATAACCATTGAACGTCCATTATCCAAAGATCCCTTAACAGTTCGCGGAATGAGCGGCGGTACCATACCAGCAAAACAGATCTCGGAAACAACAGACACACCCACAGGAGCCTGTACCGGGTACGTAGATAAAGAACCAGATCATACTCTACAGTTAAAAAAGAAATTCGATTATATGAAACTATTAATAGAAAGTCCTGAAGATACCACTTTAGTAATTAAAGGCCCCGGTGGTACCTGGTGTAATGACGAATTTGAAAATAAAAATCCCGGTATTGTAGGTGAATGGCTCGATGGAAAGTACAGCGTTTGGATCGGCTCCTACAAGAAAGAACAGTATATTCCCTATACTTTAAAAATTACTGAAGTTAAGTAATAAAACGGATGGGGCATGGGGCCGAAAGGGCATGGGGCCGAAAGGGCAT
>DESS01000359.1:0-3318 GCA_002361335.1 Richelia sp. UBA3308
TGATATGCTCGGCCAAACAATGCTAATTCGTAATTCTGATGGTGATTATACTCCAGCCCATCGTTCGTTGTTGGAATTTTTTGTGGCGTATAAATTTGCAGCAGAGTTGGGATTATTAGCAGATGACTTTGTCGAAGTTGTCAGAGGAGAGTCAAATGAAAATAAAGCTATAGCGCAAGAGTTTTCGGAAAATGAATCGTCAGCGCAACAGTTTTACACCTGGGGAGAATATTTTCAGCGTCAAAGGGATACTCAGGCAGAAACTATTGCGATAAAGGAACTGAAATCTTTCAAAAGTGAGTCTTTAGAAAGATTGCGAGAAACGTTTGGATTTCAAGCTTTGAGCAAAGCGATTTTGGATTTATTGATGGGAATGGTTGATAAAGGGAGTGGTGTTGAGAAGTTATTGAAGATTATTGAAACAACCAAGGGGAAGAGTGAAGGCGAAGTTGGTTATGTTGGTGGTAATGCTGCCACCTTGTCAGTGAAGCTTGATAATACAGCATTGCAAGGGAAGGATTTATCAGGTGCGATCGTCAAGAGTGCAGATTTTAGGGATGCTATTTTGTCTAATGTTGACTTCCAAGAAACAAATTTAGCAGATTGTGAATTTACAAAACCTTTCGGTTTAGTTATATCCTTATCATTTAGTCCAGATGATAAATTACTGGTAACTGGTGGTGCTGATGGTAAAATTCATTTATGGGAAGTAGATTCCCGTAAACAGATTTCAAATTTTAAAGCCCATAACGATTGGATTAGTTCAGTAGTTTTCAGTCCTGATGGAAAAATAATTGCCAGCAGTAGTCGTTCTAGTGTCGTCAAATTATGGGATGTAAAAACTGGAAAATGCTTAAGAATTTTACGAGGACACACTGATGTCGCACGGGAAATATCTTTTAATCACAGTGGTACTATTCTTGCAAGCAGTAGCGATGACAAAACAATAAAACTTTGGGATGTTAATACGGGACAATTGATTAAAACATTGCAAGGACATAGTAGTCAAATCTGGAGACTTGCAATAGCTCCCAATAATCAAATTTTAGCTAGCGGTAGTTCTGATTCTTCTATCAAAATTTGGGATATTTCTACTGGAAGTTGTCTTAAAACTTTAGACGAACATAACGATAGTATTCTTGCAATTGTATTCAGTCATGATAGCCAAATTTTAGCAAGTGGAAGTAAGGATAAAATTATAAAGCTCTGGGATGTAAATACAGGAGAATGTATCAAAAATTTAATCGGTCATACAGATACAGCCCGTTCCCTAGCTTTTACTAAAGATGATAAAACTCTTTTTAGTGGAAGCACAGACTTTACTATAAAATTTTGGTCTATTGATGATGGGAAATGCTTCAAAACAATACGAGGTCATAATTCCATAATTAGAAAAATCGCACTCAATTCAAAGAATACGGAACTTGCAAGTTGTTGCGATGACCAAACAATAAAATTTTGGGATACCAAGACTGGAGAATGTTTACAAATTTTCCAGGGATCTAGTAGTTGGATCGTATCTGTAACAGTTAGCCCTGATGGTAAAACTATTATTAGTGGTAATAATAATCAAACAATAAAATATTGGGATATCAATACTGGAAATTGCTTCAAAACCCTAAGAGGACATGATAGATGGGTTACTGAAGTAATCATAATCCCCAACGGTAAAATCATAGCTAGTAGCAGTGGCGATCGCGTAGTAAAAATTTGGGATTATATTACCGGAAACTGTCTCAAAACCCTAGAAGGACACCGGAATGCAGTATCAAGTGTAGCTTTTAGTCCTGATAACTTAACTCTTGCTAGTGCTAGTCATGATGGAACTGTCAAATTATGGGACATAGAAAGTGGCAAGTGTTTACAAACTTTTGAGGGACATACTCATTGGGTAAACTCAGTTGCATTTAGTTGTGATGGCAAAATTATAGTTACTGGTGGTAATCATAGCACTATAAAAATATGGGATGTAAATTCAGGAAAATGTCTAAGAACCTTAGAAGAACATGATGCTCCTGTATTTTCAGTACATACATCTCCTGATGGAAAAACTATAGCAAGTGGCAGTAAAGATGGAACTATCAAATTATGGAATATCGACACAGGGGAATGTTTAAAAACTTTAGAAGATAATGACAGTGGAATACAGTGTGTCAAATTTAGTAATAACGGTTCGCTCATTGCTGCTGGAAATCTAGAATATACAACAAAAATATGGGATATTTCGACTAGCAAATGCATTAAAACTTTAATAGGTCATACAAATAGAGTTTCAACAGTTGCTTTTACCCCAGATGATCAATTTTTAGTCAGTGGTAGCTACGACGAAACTATCAAAATCTGGAATATCCAAACAAGTGAATGTATTAAAACTTTTAGCAACAAACCCTACGCCAATATGAATATTACCAACGCTACAGGATTAACCCCAGAACAAAAAACCTCACTTAAAGCGTTAGGCGCAGTTTAGAACAATTAAAAGTAAGAAATAACGCCACAATTTATTCTTACTTTCTTAAAAAAACTTTGTATTTCAACACATCCAGCCGCCTTCACCATGCAAGTCGGCTGCACAGCATCAGTGTGATACACCAACAAAGTGAAATTATTGATACCAATTAATGCATGAACAAAGGTTTTTACAAAAATCTCAGTGCAATGCCATAACTGCCAACTGATAAAATCATTTGCACATCGGATACCGCCGCATCATTTCCTCAATCTTTACAGCTTCCCCCTCAGTTGTATAAACCACCCCTCCTGACATGGCAATTACAATCCTTTCCTTCCTAGCCCATTCAAACCAATCACTCACCTCAGAAGTAGGCGTATTTTTTGGCTTCTCCCCGTTTTTACAACTAGCAATAAACAAACCAGTGGGATTATCACACCAACCTTCATGAATCGCCTCTTTAACCCGAGCGATCGCAGCTGCAACATTACGATAATACTTGTATCGCAGCTTTGCACTTTTGACGGCGGTTGAATGTAGCAAGAAATTCCTTGAGGATATTGAGTGAGGGACGAATTTCCCCCAGAGTTGCGGAAGTGAAACTAGTCATTTATCTCACTTCCTTCCCAAAATCGCTTTAATAGCTCTTTTTTGGCGGCTTCGAGTCTCTCGAATTCTTCAGGAGATAGCTCCACAACAGCAGTTTTTAGTTCATCCTTCTGCTTCTGTTTAACTTGTAGAGTGAGGGTTTCTATTGATACTGATTCATCTTCTGTTTGATAGTTAGGTTTAAAGCCACAACAATGGTACAGAAACCGGAAGTGACGCTTATCTTGACGGGGTAATTTTTCCCATATTTCTTTATT
>DESS01000359.1:3381-21555 GCA_002361335.1 Richelia sp. UBA3308
TAGGAGTAATTATCTGAAGCTGAAAGTAAGTTTTGTACTTGAGATTGGAGTTGAGCGTTAACGGAGCTTAAGGAGGTTATCGCACGAAGAGCTGCTTCTAGCTTATTTTCTATTTCCTCAACTCGCTTATTGAGCGCTTTTGATTGTCCGTTAACCAACCACTCACTCACCCATTGCTCTACTAAATAACCAAATTCATCACTTAACCAGATACCAAATCTGATTGCAAGCTTAGGATGTATCCAAGTGCCTCCTCCATTGCTAGGAGAGCCTCGAAACACTTGATATAACTCAATCACCGGAATCCCGGTAATTGAATTAAGGTGCTTCAACGTCTCCTTCGTGCGCTCTAATTCAATACCTGGGCGAAGTGCTACCACTACATCACATCGCACTACAAGCAAGGAACATATATTTATCTGAATTAAAATTAAGGGTCATTTTTCCATTCTTCCTTAGAGGATGTTTTAAAAGTATCTGGCGCTTTATTACCGCTACTACACGCCGCATTGTCCACCTGCGTGGACTAATAAATTTCTAACCCGCTGCCACGGCGGGTTTTGATTATGTAGCTGAGCCACTGCTCCGGCACGGTTCCCTCCGTTGTAGCAAGTGGCGTGCGGTTTCAACCGCCAGCGAAAATATGAAATTAATAACCAGCGATAATAATTAATATACGTCCACTCATAAATACGAGGGTGGACATTCAACAAAATTACCCCGCGTCAAATTCAAACCAATATATCCGGTTGAAATCACCATCACGGAAAACTAAACTCAAGCTTTGTCCGGATTCCAGCACCAATACGGTACATTAGTTGTAGAGAATATTAATTTTAACAACTGTCTCGTCTAAGAGAAAAGAAAAATGACCATTATATTCCAAATAGCTTTATTAGCTCTAGTTGCTTTATCTTTCGTCATGGTAATTGGCGTACCCGTTGCTTATGCAACTCCTCAAAGCTGGGTTGAATCTAAAAAACTCCTCTGGATTGGTTCCGGAGCTTGGTTTGCTTTGGTAATTTTAGTGGGAGCTTTAAACTTTTTCGTAGTTTAAGCGACTGCTTTAACCATAGCCTGACAAATAGCATAGGGGCAGAAGAATACTACTCGCATCAAAGAATCGGGTGAAAAACCGTCTAAGAGCATCTCAAACCATACATAATGCTCTTTTTTCCCTTTTCTCCAGAATGTACGAGCAGCTAATCTTCTGCTCCTGTTATTTTTTGAACAGTAAACAGTAAGCGATCAGCAACGAAAGGGTGCCGGAGGCAATCGCTAAAAAGTAACCAACCCACAGGTGTATCATGTTGTACTGACGAACCATATCCGAACCTACGGGAACATTTACTCCGATATGGAATCGGAAATTGAAACCCGGAGCTATTATAGGTGTGAATACTGGTTACTGTTTAAAGAAGTATAGTTATAAAAGAGGCAACTATGGCTGTTTTCGAGGGAAGTTTTACTCAAGCAGAACCCCTACGCTTTGCATTAGTAATTGGTAGATTTAACGATTTAGTAACCACCAAGCTTTTAGAAGGTTGCCAAGATTGTTTAAAGCGTCACGGAGTTGATACTAACCCTCATGGTTCTCAAGTAGATTACGTTTGGGTTCCCGGAAGCTTTGAAGTTCCATTAGTCGCACGACAATTGGCACTTTCGGGTCGCTACGATGCCATAATTTGCTTGGGTGCAGTTATCCGGGGACAAACTCCACACTTTGACTACGTATCATCAGAAGTAGCTAAAGGCATATCCGCAGCCTCCTTCCAAACAGGCATACCAGTAATTTTCGGTGTTTTGACAGCCGATACCATGCAGCAAGCTTTAGAAAGAGCTGGAATTAAAAGCAATCATGGTTGGGATTATGCAATGAATGCCTTAGAAATGGCTAGCTTGATGCGTCAATTGCGTCCAAATATTAATTCACAGCAATATTCCCCTAACTCTGCCACTTTAGCCGGTTCCCTGAAAAGCGCAAGTTTAGGCAACTTAGCTGCTGAGTCAGAAGAGAAGGCTTAAAATTTGGGCCGAAGGGCATGGGGCATGGGGCATGGGGAAATTTTAACTTTTCTCTCCCGCTCTCCCCATTTTCTTGAAAAAGGGGTTGACAAAGTTGAATTAATGTGAGATATTTATTAAAGAATTAAAACGCGGGTGTAGCTCAGTGGTAGAGCGTCACCTTGCCAAGGTGAATGTCGCGCGTTCGAATCGCGTCACCCGCTTTAAAAAATTTATACATCTAATTAATGCAGGAAATTAAATTTTCTGCATTTTTTAAATTTTTAAATTATTTTTAAAGATTTTTTCAGAATTTACCGATATCAAAAATGGATAATCAGTTTTAGGTAGGATGCACTAAACTAAATGATGGAAAAAGCTGCTCATAATGCTTCGTGAATATTGGTTATACCCTTGAATTGTGAAACGATTTTGATGAAAAATATATATACAGAAAGAGTAACGACTCCGACGGTTGATGATATAAAGAAATTTTAGGGGATAAATTGCTTATTACTTCAAATAATTCATTAAATATTCATCAAAAGAGAATTTTGTATTGGACAGTTCTGCCAGAATTGTAAATAAAAGGGAATATTAAAAAGATTCCGCGATTAAACAAGCTCAACTAAAAAAAGAGCCATATAGTGCAACCACAAAAGCCCGAAAAAATCGACTTCAATAACGAATACCCCTGTCCCTGTCGTCGCCGGGGACGCTTAATTCCCATTACCCTGACAGAAGCCTTCGGTTGCGATCGCTGTCAGCAGATATTCGTGGTGGAAGAAAATGCTCGCGTTTTAGAACAACTTTCTACTACTTATCCCTATAAACGAGCTTGGCGTTGGACTGGAAATGGGTGGAAAGTTGTCCATCCACGTCTAGGAGAAAGTTATTTACCAGTAGCGCTCGGTATTATTTTCGTGCTAGTGATTATATGGTTACCATTAGCATTGCGTTTGGCAAGTGGTTCTGGCATTATTGCCTGGGCACTGGTAGCAGTGCTATTGGCGATCCTGCCAGCACTGATGGTTTGGCTCACCTACAGACGTTAAGGCGCAACTTATTTACTGTGGATGCTTTTCCTGAGAACCCCCAACCAATGGCGATCGCCCAAGGCGACGCTTCCCGTATTGCCAAACGCGCATACGGTGCTGCTCTAAAATTGGGCATCACTAAAGGAGCTGAGCGTAGTCGGGCTTTGATGGCGATGGCTGAGGCATTAGAACGCTCGTTTGATGACATTTTAGAAGCAAATACTTTGGATCTCGAAGCTTGCCGCGAAATGGCAGTACCAGATTTAATCTTGGATTGGCTAAAGTTAACTCCAGAACGTTTAGATTCAGCAGTGGAAATTCTGCAACGGTTGGAGGAGTTATCAGATCCACTGCGGCGGATGAGAACAGCTGAGTATCAGTTAGGTGAAGAGCAAAGTTACTCTCAGTCTACGCCTTTGGGAGTCATAGCGTTTATTTATGAAGCATTTCCAGAATTAGGAGCAATTGCAGCTGGTTTATGTATCAAAAGCGGCAATAGTATTATTCTTAAAGGCAGTACGGAAGCAAGCCATTCTAATGCAGCAATTGCGGAAGTACTGCAAATTGCTGTTTCAGAAGCCGGATTACCTGTAGGCTCTGTAGAATTGGTTACAGCAGAGCATAATACATCTATCCGGGATTTGGTAACTCAAGAGCGGTATTTGGATTTAGTAATCCCCTACGGACGCACTAGTCTAATACAACAGGTAGTACGCCAATCTGCAGCACCAGTTTTAAAATCGGCTATGGCTAATTGTTACTTATATTGGTCGCCGAATGGTAGCTTGGTGGATATGGTACGTTGGATGATTATTGAGAGTCATGCAAGTTCTCCAGATCCGGTAAATGCCATTGAAAAGGTATTAATTAATCGGCAAAATTTATCATCTTCCCTAGGTACGTTATTAAAAAGTTTACAGGAAAAAGGCTTTTACCTTAGAGCTGATGCCGAACTCAGAGAATCATTTCCCCAATTGCAATTAGTCCAAGATATTGAATGGGGAAGTGCTTATTATACTAAGACAGTTGCCTTCAAACTTGTAGATGATTTAGATACGGCAATTGCTTGGATTAATCGATACAGTAGCGGACACGCCGACTGTATTGTTACTGAATCTTACCAAGAAAGTAGGCAGTTTGCTTTGGGGGTAAATAGTGCCTCTACCTATATCAATGCTTCTCCCCGTTTTAGCCGCAATCCATTGTGGGGAGATGCGGTGTTTTTAGGAATGTCCAATCAAAAAGGACATCGTAGGGGATTAATTGGTTTAGAAAGTTTAACTACCCTTAAGCATATCGTCCAAGGAAATGGAAGGTTTTGATATTCATATAATTGTAAAACTCTAAATGAATATAGTAATAAATGATTGCGCCTTGAGCTTGTTGTAGTAGAATTGGCGTATATTTTTTGCGGAATAATAACAATAAAATCTAAGTATAAGCCTTAACTTTGTTGAGATGATCTTAGTTTTTAGATATTCTACCCGTCCAGAATTCCATATTTGAGCTAGAAAAGATTTTTTATGACACAAGAGCGAACTAATAGAGTGACTTTCGCCAAAAACATTGGCTTTAGAAAAGAACTAAATAAACGGGTGAATGCTTATTTTCAATCAGAGAATATTGCTACCCGAGATAATCTAGCAATGTACTTAAAAACAGCAATTATCTTAGGATGGGTAATTTTTTTCTGGATATTTACTCTTTTTTCTTCCCCAGTAATATGGATAAAAATAGTTGGCTGTATCATGCTGGGAATCGGTTTCGCTGGTGTTGGCTTTAGTGTAGGGCATGATGCCAATCACGGAGGTTATTCTTGCAAAAAATGGGTTAACAATATTTTGGGTTCAACTTATGATTTTATTATAGGTGCTTCCAGTTATTTGTGGAAATATCGCCATAACTTTTTACATCATACTTACACAAATATATTAGGTCATGATGTAGAAATTTCTGGTGATGGTTTAGTAAGGATGTCTCCAGCTATGGAGCATAAATGGTATCATCAATTTCAGCATTTGTGGATTAATTTTGTATATGCAATAATTCCATTTTATTGGTCAATTAGTGATGTAGATTTAATTCTATTTAAACGTAAATACCACGAACATAATATCCCTAAACCGACTTCATTAGAATTATTGATTTTGATAGGTGGAAAATTCGTTTGGTTGGGACTTTTCGCTGGTATACCATTCGCATTGGGTTACAGTCTTACCCAAATAATTATCGGTTTGTGCATCGTATATATGGTCTATGGTGTGCTCATCTGTAATATTTTCATGCTTGCTCATGTACTAGAACCAGCGCAGTTTATTGAACCGAGTTTGCCAGAAAATACAGTTGATGATGAATGGGCAATTTTTCAAGTCAAGACAACTGTTGATTTCGCACCAAAAAATCACTTTCTTAATTGGTATCTTGGTGGGCTAAATTATCAAGTAATTCATCATTTATTTCCTCACATTTGCCATATACATTATCCGAAAATAGCTCCAATATTGGCACAGGTTTGTGAAGAATATGGTGTGATATATAACGTATATCCAAGTTTTCGGGAAGCTATTGCTGCTAACTATCGTTGGTTGAAAATAATGGGTAATTCTGCTCAAATAAGCCCGGTAACAACCCAGATTTAATTAACTTGGACATTAATGTAGAGACGTAGTAATACTACGTCTCCACTATCTACGAGATACAGAGAAACTCGGTTTTTCAAAAAAATAGATTTCTCAGTCCCTCTCTCCCTCTGTGAATACATTCGGTAATCGGGTATTGCGACATAGGAGTAATTCTGTGTCACGCACCAGTTGAATAATCATGGTGCGTTAGGCATTTTCTATTTTCGATGAAATGTGTAATAAACCTTTCTTCCCTCATCTGGAACAAAATGACATTTTCTGTAGGAATTCCAAAGGGAAGTTAATATTGATTCGGAGGATTTGTGGTAATATTCCCCTAAAACTGGTTTTATTGCCTCAGTTGCCTTTTTCAGATTGTAGTGAGGAATATTTAAGAAAATGTGGTGAGCTACATGAGTACCAATATCGTGATGGATATGATTGATAAAACCATAATCGCGATCGATACTGGAGATAGCACCTTTAAGAAAAGTCCATTCGTCACCGCGATACCAAGGAATATCCGGCTCGGTATGATGTAAAAATGTCACCAAATCCAGCCAAATTACAAATACAATGTATGGTCCAACATAGTATTTAAGGAACCACATAAAACCCCATTCATAGGTAAGAAAAGCCAGTAAACCAACCATTAAAGTCCAGAGTACCGTGCTGGTGATTACATCCCATTTTTCCGAGGGTTTAAATAAGGGACTGTTGGGTAAAAAGTGAGAGCCTGTTTTACCGGGAGAACGTTGAAATAAATATACTGGATAAGCCAGTAAAAACAGGTAATGTCTGCCGATTTTTTCTATTAAAGGCATTTCATTATAAGCTGATTCCGATACGGGATACCAACTTTCATCATTTTCCAAACTACCAGTATTTTTGTGGTGGGTTCGGTGACTAATACGCCATCCATGATAGGGAACAAGTATCGGTGTATGAGATAAATGTCCGATCAAATCATTCAACCATTTGTGGCGAGAAAATGATTGATGTCCGCAGTCATGCCCGACTACAAATAATGCCCAGAACATTGTTCCTTGCATTACCCAGAAAATGGGAAAGAATAACCATGAATCTAGGTAATAAGCTAGAGCATAAAGCCCAGCAATAATAAGGATATCGCGGAAAAAGAAAAACAGAGACTTACCTACTTGAGGTTGAAAACATTCTGCTGGAATTGCTGCTTTTAAATAGCCAAGAGTAAAAGGTAGTTGGCTTCTCTCCTCAGATGATGCGATTTGAGGAGTATTATCTGTACGAACTGTAGAAGATTGCACTAGGCTACGGTACCGGATATAAAGTGAACTTTGTTTTCGTAAGTGAAAGTCAATAAAATCTGATTTTTATAAAAGACTAAGGTTTTAAATTTACGCACGATTAAAAAATAACTATGCGCTCAAAAATACCCTTTACTCTTATTTTCACGACTTTGATGACTTATCGGACTTACACAAAAAATTTGGATTTTTGAGTCATTTCTAACCCCCTAAAATATTGGGGGGGGTTAAACATGTAAGTGGGATTAAATTTTGCGGGACTTCTTATCGTTGTGCATAATAATCCTTGAAGGAAATATATTCATTTTCTGGAGTATATAAATGACATCTGTCGGTAATATACTTTAGTAAAGAAACAGAAAACGTACATTCATCGCGTAAATAACTTCCCCAATTTTCTTGCAAACTACGATAAGCAAGACGCAAATTGTAGGAAGGAATTGCTGTGGAAACGTGATGGGGTACGTGTACGTTGATATCGTGGCACAGGAATTCTACCCAGTGGGGGTAATTGCAATGAACTGTACCGGATAGTTGTGCTGTCACTGCATTCCATTTATCTTGTGGTACAAAAGGTACATCTGGAGCAGTGTGGTGAATATAAGTAAAGGTACTCATCCAAAAATGATATACCATCCAAGGAATAAACCAGAACTTGACAAATCCCCAAATACCAGTTGTCGCAATCAGAGTAGGAAAGCATACAGCCGCAAACAGAACTACTACAGCTACAGAAAGCTTGATACCACCTCGATCTTGCTTGCGGAATTCAGACCAATTAAAATGATGCATTCCCCAATGTACAATTGAGCCTATCCACCATAAACGGTTGTACAAAAATCTTTTAAAAGCCCATTTACCAAGTATTCCACTCCCTTCATAAACATCTGTGCCTACTGGTTGCCAAGCATTGTCTATTTTTAGCTTGTTGGTGTGAGTGTGGTGATAATTGTGTTTTATCCGCCAACCGTGGAAGGGGTAAATTAAGGGCATCATAAATAAATGTCCCACTACATCATTCACCCAATTACGCTTGGCAAATGAACGATGGGCGCAATCATGTCCGATGACAAAAAATCCTGTAGCAGCAGTACCCGTATATATCCACGCTAAGGGTAAAAGATACCAAGGTGCGATCGCCAAAAAAAAGTAGCCTAAAATTACTGCTAAAACACTGCTAATTGCACGAAGCCAAGCTTTACGGGCATCTTGTACAAAACACTCTCGGGGTAGAGTTTTGATGATGTCTGTCAGCTTTATTTTAGAGTCAGCAAGCGTTATCGGCTGTGAATTGTGTTCATTTACTGCTGATGTTGTCATGAATGAATTTAATAAAAATAAAAAGCTCCGCATTCAAACTACTAGCATAGTCGCTTTTGCGAAGTTTCGTAACATTCGCGTCTTGGATTATATCAATTAATCTGCCCCGCTTTTTTAGAGAAAACTCTAATTTCTTTCCAAAATAAACGATACCCCCGCTTTTTACCTAAGTAATAATCCGGAAGCGGGGGTAAATAAATGTTCAATTATCTATGGATAATACTGATTGAGATTAAGGAAAATGAGAAAATTAGCGGCTATTCAGATTTCCTTATTATCACTGCTCAAGCAGACCTTTAACCCAACATTCTACTTTGTCGGTTAGCAGGTGCTAGTTTGACATTTCTAGCCAAACCCAAGAATTGCAGTACTTGGATAGTCATCCAGGTCAGGTCAATTTCCCACCATTCCAACCCGTGACGGGCTGAATATTGAAAAGCATGGTGATTATTGTGCCAGCCTTCACCATAGGTCAATAAAGCTACCCACCAGCAGTTTGTAGAGTGGTCCTTTGCATCATAAGTCTGATAACCAAATTTATGAGTTGCACTATTGACAAACCAAGTACAGTGCCATACAAAAATAAGACGAACAAAAACACCCCAAACTACAAAAGACCAACCACCCAATGCTAATAGGGACAAACCCAAAGCGATTTGGATTAGTAGCATGTTCTTTTCTAGAAACTGATAAAATGGATCGTCCTTGATATCTTTAGTAAATTGGGGAACATCAGCAAAACCTGGAGAATGGTAAAACATCCAACCAATATGACTCCAAAAAAAACCTTTGTTGGAATCATGGGGATCTAACTCTTGGTCAGAATGTAAATGGTGTATGCGATGCATTCCAACCCATGCAATTGGTCCTCCTTGACAAGCAAGAGTGCCGCAAAATGCTAAGAAATACTCCAGCCATTTGGGAGCTTGAAAGCTGCGATGAGTTATGAGACGGTGAAATCCTAGAGTAATACCTAAGCCTCCAGTCACCCAGTAAAGAAGTAAAGCGACACCAACTGCTTTCCAGCTAAAAAAAGCGGGAAATGGGGCTAGCAAAACTCCAAAATGTAAACCTACGAAAAATGTAATGTGTAACCAATTTAATGGCCCTTTAGTTGTTGATGTAGCAATTGTCATGCGGTAACCTGAATAGAATTGTTTAGCATAATCTGCGCGTCCGTAATGCCCTAATTTTGGGTTTTTGTGTGGTTTTGACACAAAGCGTAGCGCCAATAGCGCCACAAATCCGCATAGTTTAGTTGTTTTTCGAGAACGGTCTTTATATGAACAGCTTGCAACAGCTGCACTCAGCAGAACAAGCACTGTTAAAGATTTTTGCTGGAATTGACCACAAGGTCAAGCAAAATCTCCAACGAGTACTCACTGCCTTTCGACATCATAGTGTAGGGGCACACCATTTTGCAGGTGTAACGGGATACGGTCATGATGATTTAGGTAGAGAAACTTTAGACAAGGTTTTTGCAGAAATTATGGGAGCGCCAGCCGCTGCGGTTCGGGTACAGTTTGTTTCCGGAACTCATGCTATAGCTTGTGCTTTATTTGGCGTACTCCGTCCCGGCGATGAAATTTTGGCTGTAGCAGGGGCACCTTACGATACTCTTGAAGAAGTTATTGGCTTAAGGGGTGAAAATCAAGGTTCACTAATGGAGTTTGGCATTAGTTACCGTCAATTGAATCTCACTCCAGAAGGAACGGTAGATTGGCAAGCTTTAAGCCATGGGGTAGAGGATAAGACTCGTTTGGTATTAATTCAGCGCTCCTGTGGCTATTCTTGGCGCTCTAGTCTTTCTATTGCTGAGATACACAAAATTGTTAGTTTAGTCAAGGAGCAAAATCCGAACACTGTTTGCTTTGTCGATAACTGCTATGGCGAATTTATCGAAACTCAAGAACCTACCCATGTGGGTGCGGATTTAATTGCTGGTTCTTTAATTAAGAACCCCGGAGGAACTATTGTCAGCGCTGGTGGTTACATTGCTGGGCGGGAGGATTTAGTAGAAGCAGCGGCTTGTCGTTTGACGGCTCCGGGAATTGGTAGAGAAGGAGGTGCCACTTTTGACCAACTGCGTCTGTTATTCCAAGGTTTATTTTTGGCCCCACAAATGGTAGGAGAGGCCATGAAAGGTACTCACCTTACTGGTTATGTTTTTGACAAACTAGGATATCCCGTTAACCCGGCACCTTTTGCTCCTCGCGGTGATGTAATTCAAGCGATTAAACTTGGTTCCGCCGAAAAATTAATTGCTTTTTGTAAAGCTGTACAACAGCATTCTCCCATCGGTTCCTACTTAGATCCCATTCCCGATGAAATGCCGGGATACGAGAGCAAAGTAGTTATGGCTGGGGGGACTTTTATTGAAGGTAGTACCTCAGAATTTTCCGCTGATGGTCCATTAAGGGAACCTTATATAGTTTACTGTCAGGGGGGAACCCATTGGACTCATGTGGCGATCGCACTCGAAGCGGCGATAGAGGCAATTGGAGTTCAGAATTTAGAATTTAGAATTTAGAATTCTCTCCATCCTCTTGTCTCCTAATCGGGTAACTGATACTGTTCCACAATCCGCTTGGCAAATTCGGGAACATGCTTATCTAATTTTTCTGGATAATTCCTCTTTGTATACAAATAATTCCGGGTAAAGTGAGAATCAATAGAAAATCGAGCATATTCCAAACCTTTGGGACCAATTTTTTCAATCACCACACCCATTAATTTCGCTGCCCACATGGGAAGAGTTACCCCTTTATCATAAGCAGGAATACTTTGTTGTACGGCGGCTTGACGATTCCCCTGGGACATTACTGCTTGGGTATCAATTTGGTCTTGAACTAAATCCAACATTTCCTTACCGCGATCGTTCCTAACTACAATCCACTGCCAACCAAAAGGTGCGCCCATATACCCAACGACAATATCAGCCAGTGAATTTACGTAATCAAAACAACTCATGCAAGAAGGAGCAAATACATCTTTAAGTTTATTTGTTTTTAAACCAAAGAAAGGTACTGTTTCAGTAGAACCATCCTCATGTTTAAAATGAACTCGGAAATCTTGCATAAATTCATAATGCACTACTGTATCGGGGGATTTACTGGTAGTTTCAAGAAACTTTTGTAATCCAGCACGAGTGACATTATCAACACAAGGGGTACCCAATACATAAAGTTTTTCTAAACCAAGCTGTTTTTCTACAGCGCGTAATGCTTGAATTTGACAACCAACACCAATTACTAACAATCGCTTCATTCCGGATTTTTCAACTTGTTCTAATACGGAAAGATTTGGCGATAATGTTGGTTTATTGACTCTTGCAGCCAACACTTCTTCGGCTGTCTTAGCAATAACCGGCATTGGCCCAAAACGATCTTCTTTAGTATTTTGTACACAAACAACGCCTTCCACAATACCACGATTGAGCATTTCAATGGCGATCGCGCTCACAATTCCTGTCCATTGGGCACCCGGAATCGGTTGTTTTTTCCGGGCTGCCATCATTTCTTGTTGTACTCCGAAATAAAGTTCGTCGGGGTTATCAAGATTGCGGGAACGAGAATGACTTTCTTCTTCGAGTTGTTCTATTTGTTGATTAAGAAAAGCACAAGCTTCTTTGACATAATGCACATAATATGTATCGCAAAGTCCGCACTCGCTACATAATTCTTTTGCAGGGCGACGGCTTCCTGCTTTGAGCGCTTTGGCTTTTTTGTGTTTGGGGAAATCTACTGAAGTCATTAAAATATAGTGTTTATAAAACTTTGATTACTCCTAACTTAATATGCCAGAAATCAGTACTCAATTATTTATTTAAATCAAGACATGATATTAATTATTTATAGAATGCCTCGAAAATTATTTATATAGTTTGTTAGAGACTTTAGGACTTACGCAACTGGCATATTTTTGTTGTAGGGTGCTTGTACACTCATTGATGATTGTAAAGGTAATAATCAGCTTGTAGTACGGCACCAACAAGGTATTGTGACAATTGCATAAGTCCTGGGACTTGTAATGAATGGCAACTTAATTTACAAGTTCAGTAATATCACAAATGTAGTTTTAAAAAAGCTTCTGTTACTTTTTTTTATAGAAGTTAATAAATTGGAGTTAAAAACAATGTCTAAAAAGAATGATGATTTTAAAGAAGCTGCGGGTTTTACAGCAGGTGGAGCCGCTGCTGGTGCTGGAGTTGCAGCAACAGTTGGAAATATGGGATTAGCTGGGGCATTTGGAGGTGTTGCTATTGGTGCAGCGCCAGTTGTAGCAGCAGGTGCAGTTGTAGGGCTGGCGGCTTATGGTTTAAAGAAAATTTTTGATTAAGTAGATGGCAAAGAAATCTCCCAACCCATTACAGAAATTTGTACGTGGTGTACTTCGAGATTTGATTAACCAAGCTAATAGCCAAAAAGCTGATAAACCGAAAAAGTCAAAGACTAAAACACAAAATACAACTAAGACTCAAAATAAACGATCGCGTTATATTCCTGCCTCAATTCGGGTTTCAGTTTTACATAGAGATAAATACAAATGCGTTTTCTGCGGTAGAAGTGCAAAGCAAATTCAGCTAGAAATTGACCATATTATTGCTTATTCCAAAGGTGGTAGTAACGACATTAGTAACTTACAAACTCTTTGTATAGACTGTAACCGAGGTAAAGGAGCGCGAAACTTAAAATAAAGCTTTAATAGCACTGAAAACTCTTCTCTAAATTAACAGGAGGGTTTTTATTAATTCCCAGTCTCACAATTTTAACAAGATAAGAAAAATTGTAATTCACTACATGGATAAAAAATACTTTCTCAGTCCTCTTTTAGAGGACTTTTGTTATTAGACTGTGATTTTCAATCTCAGACGGGCTGGTAATCACATTTACAAGATGAGAAGCAATTTTATAGAAACTAGACATAATGAATCACCGATGGGTGACGCTACAAAAAAAATCCATATTTCATAGGATATTTTCAAAGCGTCACACACCCTACATATTTACCTATAAATTAACTTGAATAAATCAAACAAGTTCCGCCGTCATTTCTTCTTTACAACCTAAACTTCTACGCTCTTTAAAAAATGCTTGTTTCATTCCTTGAGTATAAGGCACTAACAAATCCTTTTGTTCAGAATCTAAACGACTTTCTATTTCGGAGGCTAATACTTCACACCACTTTTGAATTAATTCCCATTTAATTTCAACTCCTTCTACAACCATGGCGCATAAAGGAATTAATTCTTGTTCAATTGGTGTCATCCTCTTCTCTAAAAAGCATAATAATATATAAGCTTGGAACATATTTAAATCCCTCAAACAAGAATGAGTGATACCACGATCAATTAATGTACCTCTTCGGCTACTAGTATTAGGTAATAATTCAATTAACTTACGATAAATTGATTGAGCTATTTCCGGCGCAGCTGGCATAATTTGCTCTACAAGCTTCAATTGCGGTGAATTTAATTCATAATTAGCAGCATTAGAACAAACTCTTTGCCAAGGCATCGCCACTTGTTCTTCGACAAATTTCAAATAAGGACCTAATAATGCTTGTTCGGCAGATGTCAATCTTTTAAGTATTAATTTGTTGGTAAAATTCAATTGCGAGGTCATAAAACCTAGACTGCGCCAATCTTTAGATACTACATGTTGCTCTTGAAAGATAATTAATATCGGCTCTAAAGCATATGCAAGTTCTTCCACTGCTGGTATAACCCACTGAGACAGTGAGTTATTTTCTACCTCTATTTTTAGTGACTGCTCTTGATAAACTTCTATCAGCTTTCTATAAACACGAAACGCGAATTTTGTAATGCGTCTTGCTTCGGTTAAATCTAAAACATTTGGAATATAGCTGTAGAGATTTTTCGTTTGTATCCACCCCATCTGACAATTTACATCTAGTACTTTATCTTTTAGCTTGTCGGCGGTTGAATTTCTACCTGCTGGTTTTGCTGCTTCTAATAATGCTTCACTTGATGAAGAATTACCTAAGATTGAGGATATATCTGGTGTATAACGTCGCGCCCAAATATTAACTAAGCGTTCAACTGATGGTGAATTTTCAATTTTCGAGGTTTTCAGCATATCTTTTTCCTTTGTATTTTTATCCTATTGACAAATAATACTGTGGCAAATTATTTAAATTTTTATATACGGTACAAAATTGATTTTAAATGTAGTGTAAGTATAGTACAAGAACAATAAGCTAAATTATTCGCCTATTTTTATGATAATATTTTGTTTTCAACACTGATTATGCAATTACTTACGTATATATACTTTATTGTTCATAAATTATTTTTTTATACATTATAAAATAAAATAAATAGTTATTTATACTGCACAATTCTGGTACTAAAGAATATCTATCATATATAAATATTAAACCCTACACAGGCTTGCCTAATATACACATACTCTGTCAAATTGTCATTTTCCAACAGGCAATGCTCTGAAGAATTTATTTATAAAACTTTATTAGATTTTCATCGTATTTTACTAATTCTTTGCATGGCTCACAGTTGAAAAGCTTGAACTAAATATCAGATTTGATATAATTTCTGTAGCGATAGTAACAGAACACAGTTGTTTTCTTGTTTTAGCACTAACATTAAGTGTTCAATCAAGACTCCAAGGTCTTCATGGTAGTTTATCTTAAGTAGAAAATCTAATCTTGGTGTAATTGTTGTTATTATCAAGGCTAAAATTGCTTTTGTATAAATCATTAAATACTTAATTGTACTCAGTAATGTAAATTTAAGTTCTTCGAGAATGTTTGAAAAGTATCCTCTTAAAGCCAATTATCCTATAATCCCCCCTTCCTCCGCTTAGAAAGGGGGGTTACAATTTCAGTAAAATCCAGGGTCAGGTTTTAAAATAAGTTAACTTATACTGTATTTGTTATGAACGGTTGAGACTAAGCATCTCCCTACAGAATACAGTTTTCAGTACAGGGAATCTCAACAGCTTTCAAGTTTTATATATAACTTTCGGGCGCATCCTCTTAGAAAATTTGAAAGGTATATGCATCTGCACCTGTTGTTATATAAACTATAAGACTACTAATTTGTTTTGTAGTTTTATATACAACGACCGGTTTGAGTTTTTTTTATAGTTGCAATTATTGGCGGATTCAGGTAAAGAAGCTCAGTATTATCTATTATTGAATCAAAATAGTAACTAAAAACATGAATTAGTTTGAAGCATCAAAGAATACTGCGATCTTATATTTATTCTTATCTGTATCTTTCAACTAAAGTTTGCATATTTTAAGGGGTTATTTCACTTTTTTTTTTAGGAAATATGCTTGTATAAATCGCTTATTATTTATTTTTATTTTATTAATGAATATTTATAAAATAAAATTGTATATTGCTTAGATGTAATGTTATAAACAATTTTTATTTTAGTAAAATTATTCATTAAATATTTTATCTATCAAAAAATAAAATAAATAATTATTTGAATATTGTTGGAGTGGATGAAAATTTGTTATAATTCTTAATTATACAGGTAAAAAAATTAATTAATAAATAGATAAATCCATAAACTAATCCGACTCTTTTCAATCAGTTTTAAGTATCTTTACTCAAAGATATTTATATTCTAATCAAGTAAGTAATAGATAATTGATATGTTTTGACTTGGTTAGAAAGCTATTGCAAATTTTATGTAAATCATGTAAAAAACAATAACAAAACAGATTGTTTAGAGTATTTCTGAATCATAACATTTAGCTTGATATTTTTTAATTAATAACCCTATTTTAAAAGTAATCATAGGGGAATGTATAAATTGCTTGTATTAACTACGTTAACCACAAATTAAAGGGAGTTGAACTAGATATGCAATTAGAAGACATGGTAGCAATTCAAAAATTAGAAAACGAAGCATGGGAAGAGCTGCAAAAGACAATTATCTATTATAAAGGTCGTCCAGTAGGTACGGTAGCGGCTTTAGATGGAAGTGTAGATGCATTGAATTATGACCAATGTTTTGTGCGAGATTTTGCTTCATCTGCTCTACTTTTCCTGATTAAAGGAAAAACGGATATAGTCCGTAATTTTCTGGAAGAAACTTTGAAATTGCAGCCTAAAGATAACCAGTTGGATGCTTATAAACCAGGTCAAGGTATAATGCCAGCTAGCTTCAAAGTCGTATCTCTTAATGGAGAAGAATGCTTAGAAGCGGATTTTGGCGAACATGCGATTGCACGGGTTACACCTGTTGACTCTTGTTTGTGGTGGCTGATTATATTGCGTGCTTATGTAGTTGCGACAAAAGATTATTCACTGGTATATAAACCAGAGTTTCAGAAAGGGATTGGGCTAATTTTGGAACTCTGTTTAGCAACTCGTTTTGATATGTATCCAACTCTGTTGGTTCCCGATGGTGCTTGCATGATTGATAGACGTTTGGGTATTTACGGACATCCTTTAGAAATTCAATCTTTATTTTATGCCGCATTGCGTGGAGCGCGGGAAATGTTAATTTGTCATGGTAATCAAGATTGGGTAATTGCTATTGACAATCGCTTACCTATTTTGCGTGCCCATATTCGGAAGCATTATTGGATCGATATTAAACGTCTTAATACCATTTATCGTTACAAAGGTGAAGAATATGGTAAAGAGGCTGTGAATCAATTTAATATATATGTAGATTCGCTTCCTTATTACGAATTAGATAAATGGCTACCGAAAAAAGGCGGTTATTTAGCAGGTAATGTGGGACCATCACAGTTAGATACTCGTTTCTTTTCTTTAGGTAATTTGATGGCAATTATTTCCGATTTAGCAAGTGAAGAACAATCTCAAGCCATTATTACTCTCATTGAAAAGAAATGGAACGATTTGGTGGGAGAGATGCCGATGAAAATTACTTTTCCTGCATTAGAAAATGAAGAATATAGAATTATAACAGGATGCGATCCTAAGAATATTCCTTGGTCATATCATAATGGTGGAAATTGGCCAGTTTTAATGTGGATGTTAACCGCGGCAGCTATTAAAACTAATAAAATATGTGTTGCAGAAAGAGCAATTAATATTGCTCAATTACGTCTTCAAGAAGATAAATGGCCTGAGTATTATGATGGTAAGCGAGGAAGGTTAATTGGTAAGCAAGCCAGAAAATACCAAACTTGGACAATTGCCGGATTACTATTAGCAAAAGAATTGATTAAACAACCATCTTATTTATCATTAGTTAGTTTTGAGCCATTTACTGTAGAAGAAACTTCAAGGGCTTGCGAATTTGAAATTGATAGCTTTGATGCTTAACTCAATTGAAAAATTGTTGCTCATAATTCCTCTCACGAATGTAAGCTTAAATGAGGGGGATTATTTTTTTATAATTGGGCATAGGATACGGGCATAGGGCATGGGGCATAGGGCATTGGTAACTCCGTTCCTCCATTCCTCTTAACTTTTCTACCCCATCTCCCTTTCACAAGTACCGACATTTAAAAATGATTTCCCCCCGTCAACAAGCTTTAATTGCCCTGCGAGATGTTCATAAAGGCGCTTATGCTGACGTAGCATTAGATAGAGTGTTGCGAAAAATTGATTTACCTGATAATGAGCGCCGTTTGGTGACAGAATTAGTTTACGGTAGCGTCAGAAGAGAGCGAACTCTTGATGCTATTATTGACCAATTAGCTAAAAAAAAATCCGATCAACAACCTTTATTGCTCCGCTCTATCTTACATTTGGGTTTATATCAACTGCAATTTCAATCGCGAATTCCTCTTAGTGCTGCTGTTAATACTACTGTTCAATTAGCTAAGGATAACGGTTTTTCTGGTCTTTCTGGTTTTGTTAATGGTTTCTTACGGCAGTATATTAGGCTATCGAAGGAGGTTACCCAAGCAAGGGGACAAGGAGACAAGGGG
>DESS01000073.1:0-9078 GCA_002361335.1 Richelia sp. UBA3308
TGCTCCCGTTGAAACGTCAAGTAATGTCGGGCTTTGTCCTGGTTTTATGTAGCAGCAACGCCATATTTTCCTACACAATACAAAGAGTTGGCATATTTTTACCAGAGCAACTCAAGATAATCCCGATTGTGCATGGGGAATTTTAGAATCATATTGTGCCAACTTCTAAAATTGAGTCATGTTAGTTAGTTAAATTTCTGTAAACATTTTTAATTATTGCGAAGAAAAATGATTCCAAAAAAACGAACTAATTAAGCATAGGGTCAAATCCAGTATAATTTTTCAAATAATTTTTCGGTAATTACACAAGTATTTGCCGTGTTTTTATCATTTAATTGTAAATTTATCAAATTTATGTGAAAAAAATACTTAAGTTTTGAACAATCAATTGATGCTCCTGTTTAGGAAGGATAAGCTAGTAACCATAGCCAGCAGGAGACTTTTGGGTTCTTAGAGAACATGATTGTTCGCAAACCAACAAGTATACAAGGTAAAAAGCATCTTCTTGATTTGAATGATAGAGGATTAGATGTGCAGGTTGCACAGGAAAAAGTTTATAATTTTTTTATAGAAATTGTTCAAAATCTGGAACCAGAAGAAGTTTTACAAAAATTTAAGAATTTATTTATAGATTGTTTAGATTCAGCCAATTCAAATGCTGAGCTTGGAATATACCAAATTTTTATCGGTAGTAATGAATCCGAATTTTGCAATACTATTAAACGAACTTGTTATATACTTATTAATAATTGGGAAAATAGTCGAAAATATAAATATATTCAAAAATTAATTGATTTATTTACAGGTTATACTCCCAAAAGCAGTTGGACTAATTCAAAAAAGATCAATATTTTTAGAACTTGGTTAACAAACTTCATTAATAGTAAAGATTGCCAAGAACTAAAGTTATTTGCGACTAGACACGATGAGAAAAGCAAGCTGCATTGGACAAATCGTTATAGCTCTTATTTATTATTAGCTCAGTCAACAGATAAAAATAATTCCAAAGAACAACAAGAAGCAGCAAAACGTCTTTCTAAACAACTAAAAGATAAATTTAAATTTGAGTTAGCAATGTATATTGCTCGTTCTCAATCTTCTGCCTCAAGTACTAATCGCTATAAAAATCCAAGTATTTTGGGAGATGAAGTTTTAGGTTTAATTAAAGTAATTGTGGTTAGAAAAGGTGTATTTAGTTATGAAAATATTGCCAATATATTTATCAAACAAACTTGCAAGCAAAATTTTAAACAATTCAAAGAAAGCTTTTTAAAGTATTTAATATATTCAGTAAACCAACCAAGATTTATTAAGCTGTTGGAACAACAGTTATCTGAAAAGCTGTTTGGTTGGAAAACAAACTTTAACACAGAAACTATTGATAAAAATTTATTCTTAAGAACTTGTAATAGAGTGATTGATTGTATGACTTCTGAGAATGGAAAGCAGCCTTCCCAGTTATTTGTTTTACTTCTTTCTCAAGGTAATCCACTGACATTAGTAATTGCACTTCTTAAAATAGTTCTAATTAGCAAACATTCTCGCTGTCATTTAGAAATGCGTGTTGCTAATATAATAAATTATTATGAAACCTGTCCAGAAGATCAGTGTCAGTGGGTGATTAATTTTATCGAAATATTTAATATAACTTTTGCAATTTATGCAGAAAATGTAGAATATAATTTGATAAAAATGCCAAAGGATTCAAACAGCAGTGAATCTGAAAAAAATTTGGATACTTATCGAATATTTTCTCAACTTAAATTAACTTGAAATAATAATTAATCTCCTGATTATAGGAATCAGGTTTGATTTTTGGAAGGCGCAGCGTAGCACAGCCATAATTATTTGTTTGGGTAGGCTGTATTGCTGTCATGCTGACTTCCAAAAGGGTTTCAGCTCTATTAATGTCTACGCTCGTATTTTTCAATTTTCAATTAGGATTCCTATATATAAAACAAATAAAAAACAAATTAAACAACAATTAAACAAAAATTAAAACAGACGCTCATCCAACCAAGCAAGACAAGCAGCAGCAGTTTCAGCTAAAATACTAATTAAACGATACAAACCACTAGCAGCAATGATAAGTGCAGTAGGAAAAAAATTCTGCAAAAGCGCGATCGCAGTTGTTTCAAATACTCCTAAACCACCAGGTGCACCGGGAATAACTAATCCCAACAACCAAGCAAAACTAAATGCTCCTATTATCAAAGGAAATTGACTAAAATTGATTGGGGATATAGCATATAAAGTCAGGATAAAACCCCCGCTACGTAGTAATAAAAAGCCTAATTCTCCTAGTAAAGGTATTAATGGATAGCGATTCATACTCAAAGAAATACTACTGAAATTACCAGTTTTCGATTTCTTTTGTTTCAGGCGGTGTACAAAACGAATTACACGATTGAGAAACAAAGGATGAACCACGCAAAGCACTGCGATTAAACCTAATATCACTCCTATTAATAAAACAACAGAATCCGATCTTAAAGTAAACTGACTAGATAAAATAACAACAATTAAAGCTGCTGCTGTCATTAATAGAGGTTCAAGTAGTACACTTATTGTAGCAGCGCCAGTATCAACCCTTAAATCTTTTGCTCCCATGATTCGCCCGATGTAATGTCCTACATTACCCGGTAAATACTTCGCAATGTTTGTTTTAAGATAAACTTGAATCAGTTTTGTAGAGCTTATTGATCTATTATACTCCTTAAGAATCCAACTCCATACCCATCCAGCCCAAATGTGTGCTAAAACGGTTATTCCAGTTGCAATTGTTAAAATAGCCCATCCGACTTCATCAATACGAATCGCTGCGATTTCTTGCCAATTGTTTCTTAAAGCACTTGCTAAAAACAACAGGGTTCCACCTAAAAGTAGCCAGCGTAAAACTTGCTTGATCATTTCTGTAATTTTACTAATAATTTTTCTTCGATAGACGAACACAAAAGATAATATGTTAAATCAGCCGTAATCCCAAGTTTTTCTGGTAACTTTATCTTAAAATTTAAAATATCTACGTCTTCTGTTTTTACTTCTATACTACTTACGCAATCTTAAGCATAAATTTAAATTCTAGAGGTTAAAATCTCCAAGCCCCTTGCGTAAACTCTAAAAAATACCGCGGATGGCATCCTAACTATAATTAATGTTCTATTTACTCTTATTGAGATCAAGGAATAATATTTAGAATCATATTTAAAATAATATGTAGAATAATATTTACTTGAAGTATCTGTCCAAATAGCTACGGTGATATTTGATTTATATTCTTATTGGGAAAATAGTTATTTATACTACTTTATCTTTAATAATACAAATAAGAACATAAATCCTTAATCTTCTAAATTTATAAACGCTACCTTTCCAGACTTTTATAGAAAATATGAAAAATAATATATCATACCGTTTTCCAGATAAGATATGGATCGCTCCCAAGTTAACACTTAATTAAATTTAATGTTTAATTTTTTTATCATAAAAATCATTCTTTAGAAAGATTTGAAACAACATCAGTTAATCACTATATATTTATATACAATTGACATCAATATTTGTTTAAGATAATCGGATAAAATTTGATTGTTTAAAGCTTAAATATCTCCAAAGTAAGAGAAATATATCATTCAAGCAGTCAGAAAATAAGACTTTCGTTAGAGGGAACTCCGTTTTTTTTCATGTTACCTTAACAATTAATAATCAAACTTTGCATCAACTCAAAAACGTAATAGTTACTTACTGAGCAAGGGTAGATGCAAGTGGAAAATTATTTACTCGCCGAATAGTAAGGCGAAAGTCAATTCAAAAGAATCAATTAAAAGTCTAATTTTGGTTCTTTAAAATTTATAAATCAATCGATGCCCTACAAAAAGGAGTAAACCATGAATAAATTATTTTCTGGATTGAAGAAAATTCAAATTAAGCAGATTGTAACTGCTTTTGTATTAGGAATGTTGCTATTTGTGACTCAAGCTTGTAGTTTAGTAAACGCGAAAACCGCCGATTCTACCTATAAAGGAGGAATGAATGGATATAGCGATGTAGATCCTCGAAGTAAAGATGTTGAAGCCGCTAAAGTAAATACTATCGATTCAGGAGATAGGTTAATAGATAATACCCTTGGCAATTTAGATGAGGCAACAGACAATTTAGATGATGTAGGTAGAAACATCAAATATAGCGCCCAAGATGCAGTCGATGAAGCACAAGATAGCGCCGAAGATTTTGCTAAAGGAACTAAAAGAGCAATTGAAAATATCAAAGATGATACTTCTGATGCAGTTAGTGATCTTACTAATAGCGCCGGAAATGCCCTTGAAGATGCAAAATTAAATACTCAACGTGCTGCTAAAGATGCGAAATTAAGTACTCAGCGTGCTGTTGAAGATGCTAGTAATGCTGTGGAAAGAACAATCCAAGATGTTGTTAACTAATAGTTGTTAACTAATAAAAGTATTTACAGTATATTTGATCCATAGCATCGGTAGATTCTTATGGGCAGGGATGCCCGTACCACAAGAGTTTTAGAAAATTTTTCTACACCTCCTGCAACTTGCAAAATACTGTTATTAACTTTAATTAAGTTTAATTAGTTTGGACTCGGGTAGGATAAATAAAGCCTATCCGATTTTTAGATTTTAGATTTTAGATTTTAGATTTTAGATTTTAGATTTTAGATTTTAGATTTTAGATTTTAGATTTTGAATTCAAATAAACTTCTTGATTTTTATGATTCTGAAGATACCAAGTTCGTAATACTAACCTGTGAATTTCTTGCCAAGGAATATCATATTTATTTGCTAATGTTGCACAGTCTACATATTCAGGATGTACATTGGCGATCGCTTTATCTTTTTCGGTTCCTCTCCATGCCACCTTCACTCTTACTTTGCCATATTCAGTTTCTAATTCCTGGATTTCTCTTTGAAGTACGGCGCGTTGTTGAGTTAAACGCCGGATTCCTAATGTAGTCGTTTCCCTAAATAAAATTGTTTCACATTCATCTAAATTTTCTGGATGACAAATAACAGTTAATAAAATTCCTGGACGAGATTTTTTCATTCCTACAGCTTGGGTAAAAACGTCTAATGCACCCACAGCAAACAAAGCATCAAATATATAACCAATTGCTTGAGGACTGATATCATCTATTTGTGTTTCTAAAACCGAAATATTTTCTAAATAAGGACTAGTTTCCTTTTGAAATTGTTTATGAAATCGCTTATTTTTATCGTCGCGATCCCAATTAGTTTGTTGGAGAGTAATTTTCCGATTAATATCTTTTTCTGACTTTAGCGTTTCCCCTAACCAAACACGTAAAATATTGGCTATCGGTAAATCTAAATTACCTGCGCCCATTCCTACTTTTTCCAGAATCATATCCGGTGGCGAACCGAAGGAAGTCGCAAGGGTTGTTACAATTGCTGCACCCGTTGGTGTAACTAATTCTTTTTCAATACCGTTGCTGTAAACAGGACATTTTCGCATTTCCCATAATTTTAATACCGCTGGTACCGGTACGGTGATTATCCCATGTGCAGCGCGTACAATTCCTCCCCCAATAGGCAGCTTGGAACAGTAAAGTAAAGGTAGTCCTTCGTTATTACTGTCAATACCTAACCAATCCAAACTCAAACAAGTACCGACAATATCCACAATTGCATCCACAGCACCTACTTCGTGAAAATGAACCTTTTCTGGAGCTATACCATGTACTTTGCCTTCTGCAACTGCTAACTGTCGAAATATTGCCAAACTCCAAGTTTCTACTCTTTGGGGTAAATCAGCTTTTTCGATAATTTGCTCAATTTCTGGTAAATGTCGTCCATCATGGCCATCGCTATGGTGATGGTGATGATTTTTAATTAAATTTATATGAACTTTTGTTGCTTCCATTAAATTACGGTTAACAAGTTCAGTCCATAACTTATACTCTTGTTCAATTCCTAACTTGTTGAGATTTTCAACTAAATATTCAACACTTACCCCCAAGCTTATCAAAGCAGCCAAACACATATCACCAGAAATTCCAGTGGGACATTGAAAATAAACAATCTTACTCATAATTACAGTATCAGTTACCAATTATCAGTTATCAAAGTTTTAAAATAAAATTAGAATTTAAGAAATAAAAATTGATTTTGAGTTTTTATTTTTGAATTAACTTATTAGATATTGCAATTTTTATCTTATGGCAAAAATTTTTACTATTCATCCCGATAACCCGCAATTTCGTCGAATAGAAGAAATAAAAGCAGCGCTACAAAATGGCGCAGTCATGCTTTACCCTACAGATACAGTTTACGCAATAGGTTGCGATTTGAACGTTAAGTCAGCCATACAACGAGTACGGCACATAAAGCAGCACAAAAATGATAAACCACTGACATTTTTATGTCCTTCTCTTTCTAATGTGGCTACTTATGCTTTTGTCAGTAATGCAGCTTATCGAATTATGAAGCACCTGATTCCTGGTACTTACACATTTTTGTTGCCCGCGACTAAATTAGTACCGCGATTGGTACAAAACCCAAAACGTAAAACTACTGGAATTAGAGTACCACGAAATACCGTTTGTTTGGCCTTATTAGAAGCTTTGGGAAACCCGATTATTTCAACTTCGGCACATATACCCCCTTTAGAAATTGACGATGAAGAATCATGGGCACAACAACAAGTATTATCGCGAATAGAGTTATTTGACCGGATGGAAGGTTTAGTAGATGTAATTATAGATACAGGCACAGAACCTATTTATCAAGTCTCTACTATTGTGGATTTGACTGAAGAGCAACCAATGATTGTGCGTCAGGGGTTGGGTTGGGAAGAAGCCGCAGCTTGGATATAAGAGGAGGGGATAGTGAGCACTTAGAAATGATTAACGGCGATATGTAAGCAAATTTAGATAAAAGCGACTGTATTCAATGTTACAAAACGTTATTTTTGTACGCAGTGGCTTTATTCTTTATGGAAATTAAAATATCCTTGCTGTTTGGTTTCCTGGCTTCAACTAATTTTGATACTCCAATTTCAAAATTGTCACACTCTTCAAGCTAAAAACGGCCTAGGGGTACTAAGCCGCAAAACTTTATATAATGAAGTTTTCAGAAGATTTTGAGTATTTATACTTATGAGTGTGACAGTCGCTTTTTGAAGAAATACGAAGAAAGCGACACATTTGCATATCCGGAACTTACGGATATTTCTTACATTCATAAATGTGAGCAGTGCTGATGGCGACTCTTGATAGATAAAGCTTCAAGACTAGCGCCTCTTAACACACTCACCGACCTATGTAGTTACGGTGCAGTACCACTCCTAAAAAATCATGAAAACAAACCTTGCTAATCTACCTTCCTCTACATCTGCTGTTGAAAAAGAAACTGCAAATGTACAATCCCAGGATACCATCAATGCACTAATTCAACAGATAAGTCAAGAGTTACAATCTCAGGTTAAAGCTACTCCTGCAACTATTCAAGTAGTCGCCATACGCATAGCTAAAGAAGTAGAACGTATTTGTTCCAAAAGCTACCGCATTCAAAAATCTGGACAAATTAAATCTTGGTTATTTAGTTTAGCGCGGCATCGTTTGCAAAAGTGCTTGCACTATTATCAACTAGGTTCCAGACGCGGCAGAGTAGAATTACATAGTACTCTTGGTTCGATGGTTTACCGGCACATCAGTCTTCCTGGTTGTCAGTTAGGTTTTGATGCACGTTACAACTTGATTGAAGATTTTCTCCAAGCATTTTATATCGAAGCGATCAAAGCCTTTCGTCGGGAAAACGAATTACCCCAAGATTACACTCCCAAGACTCGCTTGCAATTAGCAGAGTACATGGCATTTACCGAACAGTATGCTAAACGTCGCATTTCTCTACCAGGTAATGCCAACCAACAGTTAATCATACTCCGCGCTCAAGGCTTTAGCCGCCGTTTACCTCAAGAAACTACCGTCGATATGGAAATGGCATTAGAATCTGCTAAATCCGAAGATGCAGAGGCTTACCAGCGCAATTCCGCTGTTCAACAAGTGCGATCGCAAATGGTTGCACAATCGAATTTCGATCCAGCAGAAGAAGCTGAACGCGATAGAGTTGTTTCTGAGTTAGTAAATTATCTACAATCTCAAGGTCAAAATGATTGTGTAGATTACTTATGCTTGAAACTGCAAGATTTGAGCGCCCCAGAAATCGATAAAATTTTAGGTCTTACTAGTCGTCAGCGTGACTATCTACAACAGCGTTTTAAATACCATGTAGAAAAGTTTGCACGTACTCATAATTGGCAATTAGTACACCAATGGTTGGGTGCAAGTTTGGAACAAAAATTAGGAATGTCTTCCACTCAATGGGAAGCATTTGTTGCACAACTTTCCGAACAACAACGTCAAATGTTACAGTTGAAAAGTGCCAAACAAAACGACCAGGCAATTGCAAAAGAACTTAAGTGTACTCCAAAACAACTACAAAAGCGCTGGACTAAATTGTTAGAATTAGCATGGTCTATTCGTAACGGTAATACTGAAATTCAACTAGGTTAATGACACAAATTAATCACATCTACCAATTCACGGTTTATCTCGGACCATTGCAAGAACTTACAGTTACGATAGATGATTTCTTTGCACTCAAAAAGTGAAAATACTCCAAATATCCTCTACAAATGAATAATAAATACTTGCTAAACATATTTGCTAAGCGTGTTATAATTTGTTGGTTTGTTAGGGGATAAATCAGGAGGCTCTACTATAACTAGTACATTCATTAAAGTCCTTTGATAATTTTTCGATTTTTAGTTAACTTGATCTCCGTTAAAATTTTAACTAAATCATTACTAAATAATCTTATCCAAGTATTAATTCGGCAACATCACATTAAATTTTTTTTAATTGTTTTTTTCGCTAACAGTAACACTGACTACAATTTCACTACAATATAAATTCAGTGCCATAGCAGTAACAATGTATAAAGCAATTTTAGATTTTAGATTTTAGATTTTAGATTTAATTTAACTAAACATATGGGTTTAAAACAAGCGGCACAAGACGGTGGACGAATTGGGTTGGGC
>DESS01000073.1:9143-15944 GCA_002361335.1 Richelia sp. UBA3308
TTCCGCTCAAACCTTCGTTTAAGCAGAAGTAATTATTCCACATATCAATCAAGATTATCTCCGTCTCCCGAGACTGTAAAAATATGAGGTCAATTTCAACCAATTGGATATAAGATTTTAGAGTTAAGATTTTAGAATTAAGTTTGAAGCAAGACAGTTTCAACTAACTCAGAAATTGAAAATCTTCAAGGAAGCAGATTCACTCCTAAGATTTATCTACATTCCTATGGGAAATTGACAAAGCGTATGATTTTATATGAAATCAGCGATCGATCGCTTCCTATTAGATTACAATTTATTTGAGTAAGTACATCACAAAACCTACAATTTATAACAAAACGCTCTAAAAAAAAGATGTTTGATGGTTTTTGGGATAACGTCTTTCGCTACCCCCGCTATTTCCTAACTACCTTATTGGGTGTATTTGTCAATGCCTTTGGCTGGTTAGCACCAGTATTCAAGCGCCCTATCACCTTGATTGCTTTTTTAGGAATGATAGTAGGGATTCTCGTTTTTGTTTCTTTTACCCTGCGTGCAATGCTTGGTTTAAGTACAATGCCAGTCTAGTAGGCCTCGGATGGGGGTTAAACCCCCCGCCTTAAGGCAAGCCGAATTTTTTGTAGTAAAACCTCTGTGAGGAGGCTATTTTTATGGCTACTAATCGCCGCGTTTCCCGCGTTGCTGAACTAATTAAACGGGAAGTTAGCTTAATGTTACTCAATGGTATTAAAGATGACCGAGTAGGTACGGGGATGGTTAGCGTGACTGATGTAGATGTTTCTGGCGATTTACAACACGCTAAAATCTACGTTTCAATTTATGGTACGGATGAAGCCAGAAAAGAAACCATGGCTGGTTTAAAGTCAGCGACTGGTTATATTCGCAGCGAGCTTGGTTCTAGAGTCCGTTTACGTCGTACCCCAGAAGTACTTTTCCTGGAAGACCGTTCAATTGAAAGAGGGAATAGAGTACTATCCCTATTAAACCAGATTAAAAATCAACAAACACAAGAAACTGACAAAGATATGGAGTTGTAGAATTTATCAATACCATTATATCTAGATTACATCTACTACCCAAAAGCATGGCGATTACTAATTATTGATCCAAACTTAGCCAAACATATAATCAGGCGCAACCCCTGTTGCGTCTTTTTTCCGTTATGGGGGGGAATAGTAAAGATTTAGTGGGGATGCATGTTAATCGAGCCTAGCACGTGGCGATACGCCCCTTAAAGGAGTAATCAACCTTGTTATTACCAAAAATCTTCACCGCGCTTGTGGGGCTTAGCCCCTCATCTTATTTAGTCGTCTTTACACCAATCACAGCAATGAATCTGGGATATTGTTTCGATTACATACTCGTGATGCTCATTAGAGAACCCTGACTTTTATTCCCTTGTTTCTAAAAACTATTATCATACATTGTTCTATACCCCTATAATCAGGAAATTTTATCTACTTTACTAAAGTTAATATTTTGGCAACCAATAATTTACGTAAATAGATCGGATTTTAGAAAAGGATAATTTGTGATATATTAAACATGAATTATCAATTGATTACACTGTTTACGTAGAAAATAACTATAGCTGAAATTAATGAATAATCAATCTTACAATGCTCAACCGGTAGTATCACTATCTCACGAAGCTACAGCTATCGAACTGAAAAGTTTTTGTTTGGGATAGTGTCTTAATTAACTAAGCAATTAGGAATCTGTTTAAGAAATTATTAACATTAGGTAAATCTCCAGCTTTTGTGGTGTACCTTAATTTTTATGTAAGGCTATAGTTTATACAGTTTTCTTCTGAAGGATATTTTTTTGCTTCCCTACGAATAAATGAATTTAAAATTAATCATTGCTATAGGTAAACCATTCAAGCTATCAGGCGATTTAAAAATCTAAAAATCCTCTCATTTTATTGATTTCATTTGCTTCGGAACCGTTTAATCGTTTTTTCATCAAACCTTGGGGACAATACTTAAATAATGGGTTGTATATGCTACATTAGGCATGATTATTTAATTAGCATAAAGAATATGTCATAAAAATATGACATATTTAACATATCTTTATATTTTTTGAGGTTTGATAGCGTCAAAATGAAAATAGTTCCGTATAGCAAATTACAAAAAAATAGCAGCGAATTGGTTGATGACCATGTTCGTTTCGAGTAAATTTTGGGAATAATCCTTACGTGTAACATAGCGAGTGGTAATTATGAGTGTGAATACGGTGCCTTCTATCAATTACTCTTTAGACGTGATTCAGGATGAAGCGCGGCGATTAGTTCAAAAAGGATTAGTCAGCCGACAACAGCCTATATATACGTTGTGTCAGTACATACCGGCGAGAGAGTGGGTTTGCATCGAATGCGAATTAGAAAAATGTGAATTTCTGCTACGCGATCGCATAGCGGATTTAATTGGTAGGGAAGTATGGGAAAACGACTAATTTAAGCACGCGGGTGATAGATGTTTTGGAACGGGAGTATATTGTGGGTGCTTGAATTTGATAAGATAATATTCAATGTTTGATTGGGAGAAAGTCTCTGTTTTTAATCTGTAAAAATTCCGTCCAAACTTCTTATTTTTGCATCAGCTATAGAGGTAAAAGCGGTTTTAGACAGCTTTTATATCAGCACTTCCTGGAAGTAGCCATTTCTAACATTAACGGTTCGAGTGTGGCGAAGGATATTTAGGAAGTGCTGTATTTTTTTTGTAGAGTAATGTCTTTATCAGATTAGTAGAGAAAATAAATTTATTTAGTGTAGTTGTAAATCATACTTGATCATAACGATCAAGTCAAGCTTTTGGTTGTATTTACGATCGCAAAATTAACATAGAACAAGCCTACTATTAGCCTTAATTAACCTTTAACACCCCCCGAATACTTTAAACCTGATTTTTTTGTTAAGGTAGTTGCAAATCTTGAGAACAGCACTTGTTACAAGCGAACATAAGAAGCGATATAAGTGCAAGTGATAAATAGTTATGCATCTGGGCAGGGGAGGCAAATAGTTATGGATAAAGTAGCTAACAACAGTACTCGCGAATCCTCCAAGGAAGAAGCACTTGTGTTGTGGTTCGATCAAATTGGCATTAGTGACATTCCTGTAGTTGGTGGTAAAAATGCGTCTTTAGGCGAAATGATTGGACAGTTAACTCAGTTCGGTGTTAATGTTCCTAATGGTTTTGCTACCACTGCCTATGCTTATCGTTATTTTATTGAGTCAGCAGGGTTAGAAGAAAAGCTGCGAAATCTTTTTGCCGATTTAGATGTAGAGAATTTACAAAACTTACGTAGCCGAGGAAGGAAAGCGCGGAAGTTGTTGCTGCATACCCCATTCCCCACTGAATTTAGGAGTGCGATCACCACGGCATATCACAAATTGTGCGAACGTTATAATGCCGATACCGATGTGGCGGTGCGCTCTAGTGCCACGGCTGAAGATTTACCAGATGCGAGTTTTGCAGGGCAGCAAGAAACTTACCTCAACGTCACTACTGTTGAAGAGGTATTGGCAGCGACTCATCGTTGTTTTGCTTCCCTATTTACAGATAGAGCAATTTCCTATCGCCATACCAAAGGCTTCGATCATTTTGATGTGGCGTTGGCGGTAGGAGTGCAAAAAATGGTACGTTCGGATTTAGCTACTTCGGGAGTTATGTTTTCCATTGAAACCGAAAGCGGCTTTAAAGATGCGGCTTTGATTACAGCAGCTTATGGTTTGGGAGAAAATGTAGTTCAAGGTGCCGTAAATCCCGATGAATATCATGTTTTTAAACCAACTTTGATATCAGGATATCGTCCAATTCTTGATAAGAGATTGGGTAGTAAAGAAGTCAAAATGATTTATGATGACGGCTCAAAAAATGTCAAAAATGTGCCCGTGTCTTCCATCGAAAGAGATAAATTTGCTTTAGAAGATGAAGAAATATTACAGTTAGGGCGTTGGGCTTGTTTGATAGAAGATCATTATTCTCACGTTCACGGTAAATACACGCCGATGGATATTGAATGGGCGAAAGATGGTATTACCAATGAATTATTTATTGTCCAAGCTCGTCCGGAAACGGTACAGTCACAGAAGGTGAGTAATGTTCTACGTAGTTATAAGTTTGTAGAGACAAGGAGACAAGGAGACAAGGAGAATGGGAACTTCTCCCCATCTTCCCATCCCCTTGTCATCGGCCGTGCTGTAGGGGAAGCCATCAGTCAGGGAAAGGCACGGGTAATTGTGGATGTGAATAAGATCGAACAATTTCAACCGGGGGAAATACTGGTAACAGATAGAACAGACCCCGATTGGGAACCGATTATGAAAAAAGCAAGTGCGATCGTTACTAATTCGGGGGGAAGAACTTGTCATTCGGCAATTATTGCGCGAGAGTTAGGTTTACCGGCAATTGTGGGATGCGATAATGCCACTGAGGTTTTGAAAACTTCTCAGGAGATAACGGTTTCTTGTGCGGAAGGGGAAGAGGGTAAGGTTTATCAAGGATTATTACCTTTTGAAGTTGAAGAAGTGCAGTTAGAAGATTTACCGCGTACTCGCACCCAAATTTTAATGAATGTAGGGAATCCTCAAGAAGCATTTCGTTTATCTGCTATTCCTAATGATGGAGTGGGGTTGGCGCGCACTGAGTTTATTATTGCCAATCACATCCAAATTCATCCGATGGCGTTACTTTATTTTGATCAGTTAAAAGATCAGTTTGTCAAGGAAAAAATTGCCCAAATAACTGCGCTTTATGATGAAAAACCGGCATTTTTTGTCGATAAATTAGCTCGAGGAATTTCTAGGATTACAGCGGCGTTTTATCCAAAGCCGGTAATAGTCAGAATGTCGGATTTTAAAAGTAATGAATATGCGAATTTGTTGGGAGGAAGACAATTTGAACCCAATGAAGAAAATCCCATGTTGGGTTGGCGAGGTGCATCGCGTTATTATGACGAACGTTATCGTGAAGGTTTTGCATTGGAGTGTGCAGCTATTAAGCGGGTACGGGAAGAGATGGGTTTGACTAATTTGATTCCCATGATTCCTTTTTGTCGTACTCCCGATGAAGGGCGTTTGGTATTAGAAGAAATGGCGAAAAATGGCTTGCAGCAGGGTGTTAATGGTTTACAAGTTTATGTGATGTGCGAGTTGCCTAATAATGTGATAATGGCGGAGGAGTTTGCTCAAATTTTTGATGGTTTTTCTATTGGTTCTAATGATTTAACTCAGTTAACTTTGGGTTTGGATAGAGATTCTTCATTAGTATCGCGGTTATTTGACGAGCGTAGTGAAGGTGTTAAAAGGATGGTGAAGTTAGCTATCCAAACTGTGAAAAAGCATAACCGTAAAATTGGTATTTGTGGACAAGCACCTAGTGATTATCCGGAATTTGCTCAGTTTTTGGTTGAGGAAGGAATTGATTCGATTAGTTTGAATCCAGATTCTGTGTTGAAGACTATGTTGGAAGTGGCGAAGGTTGAAAATAAAGTAGTTGTGTGAAGAATTGATATCAAATCGGTTTACATTAGTATTGCAGCACGCTCGTTTTTATTTTGAGTACAGTACTATATTTTAGAACTCTTGTGGTACGGGCATCCCTGCCCGTCTAAATGTACCTAATAAAATGAAATATGTTGTATATATTTGAACGCAGAGGAGCGCGGAGGTACAGGCAAAGGGACGCAGATTTTTTTTGATTATTTTCTTATAAAACCAAAGCTAGCGGAAAAGATAAGTAAGTTGGCGCAAAAAAAAATATCACTATGTTAAGAAAAGTGAATTAAGGTCAAAACCTTATACCTCTTGCATGACAGCAAGACAGCAAGACAGCCTGATCTAAACTATAATTTTTCTTGCTGACCTACTTATGATATTTATTTTGTCAATTTGATATTTTGTAAAATTCACACAATTATCGATGGGGTACTTGATAACTGATAACTGATAACGCCAAATGACTATAACTTGTTCTCAACTTCTAGAAAAATATTCCCAAGCTTGGTTGGGTGCAACAGTGCATCCATTTCTTCAACAGTGTCACTCAGGAACAATTCAGCACAGTCAATTTAACACTTGGCTTGTGCAGGATTATTTATTTGTCGTTGAATTTACTCGTTTTGTTGCACGAGTCTTAGCTAATGCTCCCACCGATCATTTTGATGTCATTTTAGGTGGTTTGAGCGCTCTTAAAGATGAACTAAATTGGTTTAAAGACAAAGCAACTTCACGACAACTTAACTTGGAAACTAAGCCCCAACCTGCTTGTAGGCAATATTGTAATTATCTGGAAATGGTGAGTGATATGCCATATGCCGTACAAGTGACTGCTTTATGGGCGATTGAACTTGCTTATAATCAAGCTTGGCAGTTACCAGGAATTATGCCACAACCTTATACAGAATTCGCCGATCGCTGGGGTAATCCAAATTTCACCGAGTACGTTAAACTTTTAGAACAACTTGCTGATGAAGCGATGTCAAAAAGTTCTCAAGATGCACAATTTCAAGCCGAATCAGTTTTTTTAGAGATTAGCACAAAAGAAAAAGACTTTTGGGAAATGGCATTTTTTTAAAGGCATTTTTTTCAAACTAATCTTTATGAGGTAAATTTAGACGGGCAGGGATGCCCGTACCACAAGAGTTTTAAAATATAGCGGTTTTCGGTTGAGTGGAATACAAAGATTTTTGGTGGATTTAGTACGGGCAGGGATGCCCGTACCACAAGAGGGCGGAAAATATAGTACTGTAATCAAAATAAAAGCAAAGTGCTGTAAATCATATCAAGTCCGGCTAATT
>DESS01000072.1:0-3722 GCA_002361335.1 Richelia sp. UBA3308
TTGTCCGGGTTAAAAGTATCAGTTCGGCAGAGGATAAAAGTTAGTTTCGCTAAACTGCTTTTACAAATAAATAAAGTAGCTGTATTGGAAGTTAATGCAGGATATGACTTTAAATTAAAGTTTCCAGATGTTGTAATATCGAATAATTAATAGATATATCCCGATTTTGCTACATTTAGGAAGCCTGCCTTTCTGTATGCTTCCTAAATGTAGCCCCAGGCTTAGAGGGTGTTTATAAAATAATTTTAAGGTAGGGTGTGTTACGGCTTTTTAGAATTCGATGGAAAAATAATAGCCTGCTTATTTGCCGTAACGCACCAATAACCCTTGGTGCCTTAGATGTATTAAAATTATATTTTTTGACAGATGGATTGTCGTGGATCTAACACACCCTACAATCTGCGGGTGTTTTACGATGGGGATTTTTCCTTTTGCTAACTTATGCTAATCATCGCGCAGCATCTTTAGCATGGTAAGTTAAAATCAAATCGGCACCAGCGCGTTTAAAGCTAATTAGAGTTTCAAGTACTACACGTTGTTCATCAATCCAACCATTGAGCGCTGCGGCTTTAATCATGGAGTATTCGCCGGAAACATTGTAAGCAGCAACTGGTAAATTTTTATGGACAAATTATGGACAAAATTGAAAGCGTCACAAATTGAGGGCAAAGTTTAACTTCAAAAGGACACACTTAAAAAAGCGCTTAACTGTCCTATGCCCTACTCTGTGTAAAGCTGTAGGGCAATTTTGTATTTTACCGCTAGCTGTATATATATTTTATTAAACGTCGAAAAAGCTATTTATGAAAATATTATTTAAATAATTGTGTATATATATCTAATCATTTTAATCAACCTGGATAATTATTTAGTCAACTATTTTTAATAATTTGTAATCTTACAAAATATAGTATAGTTATGTAAATTATTGACTAGATGATTAACTTTAATAAAATTAGTACATAAATACATAATTTTGCAGATAAATTTTGTAAAACTCTTGTGGTACCAGCATCCCAAGCCCCGTCCAAATATACCTTATAAGGATGAAATATGCTGTAAAATAAATCAAAAATAAGATTATTATATATAATTATATATTTAAATTTGATACAAATTGATACAAAAATTTGATGTAGAGTAAGCGAAGTCAAGCATGTTAGCAGCAACAATTAAACTTTTAAATCCGGCAAGGTCTTGATGTTAATAATGTTCATTTTTTGCTTGCTAAATATCAGTTTTTATGTATTGTAGCTGAAAATAACTTCCCACATTTTGGGTGGAGAAAGAATATTTTTTGCAAACACAGAAGGCATTACTTTATAAATACTGAACTTTTTTAGTAGCAAAAGTAACGAATGTAAGAAAATAAAGTGTGAGGCATGCAAGTGAAAAGTTTGTATCGTAAACTTTTAAGCTACTGAAAAAAAGAATATCTATGTCCAATATTTACTAGTACATCGCGGCGGAAAGGGCGCAACCACTTATAAAGTGTCAAAGCTAGAAAAGATAATACTTATTACCTTGATACCTTGATACTTTTGACGAAGGCAAGGGCGGTACTAAAGTGTTTTGCTAAACAACTCTGAATATGAAAGGATAGCGAAAAGGTTTGTCCGCGTCTCCGAGAACATTAAAAAGTGCCCAAATAGTCAGTGCCCAATGGACAATAAACCATAGGCCTCCTAAAGGTAGCAGTAAACCCAGAGTAAGCCAAACCAAGACTCCGATAATAAATCCACACAGCCAAACATTTAAATGGAAATTGATTGCTTCTCTAGCGTTTCCCTTCACAACTGGATCTTGAGTGTTAAAAAGTATAAAAATGGGAACGGCAATAGATATCACTGTAGAACTTAAAAAAATAGCTCCGTGAGATATTGCCGATAAAAGCTTTCTGGTGTCCGTATCGTACATTTTTCCTCCCCTGATATTGAGCTTTTGGATTATACAACGAACCTATTAAGGTCTTTGGTTGTCTTAAAATCAAAAGACTTACACTTAACCGGAAAACAATTATTTTAGTTAGAATACAATCAAACAAATACCTTATGTCAACTGAACTTGAGAAAGAAATTTACGAAGAAGTTGAACGCCGTCGCAATTTTGCCATTATTTCTCACCCCGATGCTGGTAAAACTACTCTGACTGAAAAATTACTATTGTACGGAGGTGCAATTCACGAGGCAGGGTCAGTAAAAGCCAGAAGGGCACAGCGTAAAGCTACTTCTGACTGGATGGCAATGGAACAGCAACGGGGTATTTCTATTACTTCAACGGTTTTGCAGTTCGAGTACAAAAATTGTCAAATTAATTTATTAGATACTCCCGGACACCAAGATTTTAGTGAAGATACCTATCGGACTCTCAGCGCTGCCGATAATGCAGTAATGTTAATTGACGTAGCAAAAGGTTTGGAACCCCAGACGCGAAAATTATTTGAAGTTTGTAAATTACGGGGTATTCCAATTTTTACTTTTGTAAATAAACTTGACCGTCCCGGAAGAGAAGCGCTAGAACTTTTAGATGAAATTGAGCAAGAATTAAATTTACAAACTTATGCGGTAAACTGGCCTATTGGTATGGGCGATCGCTTTAAGGGGGTATTCGATCGTCAAGAGCAACAAATACATTTGTTTGAAAGAAGTGCTCACGGTAGCAAAGAAGCTGCAAATACCATAGTTGATTTAGGGGATGCCAAAATAGAAGAACTTTTGGAACAAGACCTTTATTATCAACTTAAAAATGATATCGAACTTTTGGATGGGGTGGGACCCGAATTAGATATAGACTTGATACATCAAGGTAAAATGACTCCAGTCTTTTTCGGGTCGGCAATGACTAATTTTGGTGTAGAATTATTCCTGAAGAATTTTCTGCAATACGCTCTCAAACCTGGTCCTCACGTCAGTAATTTAGGCGAAGTTCCCCCCACTTACCCAGATTTTTCCGGTTTCGTATTCAAATTGCAAGCAAATATGGACCCCAAACATCGCGATCGCGTAGCATTTATACGTGTATGTACGGGTCGCTTTGAAAAGGATATGACAGTAAATCATGCCCGTACTGGAAAAAATGTGCGTTTATCCCGTCCGCAAAAACTGTTTGCTCAAGAACGAGCATCTATTGATGAAGCTTATCCGGGGGATGTTATCGGTTTGAATAATCCCGGTGTTTTTGCAATTGGCGATACAATTTACACTGGTAAAAAATTAGAATATGAGGGTATTCCTTATTTTTCACCAGAATTATTTGCCATTCTCAGAAATCCCAATCCTTCAAAATTTAAGCAATTTCAGAAAGGTGTAACGGAATTGCGGGAAGAAGGAGCGGTGCAAATTATGTATTCTGTGGATGAATCCAAACGCGACCCAGTTTTGGCAGCAGTCGGTCAGTTACAGTTAGAAGTGGTACAGTACCGTTTAGAAAACGAGTATGGTGTGGAAACTCGTTTGGATTATTTGCCTTATAGCGTAGCTCGTTGGGTAGAAGGCGGTTGGGAAGCCTTGGAAAAAGTAGGACGTTTATTCAACACTACTACCATGAAAGACAGCATGGGAAGACCTGTGTTACTATTCCGCAATGAATGGAATACTCAACAATTAAGGCAAGATCATCCAGAATTGACATTAAATGCGATCGCTCCTGTATCTGGACACCAATCAAGTTCTTAATTGTAAGTAGTAGTCTTTTTCATTAGTTTTGACTGGTTCGTTTTTCCC
>DESS01000072.1:3760-6847 GCA_002361335.1 Richelia sp. UBA3308
GATACCCTTGCGTCTCTAGAAGCCGTCAGAATTAATGAAATCGACTAGTCAAAACAGGCAGTGTCCCAGGTGAAAAAGTCAAAATCAAGGTAATAGGTAGTATAGGATAGGCGTTTAAACATGCTTGAAAACGCCTTGTTCTCGGTACTACAAAAGTTTCGGGTATAATCTCTATTTTATAGGAATGGCGGCAACTGGCACATTTTTCTTGTAGAATACGTGACACAGAAGATAAATTCTCAAGGTAATAATAAGGCTTGTGGTGTCCACACCAATCATCGATTGTGACACTTTAAGTAAATTCTGTTTTATTTAAATCGAAAATGCTGTAATAAGATAATTTTTTTTCACATTTTTTTCGCGGCATACATTTACAAACTTTAACTTAAACATATGGGTAGAATTCCCCACCCTAAGCCCTGGTGTTTGATGCGCCGCACGCCCCCGTGAATGGGTTGGGCATCATACCCCATCGCAATTCCAACCTTGTTCCAAATAAAGGCTCTTCGCTCAACATACGGTTTAAACCAATAATGTAAGTACTTTCGTGCATACCTTGGTAACACAATATTTAAGAAAATATTTAAGAGAATATCTATGTCTTCATATTCCAAACCATCTTTAAAGGCTGGCTTAGCTGCCCTTAAACAAGAAGATTACCATAGGGCAAAAATCATTTTAGAAGATGTTTTAGCTAAAGATCATGATATCAATAAGAGTTTACAAGCCAAAGTTGCCTTAGTAGTAGCTTATTCTAAAAGCGGCGAAATTGAAATGGCGATCGCCATGTGTGAGCCTCTGACTCAAAGCGATCGTTCTCAGATTAAACAGTGGGCCCAAAAGTCTTTAAAGGAACTTAAGAAACAGTATGGCAATAAAAACAGAGAATTCAACTCAACGGCCTTTGTTGCCTTTGAATCCCCAGAAGACGAAGCACAAGAAGTAGAATCAGAATTTATTTCCTTATCTACCCCTCCACCACCTCCATCATTTTTTACTTCCAATGCCATAGCAACTTCTCCCTACGAGGAAACTCCCTCACAAAGGAAAACAAAACCTCGTGGGGGTGAAATAGTACCCGTAAATAAAGTAAAAAACAAAGGGTACAATATTCATTCAAATATTCATTGGCGGTTAGGAAGAAGGGCGAAGGCATGGCAACCCCTACCAAAACAAAAGTTGATCGCGACTCTTCCCTTACGATTGCTGGGGGTTGGAAGCTTCATTGCTTTATTTTGGGTGGTGCGGGGACTCGTGCAGCTAGTAATGGAATTAATCAACGATATTTTAGTTGCGCTGCCATTTTTAGAACCCATGCAGTTTTTATACAATAATCCCATTTTTTTACTACTGGGTATATTTTTTATATTACTAACTGTTTCGCCGTGGTTATTTGACTGCCTGCTATGTAGTATTTACAGAAAAAAAACTTTAGAAAGAGATACTTTAAATACATATTCTCCCGAAGCAGTGCGAGTATTGCAACGCTACTGTCAACCCCGTGGCTGGCGCTTACCAAAATTGGGAATTTTACCGATAAGAGCACCAATTGCATTTACTTTTGGTCATTTACCCCGCACTGCTCGGATTGTAGTTAGTCAGGGACTTTTGCAACAACTAGCTGCGGATGAAATAGCTACAATTATTGCTTTTCAATTGGGACAAATTGCTTCTATACATTGTGCATTTATGTCTTTAATGATGGCGATCGCAATTGGAGTTTATCAACTATATCAACAGATTTCTCAACAAGCCGATAAAATTCAAGGGCGAATTGGACGAACAATTTTAGGAATTATCGGCAATGGCGTTTATGGAATTTGGTGTTTGCTTAGAGGAACTGGTTTGTGGTTATCCCAAACAAGAATTTATTTAAGCGATAGAATTGCTGCAGAAGTCACCGGAAACCCCAATGCATTGATTCGTGCTTTACTTAAAATTGCTATTGGTACTGCTAACGATATCGCCAAGGAAGAACAAACTCCTTGGGAATTGGAAAGTTTAACTTTATTAATACCAGTTAGTTATAAACAAAGTTTATGGTTGGGTAGTATGGCTCCCACCACCACCTTTGAATCGTTGTTAATGTGGGATTATCTTAATCCTTACCGCCAATGGTTTGTAATTAATAACACTCATCCCTTGATGGGCGAACGTTTACAAAGATTATGTGAAATAGCCCGCTACTGGCAGCTTGAGCCAGAATTAAACCTGGAAAGTCAGCAGTCTTTAAAGTTGAAGCGTCAGTTATTTTTATTACAAATTGCTCCTTTTTTAGGTATTTCGGTTGGTGGAATATTTGCCTTATTTTTCTGGCTGGCTTGGCAAGTATTATTTGCCATGCATTTAATTAACCTCAAGTGGATATATGATGATTGGCAATTCGTTACAGGTTTTATAGTTATCGGCTTTAGCATCGGTAATTTAATCAGAATGAATTCCTTGTTCGCTAATATCAAAACCGACACCCTACAAACCTCAGAATCTTTACCAGAATTGCTGACAAATCCAGCTAGCTTACCCATCGATAGTACCCCCGTACAACTTTCGGGGAAATTATTAGGCCGTCGCGGTTGCAGCAACTATTTAGCACAAGACTTAATTCTTCTAGTCGACTGCTTTTTGCTGCAAATACATCACATCTCCTGGTTGGGACAATCTGCCAATCCTCAAGATTTTATCGGCAGAACAGTTTCTGTTACCGGCTGGTTGCGACGAGGTGCTACACCTTGGCTAGATATTCAAAGTTTAAAAACTCAGAGTGGCAAAATTGTCAATAGTCCTCATCCTATTTGGTCTACCATTTTGACAGTATCTGCTTTTGCTTGGGGTGCTTACATTCTTTTGACAGCCTAGCTGATGGGCACCCTTAACAATCATTTAACCAAAGAACTTTGAAATCCAACGGGACTAAATCCCACAGAATTTCACAAGTAAGAACTAAGAACTAAGAAGTAAGAAGTAGTACCTCTCCCTAAAGGGTAGAGGATTCAAATAATGATAATTTGATTTTTATTCGTCTTTAAAAGACGAGGCTTATTACCAAAATAGCGGGCAATATTTATTACTTTTTACTTTTTACTTTTT
>DESS01000072.1:6910-16901 GCA_002361335.1 Richelia sp. UBA3308
TTTGCCCGAAGGGCTGAGGTAAACAAAAGTTGCGAAAAATTACAAAAAGTGTTACATTTATTTACAAGAAGCAATGCAACCCCGAAGACAAGGCTTCAAACTTAGCTTATGTATAAGGCTGCTTGCGCTATTATCTCCCCCCCAAACGTCCTTCCAACACAGCAGGAAATAAACCAGCCCCTGGCTGGTTTTTGTTTCTTGTAGGGGTTTGCTTCAGGAAAAAAAATGTATTTTATGTTACTATGCATTCAAGACTGGGCTAGAAATGTATGTACTGAACTAGCAGTGCCCAGAATAGCATGATATTGTAGGGAATGGTGTTTAAATCTTCATAATAAGAGAGCATTGAATAAGTTTTTTTTGCAAGAAGTATAATGCAGAATTTATAATTTTTGGGACTAAGGTGTTTACGCTTTCGAGGGTGCGCTTTAGTCTAAAAAAAATCAGCTTGGTGAAAAACTGTATTGTAAAGATTGACAGTTTGGAGTAAAAAGATGGTTTACTAAGCCTGGAACGTTAATTGCATCCGTGTATCATCTATAAAACCAAGTTTTTGTTTTAAACCCGCTCATCTTCATCTAACTATATTGGAGGAACATACATGTCCATTCGCCTATACATAGGCAATTTGCCCAAAGAAGAAATAGAAAAATCAGAGTTGCAAGCAGTTTTTGCAGAAGAAGGTAACAGTATTACTACTAAATTAATCAAAGATCGCAAAACTGGCAAATGTCGGGGCTTTGGTTTTCTGACTGTAAATAACGACGAACAAGCCGACCAAATTATTGAAAAATATAACGGTCATATTTTCAAAGATTCTCCGATTAAATTGGAGAAAGCATTACCTCGTACCAAGAATACTGAGGAATCTGAAGAGCAACAACAAACTGCTAAAACACCAGTGTCAGCACCTGTTAGTGCTGGTTCTAGTAACAGTGGAACTAGTAAGAAATCTAAAAAATCTCGTCGCGGTGGTGGTTCTAAAGATACCGGCACTACAACGGACTCTTCTTCAGATGGGGTTCGTCCAGATCCTCGTTGGGCTGCGGAGTTAGAAAAGCTAAAGCAAATGCTAGCTGCACAGACTACCAACTAATTGATCGACAAGGATATTAAAAATTAAAAATCATTTTTTTTGATTTTTAATTTTTAACTCTGTTGTGTAAACAGTCCCCGAATGCCGCTAATGGGAGAAATTACACTACTCCCCCCTATAAACGGCGGGTATGTCACTTATTAAGGTTATCCTAGCTCTGATTAATTAGCATCAGTTAGGTTGATTTTTGAGTATATTTGCTGCGGGTACAATTTATGCAAGAATTCCCAGCAAAATTTATCAGTGTGAATTTTTTCAACTTTCACCTCCCTGAAGAATTCCGTTATGGTTCCGCTAGGAATTATGACGGATAAGCAAAGGGAGAGTTTGTCATGTCGCTTCGCTCCAAATTGCGGCATTCCGGCATTAGAATCCCCATAAATAAATTTAGCCGCACCAAACAAGGACTTTTTGTCATAGTTATATTGTCAGATTCTATCTATTGGATAATAAAACAACCGCTCGGATAGATACATACATAAGTATTTACTATTAGAAAATCATATAGTATAGATATTTTTCTGCCATACTACATGTAAAATATACTACAACACGTTCCGTAAATCATCTTCTCAAGATTTTTTGTAAAAAGTAGTGTAAAGCACAATTCATATTTTCAAATAGTACTATGTATAGTAAAGCACAGTTTTGACATGGAAATATTATATAACTTAAGGAAAATTTAATGTTTATCTTCACATCAGAGTAAGTCATAATACTTACGCATTAGTAATAAATTACACTTTTGTATTGTAATTATGGAAGATTAACGATAAAAAAATAGTGAAAAATAATACTATGCATCATGATAAATAGCAATAATTTTGACCTAAATTAAAGCATATTAAGAGCAATTGTAGACAAAAATATAACGTTTATAGGAACACACACACCAATAGTATTACTGAAATGAGAAGGGTAAAAGTAATAGCACAAATGTAAAAAAATTTCACATATTAAATTAAAATAAAGATTACATAAACATTTACAACAATTTTGGTCTTAGGGGTTGATGCTAAGGAGCGCAGCTACTCAATACCAATTACATCTGATAACCAATAAACTATGAACCTTGCAACAGAAGAACGCATCGCCTTGATTTCCGTCCACGGCGATCCAGCTATTGAAATAGGTAAGGAAGAAGCTGGAGGGCAAAACGTTTACGTTCGTCATGTAGGGGAAGCACTAGCTGAACTGGGATGGCAAGTTGATATGTTTACCCGCAAAGTGAACATAGAGCAGGAAGATATTGTTCAGCATTCTCCTAATTGTCGAACAATTCGTTTGAAGGCTGGTAATGTTGATTTTGTGCCACGAGACAATATTTTTGGGCACTTGCCAGAATTTGTAGACAATTTTGTGGAGTTTCAAAAACAGAACGGAATTATATATCCTTTAATTCATAGCAATTATTGGCTTTCGAGCTGGGTTGGTATGCAGTTAAAACAAAAACAAGGAAGTCAGCTTGTACATACATACCATTCTTTAGGAGCAGTTAAGTACAATACCGTAAAAACAGTTCCGTTAATTGCTAGTACCCGTTTAGGAGTTGAAAAGCAGGTATTAGAGATAGCCGAAAGAATTGTTGCAACTTCGCCACAAGAAAAAGAACATATGCGTACCCTTGTTTCGACAAAAGGAAACATTGATATAATTCCTTGTGGTACGGATATTGAACGCTTTGGTCGTGTGGAGAGAAAAGCAGCGAGAAGGGAGCTAGGTATTGATCCCGAAACCAAGCTTGTAATGTACGTTGGACGCTTCGATCCACGCAAAGGTATTGAAACTTTAGTACGCGCAGTACGTGAATCTAAATTATTTGGTTCAAAAGACTTAAAATTAATTATATGTGGCGGTAGTCGTCCTGGTCATAGCGACGGTGATGAGCGCGATCGCATTGAAAAAATAGTTGGCGAATTGGGAATGAGTCAGATGACTGAATTTCCAGGTCGTATTAGTCAAGATGATTTACCATCCTATTATGCAGCTGCTGACGTTTGCGTAGTACCCAGTCATTATGAACCTTTTGGGCTGGTTGCTATAGAAGCAATGGCGAGCTTTACACCAGTAGTTGCCAGCGATGTTGGCGGACTTCAGTTTACTGTTGTTAATGAAGAAACTGGTTTGTTAGCACCACCCCAAGATGTTCGAGGTTTTGCAAATGCAATTGATAGAATTTTATCAGATGCGGCTTGGGCTGAAGAATTAGGTCAAGCTGCAAGAAAGCGGGTTGAAAATAAATTTAGTTGGGATGGAGTTGCAATGCAATTGGGCGAACTCTACACAGATTTATTACGGCAATCTGTAGAACAACCTGTAGCAGTAAGCAGTTAATACAATTATAAATAATGGGGAATCGGTAATTCTATCGCTTTTGAATTGGTTGTTATTGCCGATTTCTCATTATCAATTTTATTGTTAAACATTAAAGGTTAAAAACAGCGCCCACAGGCTATAAGCCTGGGGCTAGGTTTACAAAGCCCGTCTGCACGGGCTAAATTTGGCGTATTATTATAAATAAATGGTATAAAGAAGCCTTATCAAAGGAATAAAACTTGAAGGTTTGATGGCTGATAAGGTAGAATAAGCGTTATTTTCCAATACAAAATTTACTAAAAATTCTATCTAAAACGGATTCTGTGACTTCTTCTCCGGTAATTTCTCCTAAAGCATTTATTGCACCGCGTAAGTCTATTGTCCAAAAATCAAAGGGTAATTCTTGCTCTATTGTTAATTGCACTTGCTCTAAAGATGTTTTCGCTTTAATTAATGCAGCAGCTTGCCGTTGATTAATTGCGAGTTCCATATCTTTAGCTTCTATTTTTCCGATTTCTACCTGTTCTAAAATAGCCGTTTCTAATGCTTCAATACCTTCATTTTTGGCTGCTGCTGTCAGAATTTTGGATTTGAATAATATATGGGAAATTTGGGATTGAAGTGATTTTATTTGCTCTTGTTCAACTAAATCAATTTTATTAATTACTAATATTAAAGGACGGTGTTTTACTTGTTCGTAAATTTTTTCGTCTTCCTTTGTCCATCCCGTTGCAGCATCGATGGTAAATAACACTAAATCTCCAGCTTGTGCGGCATGGCGAGAACGTTGGACACCAATCTTTTCTACTTGGTCTTGTGTTTCACGGATGCCTGCTGTATCTAGTACTTGTACGGGTATGCCACCTACAACTAACTGGGATTCAACTATATCACGGGTAGTTCCCGGTAAATCGGTGACAATAGCGCGATCGCTACGACTCCAAGCATTTAATAAACTTGATTTTCCCACATTTGGACGACCAACGATCGCCACTTTTAAACCGGTGCGTAAAAGTTCGCCTCGATCGGCAGTTGTTAATAATTTGGTAATTTCTGCGAAAATGTTTTTAATTTCTGATACTATTGCTATACAGTCCAGCGGGGGTAAGTCTTCCTCAAAATCGATTCGTGCTTCGATTTCTGCCACAATATCTAAGCATTTAGCACGTAATTGACGGATAGAATTAGCTAGTTTTCCGATGGTACCTGCTAATGCTGTTTGAGCCGCTTGGGGAGATTTAGCGCCTACTAAATCGAAAATACTTTCTGCTTGGGATAAATCAATTCGTCCATTTAAAAAGGCTCTGAGGGTAAATTCTCCCGGTTGTGCCAGTCTTGCACCATGTTCTAGACATAGTTTTAATACCTGCTGCACCGCCATGATTCCTCCATGACAGTGGAATTCCACTACATCTTCACGGGTATAGGAACGAGGCGCTTTCATAATTAACAATAGCGCTTCATCTACCAATTGTTGCGTTTGAGGATGGCGAATATAACCGTAGAGAATCCGGTGGGATTCTACTAGTTGTTTACCTGGTGCGTGGAAAATACATTCAGCTATTTGTAACGCTGATTCTCCAGAAACCCGCACAATCCCCACACTTCCCTGTTGCGGTACAACAGCAGTGGCGATCGCTGCTATGGTTCCATTTGTGGCAAACTCAAAATTGGGCATGGGTATTGGGGATTGGGCATTGGGAATTGGGCATGGGGGATGGGGAATTAAGAATTAAGAATTAAGAATTAAGAATTAAGAATTGGGCATGGGGCATGGGGTATGAGGTGATGGCGAAATTTTGATTGCTTACTCTTGTTAATATTTGAATAAATTTACGACCAACTGTAATTATACAGACGGGGCACAGTGCTACGTCTCTACAACTGTGAACGAGTCACTATGTGTTTTGAATCTAAAATCTAAAATCTAACATCTAAAATCTAAAATTGGAATGGGCGTTAATATTTATCCAGAAGCTAATATCTGTTTAAAACCAAGGAAGAAGGCTGGAATTCGGATTAAACCCCAATCTAATTAAAATACCACGGCTTACGGTGGGGAATTCTATCCATATCTTTGAGTTAAAAAAAGATTATCAAGAGGGGAGTTCACTATGGAAGAACAAAAAATTAATTGCGCAGAAACCTGCGTCAATGGCTGTGTTTTAGGAGATAAATGTCCTAATAAAGAGTATGGGCAAAAAGCATCAGAATTTATTCAAAATACTTCCTTAGATAAAATGATCGAAATGGCTGAAATCGCTAGAATGAAAAAATTATCGGAACCTCCTAAATGGGTGTTTCCTGATGAAATTTAATTAAGTTTAATTAAGTTTGTGTAAATTAAGTTTGATTAATTTTAATTAATTTTGACTTTATGGCAGGCAAGATGCCTGTCATAATTTTAGTTTATAAATTATCGACATCTATATTTAATTCTCTTTCATATCAAGTCCGGCTAATTACTTACTATATAACCCTATTGAAAAGATGGCGGTTAAGACCTATTAGTGATGAATACTTATTACTCATTACTCAGATCAAATATGATAACTGTTTAACCGGACATGATATCAGATAAAACACGTGGTTTTGTATTAGTCAGCAAAAATTAATTACAATTTCTCTCAAAGATTGTGAGTAGATGCACCAATGAATTGAGTTTACCGATCTAATAATTTTGTGACTTGAAGATAGATGCCTTTGAGTCGATCGAGATATTGTGGAAGCCGTGCTGCATCTGATTCAATCAAGGCAGTTTTAACATCTTCAATTACAGTCTTAGCTGTTGTTGTTGTTTCGACTATAGACTTGGATAAATCTTCTGCTTTCACAACATGAGGATTATCTGCAATATTACCAATTTGCTCGATTCCAGGAAAATTTGATATGAATGGCAGTGAAGTTACATCTTCAACAGTAGTTCGTACTTGAGTAATTGCAGTAGAAAGTTCGTCTGCATTTTTGGATGCAACGGCTTGAAGAGTATAGGCGAAATCAGTGACGTAAATTGCAGTTTCTTGAACCGTATTAATCAGTTCTTCAGCTTTACCTATACGCTTAAATATTCCTATGATTTTCACATAGAACAGTGCAAGAACTGCGAAAACGGTAAAAGCACCTATCCCAGCAATTATATAACGGAAAATACCCTGTGCAAAAAACGAAGCTATTAATAAAAGTATTGTGCCAACAATAATGAAAACTACCGCATATCCACCAGCCTTGTAAGCATTAACAAGTGGTTCTGTTAAAATACTTGATAAAGGTTTAACCCCTGAAACTTGTTTCATATTATCTTCTCTGTCAACCTTGATTGGTTAAGGATAAAATTTCAGTCATATACTCAACGAAAGTCAGTATATATAAAGTCTTACAAAAAAGATGTTTTAATAAATACAAGTATTAATAAGTAATATAATTTGGCGTTATCTGTAGCGAGTATCACAACTATAAGTATTGATAAAGGAATCCTAATTGAAAATTGAAAAATACGAGGGTACACCTTAATTTGATGAAACCATGACAGCAAGACAGTATGACCGAACCCCTTCGGGGTAGGGGATAGGAGATGGGTTGTGGGGGATGGGGAAGGAACCCCGAAGTAAATGGATACAAGCCCCTATTTTTAAATATGGAAAACAATTAAGATGTATTTTGAGACACGTAGTGCGAAAAAATACGGAGTCCTTGTTAGAAACCCCTTATTTTAATTATGGGGTTCCCTAACCCCTAATCCCTAACACCCAACCCCTTTCATAGCAAGATGGCCTACCCAAACAAATAATTATGCAGGAGCGAGCTGCGCCTTCCAAAAATCAAACCGGATTCCTATAATATTTGCTTATGATTAGTGCAGCATCAAAGTTGATCGGAAAATTACTATATGCCATACCAGCTTGAAAACTAGAAGATAAAATGAGGAGGGGGTTTCGCAAATTATAAAAATGGTGGGAATATCAGATATAGCTTTAGAAAAACTGCTTGCTCGTCAAAAGCTACCGGATTTCTTCGGTACGGAAGCAGTAAAACCCAGCTACGATGGACTTGGTTTAAGTAATATTGCTTCTTTAGCGATTGATTGGCTATCTCCTGATGCTCCGACTTTGAGTGAAGAAACTGCTTCACCTGCTTTCAATCCAGAATTATTAGCAACATCTCAAGTTACTCAAGCTTGGAAATCTTGGCAAAATCAAGCACCTATTAATCATGTGGTGTTGTTAATTTTAGATGGCTTCGGTTACCAACAATTGCGATCGCTAACAAATTCTCAGGATGTGCCTTCCATTGCCCAAGCCTGCGAAAGTGAGCAGGCTTTTTTTATGCCCGCGACTTCGGTTTATCCTAGTACTACCGTAACTGCTTTAACTTCGGCTGCAACTGGTTATGCTCCGGCACAGCATGGAATGGTAGGAACTAATCTTTATATGCGCGAAATCGGCACAATAGTTAATTTTATCGGCTTTCGTCCCTATATTGCTCCCACTAGAACATCTTTTACCGACGATTTATTTAATCCTGAAACTTTGCTCCCCGTACCGAATGTCTATTTGCGAATGGAGAAAGCTGGGATAGATGTAGAAATTATCAATTTTGAACAGTTTAAACAAACAAGTATCAGCAGATTCACTAGCGCTGGATCGGAAGCTGGAACTAATGGTTTTAAAGGTTATCGCACACCTTCAGATGCTTTTGCTCAATTACGCGAAGGTTTGTTAGCAAAAAGCAGCTATCAAAAAAGTTTTACTTATATATACGTACCAACTATAGATGCGGTTTCTCACCGTTTTGGTCCCCTGAGTTCTTCTTATAAAGCGGAAGTGGCTTCATTAGACTTTGCTTTGAAAAAACAACTTATGGAACCTTTAGCGGGTCGGGAAGATACTGTTTTGATACTAACAGCAGACCACGGTCAACGGTATAATCCCTTAGGAAATACACTTTGGTTGGAGGAGCATCCAAAACTAACCCAAAATTTATTTGCTCCGGCAACTGGTGAATCGCGGGTTCGTTATTTATATGTTAAGCATGATAAACAAGCTGCTGTTGTAGATTATATTAAGCAGCATCTTAGCGAAAACTTTTTTACAATAACTCAATCTGAAGCTATAGATAATGGTTTATTTGGGCTTCCGGGTAAACCTTTAGGTATGGAAGCTCAAGATAGAATTGGCGATTTACTATTAATTTCCCATAAAGACTGGATATGTCGTCATCACATAACCAATGACGAACGTTTTAAAGGGCTGCTTGGTATACATGGTGGTTTAAGTCGTGCTGAAATGTTGATTCCGTTTTTTGCTTATCGGTTTTAAGCAAATGGGGGGATGGTATTATGTCGGGTTAAACACTTATCATATTTGATCTGAGTAATGAGTAATAGATAATAACCGCCATCTTTTTAATGTTTTAATTGAAATAAAAAACTATTGCTATATGACAATAATTGTTTTTTAAAGTGATTTAATGTTTCAATTGAAATAAAAACTATTGCGATAACATAATAATTAACCCGAGTTTGGGTACCCCCTGATTTAATCTGATTCTTTTTTATCACTTATCAACCGATTACCTTCTTAATTCTACCTTCTCTTACTTAAGAAGTTAGACGTTTTATTTATTACAAACACATCTTATATAATCGCTGTTTAAATGAGATAATTACTTATTTTCTCTTTATTTAAGTATATATAATTGCTCAAATTTTTTTGAAATCAAAATCGCGCGATTTTTGATTCGTAACGGTTTTGTGGTACTATTTTTCATATAAAGGATTTTTTCTAATGGGAAGTTTTGCCTGCCATAAAAATTTTTATTATATTCCCATTATTTAAAAATAAATTCTTGATTCTTTTTATTATTCCATAAATTACCAGTTGAAACATTTTTTTTCAACAAAATGTAATTAAAAATAAAAAGAATATTTTGATTAAGTGTTTTGAGTGACATTAGGAATCAACTTTACGCTACTTGCATCGATTTCATCAGCTTGTTGCCCCACATAATGTTAAGTAAAGAATTTCTGCAATTAGCGATTCCTTTAGTTAGCGCACAAGTTACCCAATCTCTTACGGGGTTTTTCGACACAATTATGATGGGTAGATTGGGCGCAGAAACCCTTGCTGCTGGGGGTTTGGCTTCTTTAACTTTCTTTGCTTTATTAAATATTGCTAGTGGGATAGTTTCAGCAGTCAGCCCAGCGATCGCACAAGCTTATGGTGCGGGAGATAAAAGGAAAATTCAAAACGATGCACGTCAAGGTTTTTGGTTAGTTTTATTGTTATCAATACCAATAATGTTGGTAACAGGAAAATTAGATTCGATAATGTTGGAATTAGGACAAACAGAAACAACTGTTACTCTAGCTAATAGCTATTTAGATATTATCCTGTGGGCTTTTTTTCCAGCTTTGGGTTTTGCAATGCTGCGGAGTGTCCTATCTGGATTGTCTCACACTCGTCCCATAATATTTAAATCTAAACTATTGCGATATGACAGTAATTGTTTTTTTAACTGATTTAATGTTTCAATTCAAATCTAAACTGTTGCGATCGCGCAATTATTATTTTCAACTGATTT
>DESS01000259.1 GCA_002361335.1 Richelia sp. UBA3308
GGAAGAGTTGTAACCCAAAATCGAATAACCGAAAATCGAATTGTGGAAGCTACTGGTTGGATTGTCGATAAAAATGGCGATATTCAGTTTGTGGCATCCGTTCCTAATCATACACCATCCGACTCCCCGTTGAATAATCCATCTTGTTTAATAAATTAGTTGCCCAATTCCTGCTAATTCCTCCTACTTTGCAGAACATTGAGTACAGTACTATATTTTAAAACTCTTGTGGTACGGGCATCCCTGCCCGTAAGAATATACCTGATAAAGATAAAATATGCTGTATCTTTTCTGTTAATTAACCCCCTATATTTTTGGAATCCCCCTAAATCCCCCTTGAAGAAGGGGGACTTTAACTATCCTCTAAAATCTAATATCATTACAACCAATTTCCTAATAATACAAAAGGTGCCCAATAATATGGTTCTCCTTTCTGCGTCAACAATTGTTTTTGAGCATTTTGTAGTGCTTGGGCTTTGTTTATTCCGGTTTTTAACTGACTGTAAAATTCGCTCATCAAATTTGCTGTTGATTCGTCATCTACTGCCCACAATGTTGCTAATGTAGAACGTGCCCCTGCTTTTACGGCTACTCCTGCTAATCCTAAAGCGGCGCGTTCATCTCCTTGTGCGGTTTCGCAAGCACTTAATACCAATAATTCTATTTTGCTAGATTGATTTGAGTCGCTGACTCGCAATAGTTGATCGAATTCTTTGACATTGAGTAACTGATCCCAAGTCAATATAAATGTTTCTTCTGCATTAGAACTGAATTCGCCGTGGGTTGCCAGATGAACTACTGAGTAATTGGAAGATTTTAATCGTTTTTTGAAGCTATTTACGGTGAATTTTTCGTCCAATAATTTTGTATTTTTAGGTACTTGTGACTGAATTTGTTGTAATTCCCGTTGTACGAATTTTAATGGAGAAAAAGTTCGTTCTTGAAGAGTACGTTCTTGAACTACTCCGGCAGTTAAGGTATTTAATTTTATCTCTTTTAATGGTTTAGGATCTATCAATTGTAAACCTGCTGCTAAAGAAATAGCATATTCTTCTATCAAATATTTATCATTTTGCTTGTCATAAAGCACGCTCATGGGAATATTTTGTAATTGAGTCTCAAGTACAAATACTAAATTTTTAATTCCATTATCTTTTAAGTCTGTTTCTAAAGGTTTAATTAGCCAATTATATAATTTTCCAGACTCCCTCTTAACTCTAGCTTTTCTAGTTACGTCTCTTAAATCCTGTGTTAGTTGTTTTATAGTGCCTTTCACTGTTTCTTCATCTACATTGTTTTTGTAAAGACGTAATTCTTGATTGGGTAATTTGACAATAACATTTAAACTCTTGGGCAGAATTGTTGCATAAATTACTGCTGCTGTTTTGTCTTTTTCATCTACTAGCAAATCAATTTCTTCTGGTACAGCCTTTAAACAGGAGGTACGAAAGAAGTTGTCTAATTCTGCTACTTGCAAAGATACAAGAAGCTTTCGGGCTTCTCGGAGTTTTTCTGAATTTATCTCAACCTGTTTATTAGCAACTATTTCGTCGCAATACCCTGTAAGGGTATCGCTACATTTGCAAAGCCTGCCTTCGCAGGCTAGCTGGTTTTTAGCCTCCTTTTGGTAGCTTTGTTTCTGTAGCGCCAGGCTTTGAGCTTGGCGGTGTTTTGCCAAATTCAGATGCTCGCCTTTATTTAAAGATGTATCATTAGAAGATTGTAAAAGTAAGTCAATTAACTGCCGATAAACTGGCTCTACACTTTCTTGAAATGACAATTGATTATCAGGATTATTTACAACTAAATTATCCCGTAATGATTCCAGACTTTTAACTGCTCTGTGATAATAAGATATTGCTTGTTCAATATCTCCTTGCTGTTTGTACAAGCGTGCCGTTTGCCATTGCCAAAGATAAGTAATTTCTGTTGCCCTAATATTCCGGGCTATCAATAAAGCTTCCCCTGTCAATTTTTGGGCATAATCAAACTGTTTAGTTTTTTCGTACAATCTTCCTAAAGTACCAAGAGCATAAGATTCCGCTCTTTTGTCTTGCAATTTTTCTGCATCTTTTAGAGCATCAGCTAAAATTTTAGCTACATCTTGATTATTTTCTAATTCGTTTTCCATTAAACTGCGAGCAAAGTTAATTTCGGCATTAACCGCTACTCGCGTCAGTGGTAATTGATTAATAAGAGATTTAATTTCCCCCGATAAATTCGATGCATCCCTAAATCGCTTGTCATCTACTAGCAATTTTAGTTGATTTAATTGAGCTTGCAGACGGGTGATGGGTTCATTTGTTGCAACTTCTGCCTGTTGATAATATAAGAATGCTTTTTCTATATTGCCCTCGGTACGTGCCGTGTTGCCCAAACTAAACAATGTTTCGCTAACTTCTTCATCTAATGATAAGGATTTTGCGATCGCGAAACTTTGTTGTAATATTTCTTCAGATTCTTTTAAATCACCAGCGATTTGCAAAACATTACCCAGTTTACGCAATCCTAACACTTTTAATTGCGAATCTTTTTGTTTAATTAAATTTTCCTTCACTTCCATTAACTTTTTCTGGGATTGAAGAAAACGCCCCAAAGCCTGTAAAGCTTGTGCAAAATTAATCTGGTTGCGAATAAATGCTCCATCTAAACCCAATTTTTGATAAATATCACCGGCTTGTTTCCAACTAATTAATGCTGTTTCTGCCTTTCCCTGCATAAATTGCATCCGCCCTTGCACTTCTAATATTTGTGCCAAAGTTTGAGACTTTTCTTGGGAATTATCAAAATTTTTTAATATATCTAGACTTTTGTTAATAGCCCCATCTGCCTGCTGCCACAAACCAAGCTGCTGATAAGCCAAAGAAATATTAATTAATGTGGCAGCTTGTTGCAATTTTTGATTATTTCTTTCATAACGATTAGCTGCTTGTTGTAAGACTTTTACCGCCTGGGAATACTGTCCTAAATCGTATAGTTTTTTGCCCGATTCAATTAAATTGCCCCCATTCTCACTCTGATTTGTAAAATATTGTATACCCTCAATGTTAGGGATTTTAGCAACAACCGGGGATGTCACCGTACAAGCAAATACAATTATCAGCGCCAGCAAGGGTTTACTTTTACAAACCTTAAGCAAGCGCCGACAAAAAGATGCCTTCTGCAATTTTTTCATGTTATTCCTTTTAATCAACTAAAACATTTTATAATTCAAAACTTTCATTTAATATCAGATTTTCCAAATTTATTTGCACACTAAACTGTTTTCCTGGTTCGCCTTTAAAAGGTTTTAACTGAATATAATTATCTTGAACTCTCGAATTAACTTCCTGAAGTTTTTTTCCTGCTTTAGATAGCAAAATTAATTTTATATTTGGCTTTAAAAATCTTTTCCCATTGGGATACAACTGTATTAAAACATTTATTTTATCTTCGGGCTCGGGGAATACATTTACTAACAGTGTCACCTTTTCATTGCCTAATTGAATACCTAAATCTATAATTTTAGCTCTTCTAGTACCTTGCTGAATATTCCGAGAACCAAAAGCTAAATTTAATTCTGGATTAGAAACAGAATCTATAGCTTGCCAACTTGTATCTATCTTACCCTCTAACCATTCACTTAACTTAGTTCGAGTTGACTGCAAAAATTCTGATAAATTTACATTATTCACTTGAGTTTCAACTATAGCCAAAGGAAATTCAGATGCTGACAAATAACCATTGTAAAATAATAAGTGATTTGGCTCAATATCAAACCAAGAAACTGGTATTTGATAACAACCGTCACGCATTGGTAATTCTAAATTACTCCGGACTTGATTCAATTGGTTGTAGGTAACAAAGCCTCTAATCCCAACTTTTTGCTCTTCTTCCAATACTTCAAGCACTACATAAAAATTAGCTGTCAGTTCTGGTTGTTCAATTGCGTTTTGTGGTATACTCACAACCCGATCGACTAGATGCTCGGTGGCGATAGTACAATATTTAAACTCACCTGCATTAAGATTACCCACTTTTGCGATAAAAGTAGTATCTCTAGTAACTATTTGATTGGGCAAGTGATTGCTCAACCATTGTTCAAAAGCAAGTAGGGCTATTGAATTCAGATAGGCTTGCCAAGACTCTTTGAAATTGCTACTACTAGCCCCAGAGCTTATTTGCTTGGCTAATAATAAATTTTCAGGTTCAAGCCAGATAACTTCTGGTAACAAAAATCTGAAATTTAAAGAGTTAGCAGAATTAGACATGATTTTACCTCAAGCGTAAAAGTATATAGAGTTCGGTTGACTGTACTTATGCACTTTCAAACTGAAGTTAGCCAATCGGCTAATCTTAATATACTTCTGCTAAAAATAATTATCTGTTGCATCAAACCGTTGTCAACACATTGCAGAACACCCCGTGTTTCATCTCTAAATAGTTATGCAACTATATTTTGACAAATTTTGGATATTTTCTTGATTTAATAAGAGTGTTTATTGTAAAGGTTTTCAGCCTTGAGGGATACCCTGTTGTGGTTTCCCTCACGATTGCACGGAGCGTCGAATACCGCTCTTGTGATAACTCTGCCCGTCTTAATTTTTACAAAAATATTTTTATTACATCTGGGCCGTTATATTTTATATTGCATAAAAGTGTTTCCCTTCATACAGTAAAGACAAACTTTAGATTAGCTTCAAAACTAGAATCCGAAATATATAGCTAGAACGCTGTATCAAAAATCATCACGCCTTAAAAGGCTAAAAAATCAAAAATCAACACTTATATCTATTTGTAGATGACACATTAAATTGCTGTCATCGCAAATATCGTTTACCAATTTTCAATACATCAGTAACTTAGCTTATGAAAAGTTTTACACAAACAACAATTAAACCAGAAAAATCTCAAGATTTAGAACAATCCTGTTTTTTACAAGAAATAGTAGAAAACTTTGAAGATGGTATTTTAATTTTAACTGAAACTGGTGAATTAGTTCATGGTAATGCCAGTGGCTACAGTATTTGCAATCAAATTCATCAATATAGTTTAAGCCAAAGTTTGGTACCATCTCTAATTTGGAATCGTTGTCAATCATTGCTAAAAAATCAAATGTATTGCGATAATTCAACAATATGGTCAGAAGATATTATTATCGAACCTTCACTTATTATTCGTTTAAGGCTGAGAAAATTTAACTTAGAAGTATCAGAACAAACTTATTTATTAGTGACAATTGAGAATCGCAATCAATCCTTGAAAAATATAGTTTTTTCCGAAGCGAATCAATACAATTTAACAGAGCGTGAAGCAGAAATTTGGAGTCTCTATCGCGCTCAATCCAGCTATAAACAGATTGCCGATCGGCTTTATATTACTGTTAATACCGTCAAAAAGCATCTGAAAAATATTCGTGTCAAAAAGCAAAGACTTTATGCAGTGTGATACGTGATATTTATCAAGTCATATCTTGCAGCAAATATCAATTAAATTAAAACAATTAGCTTGCTATTCTCATAATTACAGCTATAGAGCCGCCGGTACATTTAAACGGGCAGCTATGCCCGTACCACAAGAATTATGCAAACCTATTTTTACCAATGCTAAAGTTGGGAACGGAATTAGAAAAAAAATGTATTTTATACTTCTATAACCGACAAATTTGTCAAATTTAATGATTAAACTTAATTATTCTTAATACTATATTTTGACTATAGGAAAATAAAACAACTCCTCCATGCCCCCGGAAGCCGCCGGGGGAAGTAAGCTTTGATTCGATAAATTCTAGAGTTTTGTTTAAGTGAAGCCCTATGGAGATGATGGCTTATTTTGTAGGCGGATTAATTCATCATGAATCTGCCTTTTTAAACTTGCATCATTTCGTAATTTTAAAGTAATATTGTTGAAGCGTTGAATGCTCAGACCATTATCTTCAACAATTTTTTGAGAGCGCTGGCAGTATTTTTGAGCAATATCTCTAGCCCTCCTTGGTGATAGAGATTCTATACTTTTAGGCTCGTTACAAACAATTTCAGGAAGTTGTTTTCCTCCGGAAATTTTTTTAATTTCGTCAAAGGCTTGTATCCGGCTTTTCTCTATATATAATAAAGCTCTAGAGTACTGAACTAGTTCATTATTATCAACTGAAGAAGGAGTTTGGGCATCAGCTTTTGAACTTGAAACGATACTGCTAGCAACAAAACCTAGAGTGGCTAAAGTACCTACCAAAAAAGACTTAGAAAGCATTCGGGTTATATGAATGAGCTGTAAAGAATGAGTAATTTTCTTCATATCCTGCGTGAGAATTAACTACAGTAAGAAGATGTTAATAACTTTGAATTGTTTCAAGTGGGAGTTGTTCCCTTAAAAAACGAGCGAAAATTAAACTAAAATTAAACTAATATATTTATTGTCAGCTTTTTTTACATATTTGACAAAGTTCTATAACTGTAGTTTGGAGTGAAGCAGTTTGTGGAACTCCTTGTTTAATATTAACTTCTAACTCAAGTAGTATGGGTAAACAGGATATTAGTTGATGCAGCGAGAGAAACTTTACTTCTTCTTGCAAATATTTGATGCGATAATGATTACGAACTTCAGCAGCGCTTGCTATGGCTTGTGAAGAACGTTCCCCAGTTTCCATCATAATTTTAACCCATAACCAGGTACGAAATTGACCAATGAGTGTGGCAACTATTCGCAAAGAAGGTTCGGAGCGATTAATCAAATCTGCGACTAAACTTAAGGCTTTACCGGTATTCCCCATTCTAATCGCATTGGCTAGTTGTAGGCTATTTCTGGTTTCATTCCTAACTAATTGAGATGCGCTCTCAATATCTAATGGTTTATTAGTATCGAGTAAATAAAGCTGTAATTTTTTTAATTCATTGTAAAGTAAACGAGTATCATTACCAACAGCCTCTACTAAAAATTCCGCACACCTAGAAGTTAGTTTGATTCCAAAGCTAGAGGCGGCATCATTGACAGATTTTACAAGTAAATCTGTTTTCCAAGGCGATATAAGCTTAAATTCACGAATTTCTGCGAACTTTTTCAATAACTTTGTTGATTTTAATCGTTCGTCGGGTTTGTTAACATTACTGATTAATAGGTGAGAGTTTTCGGGAATTACTGGTAAAGTACGTTGTAACTCTGATAACACATTCTCGGGGCATTGCTGAGTAATAGTCGCATTGATCAGCCATACCAAACGTCCACCAGTTCCAAAAGGTGGTGTCATAGCTTGATTTAACGCTTCAATTACGGCATTAGTATTATCTGGGGGAAAAGTTGTGTAATTAAAACTTATCCAACTAGGATCGAGAATTTCGTCGCGTAAATTGGCGATCGCCTTTTCCATGGCGAAATCATCTTCGCCCCAGTAAATGTGGATTGGCATAGTAGATGGGGAGATGGGGAGAAGTATCACCGGAGTTATGAGGCTAGTGAGTTAGCTTATACTTTTAACCTTTAACTTTTAACATTTTTTAATTTTGGTTAAGTTCGGTGATTTTGCCTACAATCTATCCAATGAGCGCGGGAGAATAGAAGATTGGACGATAATTATCAAACTTATTTGAACCGGGTGGCGCGGATGACGCTACCAGAAGCTTGTATATCTCAAGTTCAGCATCTGAAGGAATCTTCTAAATTTACACCCCATGCAGGAGGAGGAAGAAAAGCTGCTTCTTTCCCTGGGTATACATTAATTACCCCGCCTCATGGGGAAGAGGATTCCACAAATTCTACTTTTTACTCAATATTACAGAGTTATCAACAAGAACTTATGGACTTACCTGTGAGTTCCGATTTGATTATTCCGGTTCCTCCTAATAGCTTTCATTTGACTTTAGCGGACTTAATTTGGGATAGCGCCTATCGTGATGCTAGGGAAACTAATCCAGATTTTGAAGCACAATTACGGTCATGCTTTGATGATATTTTTCAACAATATCAAAATTCTGTGACTTTTAATCATCCTCCCAAATGGCAAATGTTAGGATTAATGCTTATGCCAAGGGCTGTAGCAGTTTGTTTAGTACCTTTAGATGAAAACAGTTACTCCAAAATTGTTAATTTACGTCGAGGGATTTATCAAAATCCCAAATTGATGGCATTGGGAATTGAACAACAGTATAATTTCACTGCCCATATCACTTTAGGTTATTTTGGCGAGATTAAGCCTGATTTAGATCGTGTACATTTTGCGACTATGCTCTCGCAATTAAACCAAAAATGGACTGAAAATTTACCCACATTCACAGTGCATCGTGCGGAATTGCGTAAATTTGATGATATGACGCGCTATTACCGAGAAGCAGATTCTCCTGCTTTGGTTTTTAGTTAATAGGGAATGGAGCCGAAAGGGGATAAGGAGATAAGGGGAAGTGTGGGAGGTGTGG
>DESS01000069.1:0-5967 GCA_002361335.1 Richelia sp. UBA3308
ATGGATTACACTGATTACACCGCAAAGCACTAACAACTAACAACTAACAACTAAATTTGTCATCCAAAAAACAATGATTCCTAACTTACAAAAAAACTTCTGATAACCTGTTCTTAACTTTTTATCTACAGATTTTTAACTTCTCTGTGAAATTATAAATTTAAGCTTGATGAGTATTATTTATAACCTTATTGGGCTGGGAAAACTAATTAAAATTGAAATTTACGGGGTACTAATACCTAATGACAAAGGCGAAATTAACAGGATTTGCGTCTCTACCTGCTGATACTTTTGCTGAAGGACCTTAAATCTATATCCTAGTTTAGGTCAACCCGGACAAACACCGGTAGAACCACCCGACGAAAAAATCGACGAATTAAACGAAACACCAATCACAACTGTAACTGATGGCGGTGCTGAAGTTGAATTAATTGATCTGACAGGTTTAACTGGTAATGTAACAGTAGATTACACCATCAGTAGAGAAGCTGATTTCGATAACGAAGTTTACTTCTACAAAGTAGATGATATTACTGGTAGCGTTAATGGTATAAGTCTTAATGATACCCGGTATGCACAAGCAGCTTTGGATAACATCGTCAACGTTGGCAACCAAGCATTTTCTACCAGCGATGACAACACAGAAACCGGAACAATTGAATTTGAAGCAGGTTCCTTAATTGCACCTCTAATTATTGCCGATAACAACTTAGAAGCAGCACAAAACGGTGATGTAACCGTTTACTTAGCTTTCCCAGGAGCAGTCGGTGGTGATGGTTTTGATCATATTATCAAAGATGGCGATCGCACTTTCGCTTTTGAAGATTTACCCGATCTTGGCGATGGAGACTTTAACGATATCGTGATTACGATTAATGAATTTAGCGTGTAATTGAAGCTTAATCGCCCTCCAAAAGGCTATGGTGGGGCTACTGAAACAAAGCCTTTACAAGGCTGAATTCGACCGATCTTTATATGGTATTTGAATTTGACGCTTTGTTTATTTTTACCGGCTTCTTGGAGAAGTCGGTTTTTTGCACCCATCATGGGACCATTTTTCGTTGTTCCGGTAGATGTAGAGACGCAAGGGTATCGCGTCTCTACAAGCCAATTCGTGGATGAATTTTTATTGTAGGGTGCGTGACACTGCGATGAATTTCAAACGAAAAATAAGGCTTTTGGTGTCACGCACCCTATCGGCTGATGATATGAACCTGACTTATCAATTACGCGATTAGGGGAGCTAAAGCATAAGGGCGTAACCCCATATCTTCCCTTAAAAAATGATGCTCCTAAACTACTTAGCTAGTAGTTTACCAAGTACCGAGTGCTGGTAATATTTTTACCACTCACCATTCACTACTCACTACTCACGCCCCTTCACCCCGCAATTTTGGTTTGTTCGAGTACTATGGAGTACCGTTTTCCTCCAACCAAGTAATCAAATCATCAATTTCAGAAATATTTAACAAAGCTATACCTAAAGCTTCTAATTTCTCAACAGATAAAACATTGATAGTTTCAACAATGGATGATTCCAAATCCCCAAACCGCTGATTGAGCAAAAGCATACAAAATGAAAGTGCTTCCTTCTGCTTTGCTGTTTCTTCAATATCTTGGTAAATAACTGACTCTCGCATAATATCCTCGCTTAAAAACCTACGAATTAAATCCTTCTCAAATTTTAAACCTGCTAAAATCTCTGTATACGCTGCGATCTCTTGTCTTGACTCTCTACTAGGAATTTTAGCAACACTTTGGGCTACCTGGGATAGTAACTGTTCGGGGGAATCAGTACGTGTTAAAGGTGCTAGAGGTAGTAATGCTGGGTTGTTAAGGAACATCGTCGAATCTTGCTCCCACATTCGTATGATTCGGTAACGATGGGATGTCATTTCATTGACATATTCTTCAGTAAAAGCTATTTCGTTATTTGTTTCTTGCAAAAAGATAACTACTTGGGTAATTGGAACATTATATTGTCTTACCAATCTCACGAAATAATCCAACATCCGAAAGGGAATTGGAGGGGTAGATTTAGTTAAGGTTTGGAATTCAATATGTAAAATTCTGTTCGTTGTTTGTAGAAAAGTCACACAATCTGCCCGTATTGGTTCGATACTCAATTCTGTTTTTAAGACTTTTACTGGTGATTCTGCTGCTAGTAACCAACGAGCAAAATCATCAGGATATTTTTCTGCCAATAACTTACAGACGTTATCTATACTCACTATGACACCCGGATTTATATATTTATAATTATAGATTTAGTGTGAATCAAATATCCTCGATTTATTATTCCGATATCGGTGATTAAATAGGCTATAAAAATACTTGGTTAACAGGCAACCATTTTTACTAAAACTTTAAAACAAAACCTTTTTCTATTGCCATCAATATAATTTCATCATGGTAACAATATAATTTTTCTCTTTTCTTATACTAAAAAATACTCCTTCAGTAAGAAGAAATAATCTCCTTTTTATAATATGTAAAACTTATTTTTTACCAAAACTTAACTTATTATTAATTCAAAAATAAGTATTCATAAATAGTTTCTATATATCTTTGTAGTTGTAACCTCCTTGACATAAAGTGACATTTGTTACTTTCAAATAAAAATAATAGAAATTTGACAAAAAATATGAAGACAGGTAATCACGTTATTTTTGTTCACCCAGATGGAACCAGCCCATCTCATTATGCGATCGCCAGATTTGTGGAAAAAGGTCCCGATGGAAGATTGAATTGGGATAAGTTAGAAAATGCTGGTGTATATCTTGGCCATATGGAAGATCAAATTGGCGCTACTTCCAATGGTGGAGCTGTAACCCACGCCACTGGTGCTAAAGTCTATGCAGAATCTTTCGGTTTAGAAGAGGATGGTTCTGAAATTACTCCCCTATCTGGTAATGTGGGTAAAACCATCGTCCAAGAAGCTGTTGAAGGGAATAAAGTCACGGCTTTGGTACAGTCTGGTGCGATTTATGAACCCGGTACTGCTGCATTTGTGGCTCAAGTAGGTGAAACAGTTGATGAAGAAGGAAATCCCATTGCCCCCCGTGGAAGAACTGCTGATATTACTAAGCAAGTAATTGAATCCGGAGTTGATTTTATCCTCGGTGGTGGGGAAGTAACTCTTTTACCAGAAGGAACTGATGGTTTTCACGGTAGTGCGGCAGAACTCGATCAGCTTGCTTCCCGCTTGCAGCGCCCTGATGAGAATTTAATCGAATTAGCAAAAAACAACGGCTATACAGTAGTTTATACAGAGCAAGAACTCTACGATTTACTAGACTCAACAAAATATCCAGAACCACCAACTAAAGTTTTGGGTGTATTTGCTCCCATCCATACCTTTAACGATCGCCCAGAAGAGGTTTTACAGGAGAGGGGATTACCTTTATATCTGGAAACAGCTCCCACTATCGCCGAGATGCTGGAAGTGACTCAGAAATTGATGGAGCAGCATCCCAATTTTGATAATGGTTCCATCGCCATTGTGGAAGAAGAAGGAACGGACAATTTTGGTAATAATAACAATGCTGCGGGAACTCTTGAAGGAATGATTCGGAGTGATGCAGCAATTGGAGAAGCTCTCAATTTTGCTGATAAATATGCCAATACTTTAGTAATAACCGCCGCTGATAGTGATGCAGGTGGTTTAGAAGTGCGCGATCCTCGCGATCCAGAAGAACCTGTAGGAACCATCAACGCTAATCCTACCACGGAAGACCGTCTGGTTCCCCTTGATGGTGTAGATGGAGCGAATACCTTACCATTTACCGCCGCACCCGATGCGAATGGTGATGTATTTAATTTCGGTATCGGTTGGGTTGGTACCCCTGATTTTCCCGGTTCCATTGTTGCTAAAGCTTCCGGGTTAAATGCAGATAAACTCCCATCTACGGTAGATAATACCGGGATATATGAGTTGATGTATGAAACCTTATTCGACACCGAACTTGAATCCCGCAACCCTGCACCGACACCAGCGCCCCAAGCAACAGAAGATACAGGAAACGTCATCTTTATTCATCCCGACGGAACAAGTCCATCCCATTTTATGGCGCTACGGAATATTGACCAAGGCCCCGATGGACGACTCAACTGGGATAAAATGTCCAATGCCGGTGTATACCTCGGACATATGGAAGATCGGTTAACGGGTACTTCTAATGGTGGTGCAGTGACTCATGCTACCGGAGTCAAAGTATTTAACGAATCCTTTGGTTTAGATAAAGATAATAATCAAATAACTCCAGCTTCCGGTAAAACTGGATTTACAATATTAGAAGAAGCTATAGAAGCTGGAAAAGCCACAGCTTTAATTCAATCTGGGGATTTAGGAGAGCCAGGAACAGCTGCTTTTGCTGCCAAAACTACTAACCGTGACGGTAACGATATCCGCGCTCGCGATAAAGCTGCTGAAATTATCGAGCAGGTAATCCGCTCGGGAACGGATGTAATTATGGGTGGTGGTGAATTGTATATGCTACCCATCGGAACCACAGGCTTCCACGTTACACCAGAAATTGACGCTTCCGAAACTCGTCCCGAACGTCGTCCTACTATTAATTTAATTGAATTAGCAGAGTCTTTGGGTTACACTGTGGTATATACCGAAGACCAAATGAACGAAGCAGTAAATAGCGATAATCCCCCGGAAAAACTGCTTGGCGTATTCGCTGCTGACGATATCTTTGACGATCGCACAGAAGAAGAACTTGGTTTAAATACAGATAATCCTTCACCACTTTACGTTGAAACAGCACCCACTGTAGCAGAAATGCTCGACGCATCTTTGAAAATAATTGAAAAAGATCCAGATGGTTTCTTTGCTGTAGTAGAGGAAGAAGGAACAGATAACTTCGGTAATAACAACAATGCCGTCGGTACAATTGAAGCCATGCGTCGTGCGGATGCGGCAATTGGAGAAGCCATAGATTATATCGATAATCAAGATCCCAACACCCTTTTAGTCACCGCAGCAGACAGCGATGGTGGTGGTTTAGAAGTGTTTCAATTCAAACCATATAATCGTCCTAGCGGTAACTTTGATGAAAAAGATCCAGAATTAACAAATACTCAACCAGAAGTTCCTTTTATCAACGTAAATCCCACCACCGAAAGAGACACCATTAACTACCTTGACGGTGTTAAAGGTAGTACCGCCAGTGAAGAAAATCCTTGGGTAGCATTTTCTGCAAAGGATAGTATTGATGGAAAAATGGGTAACTTCGGTGTCGGTTGGGTAGGAACTCCCGATGTTCCCGGTAGCATTGTATCTAAAACCTACGGATTGAACGCCGATAAATTACCCAGCACCGTAGATAATACCGGAATTTACGATATTATGTACGAAACCCTGTTTGGTATTACACCCGATGAAGCAGCATCAGAAAAAACAGAAACAAATTTAATTTCTGGAACTAGCGATCGCGATATATTAATTCCCGGTATGGGAGAATTTGATGGAAATAGCGATATAGTTTTCACCGGTGCTGGCGACGATGAAATTGATTTAGTGTTTGGTGGAGATAAAAACCGGGTTGATGCTGGTAGCGGCAATGATGTAATTTTCCTTAGTAGCCAAAACCGCGCTCTTGGTGGTGAAGGAGACGATAAATTCTTTGTTTCTGGCGGCAATAATATCCTATCTGGTGGTGAAGGTGCCGATCAATTCTGGATTGTTAACGGAGAAATTCCTCAATCTGGGAATACCATTGTTGATTTTGAAATTGGTACCGATGTAATTGGTATTTTGGGTAGTGCTGGTTTAGGAATTGATGCCGATACCTTGAAGTTGACTGAAATGGATGGTAACACCAAAATTGCTTTCAACGATCAAACATTAGCGATGGTTAATGGTGTGACTGCTTTGGATGTCGAACAGAGCATCGTATTTGCTTGATATTTGATGGTTACTGCCAAAAATAAAATGATTGTAGGGGAGGCAAAAAGGGG
>DESS01000069.1:6034-6159 GCA_002361335.1 Richelia sp. UBA3308
TGCCGTTGTGTGACGGTTACGATCATTTACCACTTATAACGACATGATTTGAAATTACCGTCACCCACCATTTTTATAACTAGTCAACCGATCGATCGAAATATTGTAGGGGAGGCAAAAAGGGG
>DESS01000069.1:6229-41512 GCA_002361335.1 Richelia sp. UBA3308
TGTGTGACGGTTACGATAATTTACCACTTATAACGAAATTATTTGAAATTACCGTCACGCACCATTTTTAGAACTATTGACACTCCCCAAATCATATCAAATCCGTTGGCATCGGAATTATATTTTTTACAGCCTCGGGGCGCGGAGGTTCACGCAGAGGGACACAGAGTTTTTTTTAGCTAATTTTTAAATAATTCAGATGTATCCGGAAAGGATATTAGGGCTTTTTAGGATTCCATGGGAAAAATAACAGGTGAAGATTTGCCCTAACCCACCAAGGGTTATTGGTGCGTTAGATGTATTAAGATTATAGGTTTTAACAGATAGATTGTCGTGCATCTAACACACCCTACAATCTAATTAATTAAAATTAATGAATTTTGAATTATTAGTTATGAATTATTAATTATGAATTATGAATTATTTGGTCATAAATCTTCTGGATTAACTCCTAATTCTCGTAACCGTGCGGCTAAACGTTCGGCTTTTGCACTTTCTTGAGATGCAACTTCAATAGGTGTTGGTATCCAATTTCCTTGAGCATCATACCAGCGCAACCACAAACCTTGGGTATCCTGGTACAAACCTTGCCAAACTCCTAAACCTAATTCAATTTCATCTAGCCATAGTCTTTTCTCAGATAAAGTAATTTCTTGAAAACGAGTAGCAAGTAACTGAAACACTCGCAGTAAATTAGTATATCGATCAAAAACTACATAATAAGGAATTCTTAAAATTTGTTCATAAACTTCCCATTTGGTTGGTGGTTTGTTGATATCTCGTAGAGTTTGGCCTAAATCCTCTTGTTCCGTACCTGGGGAAAGTAATTCAACTACCATAAAAGGAGCAACCCCTTCTTGCCAAATGACATAACTCAAACGTAAATCTTGCTGTTGGTTGCTGCGAGATACACCTAGTACGGTAAACCAATCAGGACGCTTATACCATAGTGGATGATGAACATCATAATAAATATTTAAATCGGTAGCAATAAAAATTTCTTCTTTGGGATAGTTTGATGGTTGAAAGGTTTCTCGCAACAATTGCGGTTGAAAAATATGAAATTCGTCAGGCAAACCAGATTCCCCCACATATTCGCTAGGTAAATCGTACATCGTGGGAAGAGTTTCTTTGGCAGGAAGAGGAGAATTTTTTTCGTACATCCGTGTAGGTGGAAAGCAACTAATTATAGGTTAGCGGATGGGAAGATATATGATAAGGTGTTGTGCATTAAAAATCCACAACACCTTAGCTCTGTTATGTCTCTACATTTATAATTTGGTGCGTTTTGAAGGATCAATTATGATGCTACTTTTAAATTTAATAAAGAGGCGGTTTAGGAATGAAAGTAGCATCTTTTAGAAACAGATCAGTACCATCGGCTTTGTCTAACCAAAGTTCAAAATTTCTATGTCTTATATAACGAGAAGGAAAATTAAGGGATTGAAAAGAGATTCCTCTACCTGCAACCCCTCGTCTTATACAAAAAGTAGCATCTTTTCGGAATATTTCACTACCATCATTTTCAGATAGTTTAATTCTAAAATTTCCATGTCTTAAGTAATATCCTGGAAAATTAACAGATTCAAATGATGTACAGTTTGGATTAGCAAATCCACGTCGAACGCGAAAAGTAGAATCTTTTCTTCCTAATGTATTATTAGGGACTTCAATATAGCCTAGAAAATTTCTGTGACGAATGTAACGATCTCTAAAATTATAAGCACTAAAGGAATATTTACGACCTATTATTTGTGCTTCAGCTTGCTTTATAGGCTGTAGATTGCTAATAATAAAACTACCTAAAACTGTTGTAGAAGCTAAAGCAAAAATCTTGAACAAATTAAATACTTTGGTATTCATGATTGCTGATTAGTCTTTTTTGAAGTGTCATTTTAATCATAGTTTTTTATAGGTGATGCATGTTGTATTAAAAAAAAACTTATAGAACTTTTTAAAAAATATTTAATTCCTACTTAATTAGGTTATTTAAAAATAATGTTTATTAAGTATTTATTATGAATTTTTAATAACAGCGTTTTTTTGGAAGTTACTATAAAAAATCCCCGTAAACAGCACTTGCAACGGGGGAGAGTATGAGGTTTAGTGAATGGTTTAAGATATTTTATTTGCCTAGTAATATATCTGAGTTTCCATCTCCATTAAAATCGCCAGCATCAATAACTTCCCAACCTCGTATTAACCCTAAAGCCTCTTCCACCTTGCCTTAGTTGAGTACCGTTCATCAACCAAACTGCTAATTTAGATTGATTAGGGTTGTATAGTAATACATCTGAATTTCCATCTCCGTTAAAATCGCCAGAATCAATAGGTTTCCAACCTGCTTGTAAACTTAAATTGCCTCCAGCTTGTATTCTTCGAGTACCGTTCATCAACCAAACTGCTAGCTGAGATTGATAACGGTTGTGTAGTAATACATCTGAGTTTCCATCTCCATTAAAATCCCCAGCATCAATAACTTTCCAACCTTGTTGTAACCTTAAATTGCTTCCATTTTGCCTAACTTGAGTACCGTTCATCAACCAAACTGCTAATTGCCGATGATTCCTTCTAGCGATTTGATATGGAAGTGTACTAGTTAAACTAGGATTAGACTCTGTATTTATGCTTTCAGAAAAAGCTAGTGATTGATTTGCTTCAACGGTCGAAATCAGAGAAGACATTACGATTAAAGTAGTAGCAGTGATTGCACTTTTGATTAGAAGGCCTGCTTTTTCGACAATTTTCATTTTTAATATTTACTAGATAATGTTGTAGATGTTTTGAATCTAAATTATTTTCAACTAACAACACAATCTATAAGTTTACAAATACTTTATTTTTTTTCAGACTTTAAATATATTTAATCTCTTTTGTTGTAAAAATTATATGATTTTTTAAAGAGTTTATTAAATTTAAATATTATTTCGTTTATATTTAATTTCCTTGTTTGAAATAAAACTTATAAAGTAATTTTTCCTAAAAAAAAATAACGTTAAATAGATAAAAACCTCGGTTTAGCTTTAGCACAAATAAAATTGTATTTAATATTTTATGATAATTTTTATTTACAGGACTTACGCGATTGTCACAAGACTCGGGTGGTGCCGTACACGACCCAGTCTTATTTTTCCTTTGAAATTCATCGAAGTGTCACGCACCCTACAACTGATTAGTCTTTTTTGAGGTGTCACTTTGAAAATTAGTATAATTCGGACGGGCAAGGATGCCCGTACCACAATAATCTATTCAACTCAACTGAAAAATAATATCAGCTATTCTTTAACCATTCCCGAGCAGCTTCAATTTCTGATGTTTCAAAAGCTTTGATTTCTGCCGAAAAAAGGCTACCTAATGCTTCGGAGATAGTTCGCATCCACTGGGCATCTGCCACAACCGCAGCATGGGTAAAGTCATTTACATGAGCAAATCCAAATTTAGCATCTTTCCAAAGTGCGATGGGATCAATACCAGTAAAACTGCGGATTTCTTCTAAAATGCGTAGTTTCCCATGTTTCTCAATATCAGCTTTAAGTTGAGTAACTACTTGATCCATATCCGCTTCAGTAATTTTCCCTTCAACACAAATTTCTACAATGTTGTTATCGGGATTATTTCTGTACTCAATCATATTAAATATTCCCCTGGTAATAGTTATCTAAAATTACCCTACGATTACACCCACGATTATGGGTGTTGAGGGGTTGAAATTCTAGTGTTGTATACTACTAATTTAGTTAAATTTCGGGCTGTTGGCAGTTGTAGAGAAATAACTTTGCATTATCGCTAATAAGCCATAGCTAAAGAATATCTGCTTTTTCTAGTTAATTATACTAATCTTGTAATAATCAGGACTTACGCGATTGTCACAATATCCAGTTGGTGCCGTACTCATTACTGATTGGGACTTAGGACAATTATAGTAACTCGTTGGTGCCGTACTCTCATTGTCTTATTACTACGTTCAAATTTGTTGTGAGTACACAACGGCACGGCAATAATGCGGGAAGAGCATCTACACCGCCTGACGGCCTCAATAATCCGGGAAGAAAATCTACACCGCCTGACGGCCTCCCCTACAAGAAAAAATCTGCCAAACGGTAGAGTATAAATTTTCAAGACAAGAGATACATGCCCGAAGGGACGGCGAATCGTGTTAAGAATCTAACACCGCATTAAATAATTGAATATGTTTCTCCATTATCACAGCCCAATCAAATTCTTGTTGGGCAATCTCAATTCCATTCTGTATCAGAGAACTTCGTAATGAAGCAGATTGATATAAAACCATGAACTGCTTCTTAAAATCTTGGATATCTTCTGGCTCAAATAGTAAGCCATTTTTCTCATGGCGGATAACACTAGGAATTCCTCCCGAGCGGGAAGCTAAAACTGGTAAGCCTGCGGCATTAGCCTCACACAAAACTCGTCCCATTGTTTCTGCATCTCGAACCCCTGTAATCGGATTCAAAGTCACATAACTAGCAAGCACAAACAAGTCAGAAAGCTTGTAGAATTGATGAACTTTTAAGTGATCGATCCAACCAGTGAAGGTGACATTTTCCCTGATTTTTAACGACGAAGCAAGTTTTTTGTAACGTCGATTATATCGTCCATCTCCAACGACAACTAAATGAACATTATCTATCTGAAGTTTTATTTCTTTAAATGCTTGCAGTAGAAATTCCACTCCTTTCTTAGGCACCGAACGACAGACAGTTAAAATCACAAAAGCATCTTGTGGAATTGAATATTCTTGACGTAATGCTTCCTTAGTTTGATGTTTCCCATCGGCAAAGCGATGAGTATCAACACCGCCTACTACAACATGAATACGTTCAGATTCTACCCCTACTTCCTGCAATAAGCCTGCTGTGAAATGACTATTAGCAATAATCAAATTCATACTACGGGCTGAGCGATATGCCAAATCAAAACGTTGTTGCCTTAATATAGCCTCAATAATAGTAGGTGTTTTCCACTTCTTAAAGTATTTGTAGGCTTTATATTCAAATTCGGGATGTGCTAACCAGTGACTTCCAAATCGGAAAGGGTAAGCAATCCAAGGGCGCAAGATATCATTGCCAACTGAACGACATACGATTGGAATATCAATTTCGTTCTTTAGAACACCATAAAATACATTAGAGCAATAAACTAACTGCGGCTTAAATTGAGTAATAACATCTTTCAACATGTCGATGCTGTACCAAAATCCCAGTCGGCTGAGAATTCGATGTACGGGGAAATTGAGTTGAGAATCATATTTTTGTATGCTCTCTTGCTCACCTGCACCAATACGATAAGTCACAACTTGAATATCGTAATTCTGTTCAGCAAGAAAATTAGACAGATATAGTGCATGTGTTTGCATCCCCCCAATACTAGGAGGAAACTCTGTTAAGACGAGTAATATTTTTTTCTTTTTCAATGCTGTAATTTGTACCTTTTTTATTGTTTAAGAATAAGATTGCGATCGCTGTTATTCGGAAACCACATCATAACTACAGTTTATCAGTATCTCACTAATAACTATGGATAATAAAGTTACATCTCAAGTTTTATTTTCAAGAACTACTAAGTAATTTCCCTTAGAGCGCGAAGACTATGTGATTGCCACTTTTGATTTCGATTGTATCGCTTTCAACAGTTCCAAATATAGATTCAATAAACCCATACTCAAACAAGATGTTAATCATGTTTGAATCTCATCTAATAGAGCACATGAATGGTGACGCACTGGCCTTGCTAAATCGATTCTATTTTTACCTTGTCTGTATTTATATTGATTGGACGGTAATATAAAAATTATTCAATACTGAAGTTAGCAATAATTCTACATATAAGTACAATATTGACTCTTGTTTTAGTTATAAAAAAATATAAAACTTATTTAAATAGAGAATTATATCACCTCTATTGAGAATGGCTTCATTAAGCTTACGAAATTACGTTGTTTTTAGACGTTATAAAAATCACTTTTTTCATGTAAAATATAATTCTATGTATAATCTGTTGGGACTTATAATTATTTATTTAAACAGTAAATTATATGGTTAATTTATACAAATTGAAAAAAAGCAAGGAATTTTACAAAAATTTAGAATGAATCACATTAGTAGTCTGTCCCATTAGTTTTGATCGGTTTTCTTTCATTCCCGCTCGGGGTTGTAAACCCCGAGCTAATAGTACAAAGTCCTATGAATAGGACTCAAATTTTACTCATCAGAATTAATGGAACAAAACACTAGTAGTCATTTTCATTGGTTTTGACTGGTTCGTTTTTCCCGAAATTGTGTAGAGATTGATATATAACATCTCTACAAGTCGTCAGAATTAATGAAATCGACTACTAGGCGATGGTAGAAAATTTTGCGTTGATGGGGAAGAAAAATTTGGATTTTTATGCTCAATGATTTTTTAAGATAGGAAAATTAAACAAAAGCAAAATTATCGAGGCTTAAGTGATTAGCATTAATCCCTTGTAAAATTCCTAAATCTATTCCACCAACAGCAATTAAAGTATTATCTTCTTGCTGAGTAATGCTGACATCTTCAAAACTTACTCCTAAACCGGCAATCCCAATTACATCTTGATCACTGGTAAAATCGGTAATAGTATTTGCAGCATCGGGAGTTTGAGCTATAGCAATCCAAAATTGATCGGCACCGGCACCACCAGTAATAATATTTTGACCACCAGATGTAGTAAAGAAACGGTCATTTCCTGCTTCACCTTGATAACGAGAATTTGTTCCTAATATCAAAATATCATTACCATCACCAGCGTAAATACGGTTATTTTCTCCACTACTTATAGAAGCATCGATTAAATCATCTTCTTTACCAGCAAAAACTATCTTGTTACTACCTTCAATTTCAATGATATCGCGATCGACAGTTCCAAATATAGGTTCAGGAGTTGCGGTTGCTACAGAGTTATCGCTAACAAAATTATCTGTACTTAAACTATCAACATTCACATTTTGCAAAATTGCGATATCGGAATTATTAACAGCAATTACAGCATCTTCACCTTGTTGGGTGATATCAATATCTTCAAAGTTAACACCCAAACTAGTAATATCAATCAAATCCCCATCGACTTTAAAATCAATAACTGTATCTGTACCTTGATTTTGTTTCAAAACAAATACATCATTACCGCTACCACCATTTAAAGTATCGTCACCCAAACCACCACGAATAGTATCATCGCCGGCATCACCCCAAATTCGGTCATTTCCAGCTTCACCGAAAATCAGGTCATTACCACCTTTACCACCAATGCGATCGTTTCCTGTTCCACCATATATCGTGTCGTCACCACCAATACTACCACCAGAGGAGCGATTATTTAAATCTCCGCGTAAAACATCATCACCACCTTGCCCAAAAATTAAGTCGTTACCCAATCCCCCAGCTAAGGTATCATTTCTATCTTCACCAGCAAGAGTATTATTCGCTTCGTTACCTACCATGACATCGCTTTCTTCACCAACAATTCCACCAAAGTTCAGAAATTGTTGTAATTTTGTTGAATCATCTGCATAATCGGGATTGGTAATAAGTTGAATAAACTTTTCTCCGTTAATAGCATCATCATCAAGTTCCGCAAGTTTCTTCTCATCATCAATTAAGGCAATTAAATCAGCTTTACTATTAATTCCATCAACTACATCAATTAAATCATTAACAAAATTATTGTTTAAAGAATCAAGCCATTCTTCAGTAGTTATATCATTCGACGGCTCGCCAAACAAAGTATTATTAACCGCTGAAAATATAGAATTGATCGCAGATGGTAAAGAATTAGAAGCTTGATTAGTCAAAACAACAACGGTAGTGTCGGTTTCAGGGAAATATCGCATTTTACTTATGTAGCCAGCAGCACCACCATCGTGTCCCCAAATTTCTCCCCAAGGAGTTTGTTCTTCGTATATACCCAATCCATATTGATCTGCGGCTTCTAATTCTACTTCCCTTTCATCAATATTTGACCAGGAAAGCATAGTATTAAGACTTTCAGGTGTTAGCAATTCACCACCGAATAATGCATTGCTAAAACGAGCTACATCTTGGCTATTAGAAAGAATTCCACCATCGGCTAAGGTGAAAGCGAGAGATGAAAAAACCTCCGTAGTATCTTCAAGAATACCATCTTGTCCAATCAAATCTTTATAACTGCGAGCCAATATTTTTTCAGGGATTTCATCTCCCATAAAATAGGTATTATCTAATCCCAAAGGTGACAAAATGAGACGATTAACTTCATTTTGATAAGAATTACCCGCAGCAGATTCAATTATCATTCCCAGCAAAAGATAATTGGTGTTGGAATACTCAAAGGATTCACCCGGTGCAAAGTAGGGTTCTTCTCCCGAAACATAGTTTTGAATAATAGCTTCTCTACTTCTATCAATATCAGCACCATCAACAAAAACTGCCAATTGATCTGAACCAAATTGCAGGTTATTTGTATAGTTAAAAATACCACTTGTGTGATTCAATAACTGCTCGATGCTTATATCTTTGGCATTAGGAATATTGCTAATAATAGAATCGGGTAACCATTTGTCTAAAGTATCTTCTAATTGCAGCTTTTCTTCTTCGACTAATTTAAGAAGGGTTGCTGATGTAAATGATTTACTAATACTACCGATATTGAATAAATCTTCTGGATTTAACGGTTTCTCTGTTTCCAAATTAGAAACCCCACTAGCACCGTACCAAGTTCCTTCAGAGTTGATAACGGCTACAGTCGCACCAGCAATTCCCGTAGTTTCCAGGGTAGAATCGAGAGCCGCTTGTAATTGTTGAGCTAATTCGGGGGAGATATTTTGATTCATTTTGATTGATTCCTTGTATGTAGTAAAAAATTATCTAGAGAAATTATATCGAAGTAGTCAGTATCTGAGTTATTAATCAATTGGTGCGTGACGGTAAAATTAAATTATTTCGTAATCGCTTGGTGATATATCGCAACCGTCACACACCCTACAAAAAATTAACTCTTCCTAATTCTCCTATTGAGTTTTCCCGCTGCAACCTCTCTTGTAAGTTAACTAAGATATTTGTCTTTTACTATTCACTAGAGTCATGGATATTTATGACTAAAGTCATATTGGCAAAATTGGTAAGCTGACATAAAAATTGAAAAATCTCTAAAAATCAATCTTTAAAATTAACCAGGTTACAAAAAAAAGAAAATATTTTTTTTATAAGTTTATGTAATTTAATTGCCTTGCCTTTTTGGATTTCGAGTCTATATGCTTAGTAACATTCCCAGGAAAGTTCAAAGGGTGTTTTAAATTACTCCCGCAATGAATAAATATTCATTTGATGGATTTAACACCATCTATTGCTACTGTTAAGCTTTCCACAATTGGAGTCGGTGAAATTATTACAATCCGCCCCGGTCAAAGAATTGCTCTTGATGGTAAAGTAATTTACGGAATTAGTGCTGTGGATCAATCGCCAATTACTGGAGAATCTCTTCTGGTAGATAAAGAAGTTGGTGATAATATCTTTGCTGGTACTTTAAATCAAACCGGATATTTAGAAGTAAAGACTACTCGTAAATCTAGTGAAACCACCATGGCGCATATTATTCACTATCACTCTTTCAGATGGATTGCGGTTGGAAGCAAGGGAAGCATTAAGGTTAATTAAGAAAGCCCGAATAAAACAAATAGTGATGCTCACAGGTGATGACAAAACTATAGCGCTATAGATTTGTGAGCAACGCCGGAAGTTTGGATTATCGAGCCGAATTATTGCCGCAAGATAAACTTGAACAGATACAACAAATCAACAAAGCTACTTAGTTTTTCCGAGTTTTATCTACATTTAACTTAATTGTAAATCTATCTGTGGAAAACGGTGATTACCTGGGGTTGTTCTAAATCGTCATTTTACCCTGGCGTAATATTTCACAATTATTATTCATAAAAAAAATAAGAATAAATACAATTGTTGGATTAAATGTTTATTTAAACTAAATATACTTATTTCTTAACCTATTAATGAAACATTGAAGATGTGTATTTTCACATAAGCTCCGGTGAGGAATAATTTCTTCCTCATGTCAATTTTCATTGGAGGATAGGATTTAATGGCTGGTAATAAAAGCCTAGACAAGGTGCGTTTTGCTACTTTTAATGCTGCGTTGAATCGCAATAATGCAGGGGATTTAATTACCGATTTATCAAACCCTGATAACGAACAAGGGAAAGCTGTTGCCGAAATCATTCAGCGGACAAATCCTGATGTTTTGTTATTGAATGAGTTTGATTACGATGAAAATGGGGTAGCGATCGCTAATTTTCAGCAGAACTATTTAGAAGTTAGTCAAAATGGTGTTGATGCTGTAGAGTACCCCTACGTTTATTTAGCGGGTTCTAATACTGGGATTGCTTCTGGGTTTGATTTAAACAATGATGGTACTTTTGGTACTGAAGAAGGTACTTTTGACTTAGCGAATGATGCTTTTGGCTTTGGTACGTTTCCCGGACAGTATGGGATGGTATTGTTATCTAAGTATCCCATCGTTGAAGATGAAGTTCGGACTTTCCAGAATTTTTTATGGAAGGATATGCCAAATGGGTTTTTGAGTAACGATCCCAGTGTTGATAATCCTGATACGGATGTTAATGAAAATTTAAATGGATATTACTCTGCTGATGAAATAGAAGTTTTACGTTTGTCTTCTAAGAGTCATTGGGATGTACCGATTAATGTAAATGGTGAAATTATTCATGTTTTAGCTTCTCACCCTACTCCTCCGGTATTTGATGGGGCAGAAGATAAAAATGGTAAGCGCAATCACGATGAAATTCGCTTCTGGGCTGATTATGTAACTCCTGGAAATGGTGAGTATATCTATGATGATAATGGTGGCACTGGTGGTTTAAACTCTGGTGAAAAGTTTGTTATCATGGGTGACCAAAATGCTGATCCCAATGACGGTGACAGTACAAATAATGCAATTTTGCAACTGTTAGATAATTCTCAAATTAATACTGCTGTTACTCCTTCTAGTGAAGGTGGAATAGACGCAGCAAGTCGTCAAGGGGGAGCTAACGCTACACATAAAGGGAATCCAGGGTTCGATACTGCAGATTTTGCAGATACTTCCCCCGGTAATTTACGAGTGGATTATGTTTTACCTTCTAACGATCTAGATATTATAGAAGCTGGGGTATTTTGGCCAGAGAGTGATCACCCCCAATTTGATTTAGTCGGAGATTTTCCTTTCCCCAGTTCGGATCATCGTTTGGTTTATGCTGATGTGGAGAACACAAATGTTGACCGAAAAACTGTTGCGGGTGTAGAATTCCTTGGTGAGGTTAATTTCCCCACTGGTTTACAACTTGATGAAACAGAAGTTGGTGGAATTTCTGGTTTAGCTTATGATGCTGACAAGGGAATTTATTATGGGTTATCTGACGATCGCAGTGAAATAAATCCGGCTCGTTTTTACGATATATCCATTGATTTAAGTGATGGTTCTTTGGATGATGAGGATATCACTTTTGATCAGGTTACTACTCTTTTAGATAAAGATGGTAATGCTTTCCCAGAATCAAGTCTCGATCCAGAAGGAATTGTTCTCACCAAGAATAATACTTTCTTTATCTCTTCTGAAGGGGATGCCAATCAGCTAATTAATCCTTTTGTCAATGAGTTTTCTGTTGCTGGGCAAGAAATTGGTGAATTACCAGTACCAGCAAAATTCAATCCTACAGCAGATCAAAGCAGCGGAATTCGCAATAATGCTGCTTTTGAAAGTTTAACTATTACTCCCGATCAACGTTATCTATATACTGCTGTAGAAGATGCACTTTTTCAAGATGGCCCCAGAGCTGATTTAGATAATGGTTCTTTGGTAAGAATTGTTAAATACGATTTACAAACCAAAGAAGTTGTGGGTGAATTTGTTTATGAGTTGGACGCAGTTGCTGAAGAACCAGAACCTGCTGATGCTTTTAAGGTTAATGGTTTAGTAGAGTTATTAGCGGTTGATAATAACGGTACTCTATTAGCTCTGGAACGTTCTTTTTCTGTTGGCAAAGGTAATACGGTTAGACTTTACGAAGTACAAACCCAAGGTGCCTTAGATGTTAGCGGTGAAAACGATTTATTCCGGGAAGATGCTTTAGAAGATGATGGAGAAATTTTAGAACCTGGTGTTTTTGAAATCGATCCAGCGGTTAATAAGCGTTTGCTAATTGACTTTGAAGATGATTTGGGAATTACTCCCGATAATTTAGAAGCTTTAGCTTTTGGCCCCACTTTAGCTGATGGTAGTCAAAGTTTGATTATTGCTAGCGATAATAACTTTAACGATACTCAAACAACTCAGTTTCTTGCTCTTGGTTTAGATTTTAATACAACTCCCGCAGCAGTTCCTACAGTCGAAACTCCTTATACTATTGATAATGAGGAAGTACTCGAACCAAAACCGTTAAATATTCTGTTGGTAAACGACGACGGTTTTGAAGCAGAAGGCATCGAAGTCATGTACGATGCTCTTGTTGCAGAAGGGCATAACGTCACTTTCGTTGCACCAAAGGAACAGCAGAGTGGTAAAGGAACTTTTATTAATGTAAATCAACTTGGACGACCTACAGAAGTTGTTGAATTTGAAGAGAACAAGTGGTATGTAGATGGTTCTCCTGTAGTTACTACTTTAGCTGGTTTAGATTATATCCTCAATGGTGAAGAACCGGATTTAGTTATTTCTGGAATTAATGAAGGGGAAAACGTTGGCGCTTCTGTTGCCATAAGTTCTGGTACAGTAAGTGCAGCTACTACTGCTACTCGTCGTAATATTCCTGCGATCGCGGTAAGTGCTGGAACTTTACGAGATGCTGCTTTTAATCCTGATGAAGCAGAATTAGCGAAAGCTTATGAGAAAGGCGCTAATACAGTTGTCAATCTTGTGAAACAACTCAGCGTTTACTCAGAAGATAAATTAATGCCCGATGGAGTTGGTTTAAATGTCAATATTCCTCCGGTTGTAGATGATATTGAAGGTGTTTCCTACACCAAGTTAGATGGTACTGGTACTTTCAACTTGTTTGTAGATGAACTTGCTCCAGATGTTCCTAGTTTACTATTTAGTCAAGGGGATGGAATAGAACCTTCAGAAATTACAGTAGAAGATTCAGAAGGACAAAACTTCCTTGCTGATTTTATCACTGTAACTCCTATTGATGGAAATTGGACAGCTGGTGACAATGTTCGTCAAACTTTAGAGTCACGCATTGAATCTGCTCCGGAAAATCCCGCAGCAACTCCTTTAAATATCCTCCTCACCAACGATGATGGATTTGATGCTCCTGGCATTGAAGCTCTTTACAATCAACTTACTGCTGCTGGTCATACTGTAACTTTAGTTGGCCCCAAAGAACAACAAAGCGGTACGGGAACAGTACTTGATGTAGACAAAATTTTCCAACCCCTTGATATTAATAATGTTGAAGGTAATAAATGGTATGTTGACGCTGGAGTTCGTACTACTACCTGGGCTGGTTTAGATTATATCTTAGATGAACAACCGGACTTAGTAATTTCCGGTATTAATGGTGGTGAAAATATTGGACCTGGTGGTGCAGTTTCTTCTGGTACAGTAAGTGCAGCAGTTACAGCATTATTAAGAGGAATACCGGCGATCGCAATTAGTGGTGGTGTTGAGTTCCCTACTTTTCAGACTCCCGATACAACTTACACCGCTGGTGCTGAGTATTTAGTTAATTTAATTGCTCAATTGCAAGCAACTCAAGGTGAAGATCAATTCATTCTTCCCGACGGCAAAGGTTTAAGTATTAATATTCCTACCCGTTTTCCAGATGGTGTAACTGAAATTCAAGGTGTGAAATTCACCAACGCTAGCGACACAGAACCATTTATCATTGATTTTGGTCCACTAGATAATGATGGTAACGTCGGATTGAAATTTGATGTTGCACCAGTTCCTACAGAAGTTAATGAGACATCAGAAGGAGATCAATTCTTATCAGGTTTTATTACTGTTACACCAATTGACGGAAATTGGACAGCACCAGATAGCGATCGCGAAATAGCTGAGGAAATTTTAACCGCACCAGAACCACTTTTAGCAGGAGATTCCGACGATCCTGCAATTTGGGTAAATCCCAATAATTCTGGTGAAAGTATTGTAATTGGAACTCTCAAAGATGGTGGTTTAGCTGTCTTTGATTTGGGAGGGAATATTATCCAAACAGTTTTACCTGCTCCCTTTGGCGATATCCGTTACAATAACGTAGATTTAATTTACGGCTTTGATTTAGGTAGCGAGCAAGTTGACCTTGCAGTTGTTAGCGATCGCGAAAATGACACCTTAGCTATTTTCAAGATTAACCCCAGCACAAGTCAATTAGAAGATATTACTGCTGACGGTATCTTAGAAACAATCTTTGGGGTAGATGACGGAGAAGCAACCGCTTATGGTTTAGCAGCATACCAAAGTCCCGTTTCTGGTAAATCCTATGCTTTTGTCACCCAAGCTGATGGAAACAAAGTTGCACAATTAGAATTAGTTGCTGATAACGGTAAGGTTAACGCTAATGTAGTTCGTACTTTAGAATTACCCATACCCACAGGTGATGCAGCAGATTCCCAATCAGAAGGAATCGTAATTGACCAAGAATTGGGTTTCCTTTATGTAGCGCTGGAAGAAGAAGTAGGTATTCTCAAGTTTTCTGCAGAACCTGAAGGTGGTAGTGATTTTACGGTAGTTCAACCTTTACAAGAACAAGGTGATTTACAACAAACTCCCTTCAGCGACTTTATTACATTCGGCGATAGTATTGTAGATGTTGGTAACGTTTCCTTAGCCACAGGAGGAACACGTCCCCAGTCTCCACCTTACTTTAACGGACGTTTTTCCAACGGTGAAGCAATATCCGAAATAATCGCGGAAGAATTAGGCCTATCAGCTTCCACTCCTTACCTAGCTGGTGGAAATAATTATGCATTCGGAGGAGCTGAAACAGGTTCTGGCCTTTCTGAAGAAGGTTCACCAAATGTTGGCGAACAAATTAATTTCTATCTAGCGGCAGATGCGCCGACTGCAACTGATGTTTTCTTCATCGTAGCGGGTGCAAATAATTTCTTACCCGTTACCGGCGCTGAAGCAACATTAGAAAATATACCCAGTCCAGAAACTGTCTTAGAAGGATTAACTGACAACATTACCACTTTAGCGAATGCAGGTGCACAAAACTTTATAATTTCTAACTTGGCACCTTTGGGTAGCGCTCCCGCGTTTGCTAACGCTCCTGAAATTAGCAATGCCTTCAATGCTCTATCAACTCAGTACAACACCTTACTAGATAGCGAATTAGACGAACTAGAAGATGAACTGGGAATAAACATTATTGAATTAGACGTTGCCAGTGAAGTAGCTAACATTCAAGCCAATCCGGGCGAGTTTCGGTTAACCAATATTGACACAGTGGCTTTAGATACAACCACTGGAACAGTTGTAGCCAACCCCGACGAATACTTCTGGTGGGATGAATTCCATCCTACTGTCACAGCCACTAATTTAATCGCTCAAGCAGTAATTGACGATATTCCCGGAGGTACAACTCAATTTACAACTACCAACACTTCACCTTTAGTCGCCGATATTGAAGGTTTAAGCATTTACTACGGTGACAACGGAACTGGTTATCTAATTGCTAACAGTCAAGGTGATTCTTCCTACGCTGTGTTTAGTCGGGAAGGTAATAACGAATATTTGGGAAGCTTCGTTGTTGGTGATAATAACGGAATTGACCAAGTCAACGAAAGTGATGGCTTAGATGTAACTAACTTACCATTGGGTGAGGAATTCCCCAAAGGATTATTAGTATTACAAGACGGTGCCAACGATCCGCAAAACGCTGTTGAAGATGAGGAAGAATTAGAAAACAACAGCACCAACTTTAAATTTGTACCTTGGGATGGAGTTGCACATTCCTTCGAGAATCCCCTCCAGGTTGATACTACCAGCTACGATCCTCGCAATCCCGAAGCACAATCTTTAATTAACGGCATTGCTAGCGGTGATACCACCCAAAATTCCACAGTATTGTGGGCGCGGAGTACATTCGAGGGTGAAGTAACCTTTGAATATTCCACCGATGCCGAATTCAATTCCGTTATCGCAACAGTTACCGCCAACGTAGATAATATTAACGTTCCCGTCAAAGTTGAAATTGAAGGTTTAACACCAGGAACACAATATTACTACCGCGTTACCGATGCAGCGGGAGCTTCTGCAATTGGTGAATTTAAAACTTCTGCCGAAGTTGGTAATTATCAAGGTTTTCGTTTCGGTGCCACAGGAGATTGGCAACAAGCACCTCCTTATCCCTCCCTCAAAAATGCCGACGATAGGGATTTAGACTTATTTGTCAAGCTGGGAGACACCATTTACGCTGATTTGGAAACTCCAGCACTTCCCGGAGTTAGCCAAGCTCGTACTCTTGATGATTTCCGTACCAAACAAGGAGAAGTTTTAACCAGTCGTTTCGACTTAAATACCGTTCCTGAACTTTACGCTTCCACCTCAATTTTGGCAACCATTGACGATCATGAAATCGTCGATAATTTTGCTGGAGGAGCAGCGCCAGGAGAATCCCCCGATGCTCCCGATATTGGTTCTTCCACAGAACCATTATTCACCGATGATGTAGAATTTGTTAACGATACCCAAGCTTACGAAGACGCATTACAAGCGTATCAAGAATACCATCCCATCGAAGATAAATTCTACGGAGAAACAGGAGATTCTCGTACAGAAGGGGAAAGAAAACTATATCGCTATAATAACTACGGTAGCGATGCGGCGGTAATCATGCTCGATAGCCGCTCCTTCCGGGATGCTCAGATCGATCCAGCAAGCCTAACCGATGCCAATGATGCTGGTAGATTCTTAGCAGAAGCTTACGATCCGACTCGTACTCTTCTAGGAAGGCAACAAGTAGAAGATTTAAAAGCTGACTTACTCGATGCCGAAGAAAAAGGTATCACTTGGAAATTTATCACCATTCCCGAACCAATCCAAAACTTCGGTTTATTGAATGCCGAAGATCGTTTTGAAGGTTATGCTGCCGAAAGAGCCGAAATACTTCAATTCATTGACGACAACGACATAGATAACGTTGTCTTCATGGCTGGTGATTTCCACGGTACCATCGTTAATAATCTTACTTACCAAACGGCTCCCGGAACTGAACAAATTGCTACTAATGCCTTTGAAATTGTAACAGGCCCAGTCGCCTTCAACGATGGTTTATTCGGTCCAACAGTAGCCAATTTAGCCACAGCAGCAGGTTTAATTACTCCAGAACAAAAAGCATTTTACGATGCTTTACCAATTGCTGGCGACACAGACAGTGAACTTAATGACAAAGACGATTTCATTAAGAATTTAATTGTCGAACAAACTACACCTTTAGGTTACGATCCAGTTGGTTTAAATAACAACTTGGCTCAAGCTGAAAATTTAATTGATGCCGAATTGTTACAAGGTGATTATGTATCTACCCATACCTTTGGTTGGACTGAATTTGATATTGATGCAGAAACTCAAGCATTGACAGTAACAACCTACGGTATTGAACCTTATTCCGAAGCAGAATTACTGGAAAATTCCGAAGCAATTACCAGTAGGGAACCGCAAATAGTCAGTCAATTTGTGGTAAATCCTCAAGAAGTAGATCCACTCAGTGCCACTCTCATCGACACCAGTAACACCGATGCCAATGGGAATGAGATAGAATTAATTGATCTCAGAGCATACGCAGGTAGAACCGTAACAGCGAACTTTGAAATCAACAGAGAAGCTGATTACGACAACAATGTTTACTTCTACACAGTTGATAACCCTAACGGTGAAATCGATGGTATTGCACCCGATGCCAGCGGTTATTTGCAAGCTGCGTTGAACATGAACAACGTTATTAATCCAACAAATGGATTGACAACTGCTGACGAGCAAACCACAACAGGAAGCCTTGAAATTGCAGGTGGAGATATCCTTGCTATTGCGATCGTTGCTGACGGTACTTTAGCAGACGCTAATAACAACCTTGATAATGTAGAAGGGGTTTACTTCTCCTACATTGGCGCTAATACCGACGACGGAAGTTTCGATCACATCAAATTTGAAAATAATATGTTCAAATTTGAAGATTTGGTTAATGGTGGAGATCAAGATTTCAACGATTTGGAAATTAAGATGGATTTCACTGTCGTCTAATTAATTGATCGACCTTGCCTACCTCGCGATGAATTAAAATGTAGAGACGCGATATATCGCGTCTCTACAATGGTTGTGGATATCCAACCAATCAAATTCATAGATAAAATCACCAACGCCAATTGATCTGTTGCGGCTTTAATTTTCATATTTTTTAATCAAAGCCCTTGGTAAATTGTTTACCAGGTGCTTTTTTTTCAATTTTTTTCAACTTTTTTTTGAAATTTTTTTAAAACGCAGAGGTACGCAAAGTAAGCGCGGAGGTACGCAGAGTTTTTTTGGAGTCATATTTTAAATCTGGAGTTTAGAATAAAAAGCCGGGTAACGCCTCTTTTTTCAAAACGCTTTATCCAGATAATATTTATATTGTAAAAAATGTAAAATAAGGGATATTAAAAGCTAAATATTATATTGTTTATTAAGTAACTCCTATGGTACTTTAATAAATAACAATTTCATCAGGGCAACATCTAATAGAGAAGATTTCAAACAGTAGTAAATTTAAAAAAAATAATATGTCATTGAATCAAGTAGTAGAGATACAGGCATTTCCTGTAGTTAGTATATCGGTTGATAAAACTTTACCTTTATCTGAAGCCAATGCTGATTCGGGAACGTTTATTATTACTGTAAACGAACCCGCTCCTGTTGGTGGTTTGCTTGTGAATTTTAACGGTGTTGATAGCGATGGAATACCTGGTGATATTGATGTATCGATCATCAATGGTACTATTCAATTTAACGAAAATGGTTCGCCTTCAGGTATTTTGATTGATGAAGGAGCAACGGAAGCTCGAATTATCATCAATGGAATAGAGGACAATATTCCAGAAGGTGAAGAAATTAGTGGTATAGACCTTTTACCAGGAGATGGTTATACAATCGATCCTGATAATAATAGCGCTAGTTTTATTATTACAGATTTACCCATCGTAACTTTCAGCGTCGATAGAACTGTTATTTCCGAAGGTGAAGAAAAACCACAAATCTTTACTTTACAACTTAACGAGCCAGCACCAAATGATGGGTTAACTGTAAAATTACAATTGGAAGATCCTGATGGCGACTTAGGAGATGGATTTTTCCCTCCAGAGTTTTTCAATAATATTGATGATTTTGATTTTTCTATCGAGAATAGTAATTTAGTTCTACTAGAAATTACAATTTCTCCCGGAGCAACCGAAGCTACTTTTAGTGCGTTAACTTTTGAAGATAATAAGATTGAAGGAGACGAAACTTTTACGTTTACTCTTCTCGATGACGAAAGTTATTCCATTGACTCAGCTTCACTTCCTATAGTTAGTACAATTACTGAAAAAGAAGTTATCAATGGAACTTCTGCTGGGGAAAAGTTATTTGGTAGCGATGATTCGGAATTTATCATCGGTTTTCAAGGGAACGATACTATTTTTGGTAATGGTGGTGAAGATAACCTAATTGGTGATCAAGGTGATGATTTAATTTATGGTGGTTCCCAAGCCGATACAATTTTGGCTGGTGATGGGAATGATACCATTTTTGGTAATGGTGGTGGCGATCTAATTAACTCTGGTACTGGTGAAGATATTGTTTCCTTAGGTGATGGTAAAGCTAGTGTCATTCTTGAAAATGGTGAAGGTTTTGACACCGTGAATAATTTTCAATTAGGTGCAACCACTTTCCAAGTTGAAAGCACAGATAACCTTTCCTTTGTTGATAGTGTAGATGGTGCGAAAATTTTCCAGGGAGATGATTTGTTAGCTGTTGTTTCTTCCCAGTTTGCAAATACTTTTAGCGATAATCAAGATAGGATTTTTATTGCATAAGTTAATGTAGCGGTTTTTAGGCACGAATTGGCGTGTAGAGACGCGATATATCGCGTCTCTACATATACCGAAACAACGAAAATCCTTATTTTATATCAAATCGATCCAGTTCCATTACCTTAACCCAAGCTGTAACAAAATCGCGCACAAATTTTTCTTGTGAATCACTTTCTGCATAGACTTCAGCTAGTGCACGCAGCTCGGAATTAGAACCAAAGACAAGATCGACACGTGTTGCAGTCCATTTCATGGCTCCGGTTGCGCGATCGCATCCTTCAAACTCCTGGGCTTCATCTGAAACCGGCTTCCACTCTGTTGCCATATCTAGCAGGTTGACAAAGAAGTCATTGGTAAGAGTTTCGGGTTGTTCAGTGAATACACCGTGGTTGGAAGCATTGTAATTTGCACCCAATACACGTAGCCCGCCGATAAGTACCGTCATTTCCGGAGCTGTTAATCTTAAGAGCTGCGCTCGATCGATCAACATATCTTCTGCGGTGACGGTGTATTGTGTCTTTAGGTAATTACGGAAGCCATCCGCCATCGGCTCAAGAACAGCAAAAGATGCCTCATCAGTCTGCTCCTGCACCGCATCAGCACGGCCTGGTGTGAATGGAACCGTAATGTCATGGCCAGCTTTTTTGGCGGCTGATTCGATGGCCGCACAACCACCCAACACAATTAAATCAGCCAGTGAAACTGGTTTCTCGTGGCTTTCCTTGATCCCTTCTAAAACACTCAGAACTTTCTCTAAGCGATCGGGCTGATTGACTTCCCAGTCTTTCTGAGGTGCAAGGCGGATACGTGCCCCATTAGCACCGCCACGCATATCTGAACCACGGAAGGTAGAGGCGGATGCCCAAGCGGTTGAAACCAGTTCTGTAATGGTAAGGTCAGAGGCAAGGATTTTTTCTTTCAATGATATAATATCTTCCTCACCTATTAGCTCATGATCTACCGCAGGAATGGGATCTTGCCAGATTAAATCCTCCAAGGGCACCTCAAAGCCTAGATAACGGATTTTCGGTCCCATATCGCGGTGTGTCAATTTGAACCAAGCACGTGCGAAGGCATCGGCTAATTGGTCTGGATTTTCATGAAAACGCCGAGATATCTTTTCATAATCTGGGTCCATCTTCATCGCCATATCTGCCGTGGTCATGATCAGTGGCTCCTGCTTGGAAGGATCGTGTGCAGATGGGGTAGTGGGAGCTTCAGAGCCAGCTGTTGGGGTCCATTGATAGGCACCCGCAGGACTTTGGGTTAGTTCCCACTCATAGCTCAACAGTGCATCGAAATAACCGTTATCCCATTGTGTAGGATTGCTAGTCCAAGCCCCTTCAATGCCGCTGGTGATTGCATCACTACCCTTACCACTGCCGTGTGTGCTCAACCATCCTAAGCCCTGGGCTTCTATTGGTGCACCTTCCGGTTCCGCACCTACCAGCGATTTATCGCCAGCACCATGACATTTTCCAAATGTGTGACCACCAGCAGTTAAGGCAACGGTTTCTTCATCATTCATCGCCATACGTCCGAAGGTTTCCCGAATGTCTTTGGCAGAAGCTAATGGATCGGGCTTGCCATTTGGTCCTTCCGGATTTACATAAATAAGACCCATTTGTACAGCTGCAAGTGGGTATTCCAGCTCGCGATCGCCTTCATAACGCTTGTCGTCGAGCCACTTATCTTCCGAACCCCAGTATATATCATCTTCTGGCTGCCATATATCTTCACGGCCACCGCCAAAACCAAAAGTTTTAAAGCCCATGGTTTCAAGGGCAACATTACCTGTTAAGATCAAGAGGTCTGCCCAAGAGATTTTTTTGCCGTATTTTTGCTTAATCGGCCACAGGAGGCGACGTGCTTTATCCAAATTCCCATTGTCGGGCCAACTATTGGTGGGTGCAAATCGCTGGGAACCCGTATTGGCACCACCACGGCCATCACCGATTCGGTATGTTCCTGCAGCATGCCATGCCATACGAATAAAAAACGGACCGTAATGTCCATAATCAGCAGGCCACCAATCTTGTGAGTCCGTCATTAATGCTGCTAGATCTTGTTTGAGCGCATCGTAATCGAGTTTTTTAAACTCTTCAGCATAATTAAATCCTTCGTCCATTGGATTGGAAAGTGCAGAATGCAGGCGCAAAATATTTAAATTTAGCTGCTTCGGCCACCAATCACGGTTAGATAGACCACCTCCGGCAGCTTGTTTCGCTTGAGCACCACTGAATGGGCATTCACTCATAATCAAACTCCTGTATTTTAATGTACATAAAAAATCATGCTATGGCAATCCTAAATAAATTACGATAAAACACTGATATTTTTAGTTAAATAAACAACTTTTGGATTATGTCTTACGCAAGATATATCAATTCAGTTACACAGTAAAATAGTTCAAAAATATCAATATAATAATCAAAAATAATAATCAAGATAATAACTGCAATTCGTAATCGGTAATTTTGAATTCGTAATTAATATAGTTCCTAATACCATTTCTTTATAAACATCTGCCCCACTTGTATCAAGTCCAGCTAATTACTTACTATATAACCCTATTGAAAAGATGGCGCGTATTCTACTAATCACGAATACTTGTTACTCATTACTCATTACTCATTACTCATTCACCCCCACAAATATGATAACTGTTTAAACGGACATGATATTACTGAATAGACGGGCAAAGTTGTTAGTAGCCCTAATCTTCCGGAATGGGTGCAATTAGAATTGGTATAAATAGTTAATATTACTCATAAAAAAGTATGTTTGAGAACCAAAACACCAATCCCAATACTTTAAAACCTAAATTTGAAGGCTTTTTTGTGGAAATGGTGATGCCTAATTTACAAGAAACATGCCAAGATGTTGTAAATCAAGTGCTTGGTGAAGATTGGAAAGTTCAACCCATTGGTGACAATTTTACCGAATTTGAAATAACCCTTAGAGATGATGCTTTATCAGTAAAACAAGCTTGGGACAAAACTTATGAATTGCGATCGGCTTTTGCTGCCCTCGAAGAGCGATCGCAATCTGATACGATGGATGTGGAGCCGTTATTCGCTGTGCCTGTAAGAGAAATTCCTCGGAATTTGCAAATACCACAACAGGAGTCTTCTACAACGCGCTCATCTATTATCGATTTTTTTGATATTCTTTTGTCCTTTTTAACCGGTTTATTCAATCAGTTTTTTTCTCGTGGTAAGGGAGAATCTAAACAAATTCAAGCTCAAACTGATGATGTAAATTGGGTTTTGCGCTACCTGAAAGTTTTTGAGGTATGGCAGCGGTATTTTCCCGATCCCAATAAATTACCAGGACATGGAATAATTATTGCTCATCCCGATACTGGTTACACCCCCCATCCAGAAATTGTTGATAATTTGCTTTTATCAGAAGGTTATGATTTTGTTTCTACTGACGAAGATGAAACAGATCCCCTGGAAAAATCTCCTACCGAAATTATCAATAATCCCGGCCACGGTACATCAACTGCTAGTGTAATTATTAGTCCTTTAGGAGGGCAAGCTAATTATTCTAATGGTAAACATGTCACCGGTATCGCTCCTGGTGCAAAGTTAGTTCCCCTACGAATTTCTTATTCAGTCGTACTTTTAAGCAATCGTAATCTGGCTAAATCTATTGAATATGCAGCAGATAAAGGTTTTCATATAATTTCCATTTCCTTGGGAACCGCTTTTTACAATAAACGTTTGCGGAGTGCAATCATTTACGCACAAAAACGGGGTGTAATCATTGTAGCGGCATCAGGTACCATGGTTCCTTATGTAGTATTTCCCGCTGCATACGATGAAGTTATAGCGGTTTGCGCTAGCACCATTGAAGATGATATTTGGTGGGGTGCATCGCGAGGGAAAAAAGTTGACGTTTCCGCACCGGGTGATGGAATTTGGTATGCAAAAACTGACAAAAAGAACGGCGAGTTTGAATATAGAATAGAACAAGGTCAAGGTACTTCATTTTCTGCGCCCTTTGTTGCCGGTTTAGCAGCCTTATGGTTGTCTTATCACGGACGAGATAAACTAATTGAACGTTACGGTGCCGAAAAAATTCCCTTTATTTTCAATCAACTTTTGCGCCAAACTTGTGATACCCCTCCCAATTGGAAGTCTGATCGATTTGGTGCTGGTATTGTCAATGCAGAAAAATTACTTGCCGCACCGCTACCGGATGATATCAATACATCGGTGATTCCGCCAGCTTTTCCATTGCAACAACATACCCCTATCGAAAGTGGACAATTAGATACATTTGCTCATTTATTTGAGCCGGAATCAGAAGATATGGAAGATAATGTCAATTCTTTGAAATTAAATCTTGCTGAATTATTAAAAACCACCGAGGCCGAATTACCAAATAAATTGAAGGAAGTCGGAAAAGAATTAGCTTTTTGCTTTACAAATAACCCAGAATTATACAAGGAATTTACTACATGTTTGGCTAAGAAAAGTAAACATAGCCAATCTTCAAGCAGAGAGTTTCAAAGTTTAGCAAATCAGCCATTCGACTCCGAAAATTATCTGCGCGAAATGTTATTAAAAGCAGGTATTTCACAAACATTGTATCGAAAATTGATCGATTAGAGGGTTAAAGTCCCCCTTTTTTAAGGGGGATTTTGGGGGATATAAAAGTTTAGAGAGCTTTTCGGCATTCGGTAAGAGAACAATTAATATGATGTCCGGTTAAACAGTTATCATATTTGATCTGAGTAATGAGTAATAAGTATTCATCAGTAGTAGAATACGCGCCATTTTTTCAATAGGGTTATATCGTAAGTAATTAGCCAGACTTGATATAAAAAATTAATTTCATTTTTATAAAAAACATAAATGTAGAGAGGCGATACCCTTGCGTCTCTACAAGGGTTCTGGATATCGAACCAATCAAGAACATCATCAAACCAACAACGCCCATATTTCTATTATGCAACGTCTAAAAAAACTAAGTAAGTCGGCACAAATAAACTCAACTATGTTACAGAATGTAAACTGACTTAAAAGCCTTATTCCTACTCACTATTCCCTTGTCATAATTACTATTTTCAATGCTATCCTAATTAATTTCCATCGAGAGGTTTTTGCCAAACTGATACATGATAGCGACTGGTGTTTGTAAATGGTTCTTTTTTCCAGCCTCCCCACCTTGCTTTCAGTTTTAAATTAGCGATTCTCGCCATCAAATCGAGTTCAGATGGCCAAACATAGCGAAAAGGTATTGAGGATAGCTCTACCTTTTGGTTACGAATTCTCAGATGATGTGACTTTACGGATTGAGAGACGACATCATAGGTGTCTATTCCCCAATGCTCGTCGCTGAGATCAAATACATGGTTTGTTTCGCCATGGGGTATTCGCCTAAGGGCGGGAACGATTACTTCGATGAGGAAACAGCCACCAGGGTTGAGGTGTGATGCGGCGTTTTGGAAGCATCTAACTTGTTCATCTTGAGTTGTGAGGTTCATGATAGTATTGAAAATCAGAACGATCCTCTGCATGATGTGGTGGCAAAGTCACCTTGAGTTACGACAATACCATCGCCGCCTGTTTTCTCGGCAAGTTTGGTGAGCATGGCGTTAGAAAGATCGATTCCGTGAACTTCGATGCCTTTCATTGCCAGTGGCAAGGCTATTCTACCTGTTCCAATGCCAAATTCCAGGGCAGTTCCGCCATGGGCGAGTTCTACCAGATAATCTACAACAGGATCGATCGCTTCGGGGTTGAAGGCATCGACATCCGAGTCGTATGTTGAAGCGACTTTTTCGTCGAAGTATCCGTCAGTATGCATAGATAAGAATTTTTTCGTTTTTAATAATTTTAAACGGTGTTGCTGATTTGTGATCTATGAAACGGATTTATTGGAAAATCGAAAACTTTGTAGAGACGCGATACCCTTGCGTCTCTACATTTAGAATTTATAACGAGGTAGACATAATTACAATCAAAAAAACTCCTAGAAGCGATCAGCTTCGCTGGTGCCCGAGGCGATCGCAATATCTGCTACCAAGAGATATTTTCTAACTTTATTGTTTATTTACATGCGATCGCGTTCACCTTTATGTGTTCCCGACGTTTCCCTCGCAATCACATATCGCAACTAAGAAGAGCGGACATCATATTATTTACTAGCTAATGCTGCTTCAATTGTGGAAATTTTCACCGCAGTATTAATAATATCCTGTCCGGTAAAACGGTTTTTGATTTCGGCATTATTCACGCCAACAATATAGTATTGTGAACCAATGTTGGCGATGATGGGACCACCGGAAGAACCTCCAGCAGTATCGCAATCATGTAATAAAAGTCCTGCTTCTTCTGCTACGATACTACAACCTTTTTCAAATCCTGCTATCATTCCTGGATTAAATTTGGGGAAATCACCGGAATATCCCACAAAAAAGAAAGCATTTTTATTACGAATAAGAACATTAGATGGTATTGATTTCCATCCTAAATAACCATATTTACGACCCAAAGGTTTATCTAATACCAAAATAGCCCAGTCTTTGGCATTGTCTTGAAATCCATTTTTGAAATCAGTACCGTAAACAATTTTTTCAACAGAAGCAATATCTCTAGGATTACGAACTTTACCATTAATAAAATTCGGCAAAAATTTAACTTCTTTACTTAATACACCAGTTTCTGGGTCAATAACGCAGTGAGAATTAGTAAGAACGAGATTATCGTAAATTAAAGTTCCCGTGCAATGATAGCTTTTAGCATTAGCAGTTGTTCCCTCAACCCTACCAATTGTTGACCAAGGATATTTATTACTAGTCATGAGAATGCGATCGTCGGGACCAATTGTTCCTCTATCTTCATTTGGTTTGACTGATTGTTCCTTATTAGAAGGAATAAAAGGCTTTCCCTTACCTGGTAATTCAAATTGACTTGCGTTTTCTGATTTGATGAATTTGGGATTAGAAATTTCGGAATTATTTTGTGCTTTTACCAAGAAATTTATACTGGTAGCACAAGTAATTGCAGTTGCAAGAAGTAGAGCAATAGATTTGTAATTGATAGCGATATTCACGGTTATTTCTCCTTTATTTTGTAAATATGTAAATCAACTGTTCATAATTTCTCCCTCTCCTTAATAAGGAGAGGGCTGGGGTGAGGTTTATTTCCACTCTCCCTGTACAGTAAATGCAGCCCAATAATGAGGACTTCGCCAATCTGGATTAGACCATAATTTACGCTGTGCAGCCCTTAACGCTTCGCTAGGAGTTTTATTCTCCTGCAACATCTGTTTATAAAACTCTTGCATCAATATCGATGTACCTTTATCGTCAACTTTCCACAACGACAAAGCGACTCTTGCAGCACCTGCATACATCAAACCTCTTGTCAAGCCGACTAAACCCTCACCACTGACGTTTTTACCAAGTCCAGTTTCGCAAGCACTTAATACTATTAATTCTGCTGGATAATCTTGTTCAAATAAATCTGCTAAGCGTAAATAACCAGGGACTTGTTTACCATCTTTGTTGACCAAAGATAAAACAATCCCTGATAATTCAGGTTGGTCGGGATTGACAAAACCGTGGGTAGCGAAATGTATAATTTGGTATTGATTTAGTTTTTCACTTGTCGCCAAGTTATAGTTAGCACCGAAGCTAAATGCTGGTAGGCTGGATTGAGAAGAAACCAGTTTTAGTATTTCTTCGGCTTCTATTTTTGTATTTGGTAATCGAGTCCAACCAGTACGGTTAAGACTGTTTGCGGAACGCTGGAGAGCGGAACGTTCTAAATCTAGTTCGGGAGTAATAGTTTCTTCTTTACCTGTAACTCGTTTGTCTTTGGGACTGTATACTGGGTCTGCAAGCATAGCGATTTTTTTAGGTGCTATTTTACGTTTAGCAATTTTTTCTCGTTGGATAGCAATAGTTGATGCTGAGGGTAAATTTACAATTTCGTGGTTGAGCATCAGAGGTTGATAATTAGTATCTGCTGTCCCTGGTTTATTCGGAATTGGTTCGGGAATCAGTCCACCTCTGGAGAGGTTACATGTAACCTCTCTACATTCGTTGCTGGTTTTAGTTGAAGTTGAATTTTTACGATTGTTTGGATCTGCTAATGCTGCAAAGGGAATTTTTAGCAAAGTACCATCAGCGACGATGACTAATCTTTTCCCAATTATCTTATCTTTTACAGGTTTAAGAATAATTTCGCTCAGTTTTTGTGCTGAATCAATTGCAAAACCCTTCCTTGATAATTGACTGTGAAATCTATTAGCATTTTTTTCAATTTCTTCCCCCTTTGGTAGTTCGTAAGTGTTGAGAGAATTAGAAGTGACTAACCATAAATAACTGCTTTCTTTACCAAGGGAATATTGGAGTAATACGGTGTCTTTATCTAATTGCTGTTGAATTTGAGATAATTTTAGCGGTTCGGGGTTAGTTAATTTATCCCGTTCGGGGTTTTGAGCGCGGATTTTAGCTTTAAGTTGTTTTTGTTGGTTGATGATATTTTGAATTTCTGTTTCAGTTTGTTTAATTGTGTCTTTTGGTAGTGGAGTTTGATTAATTAATTTAGCCAGGATTTTTTCTTGAGCTTGACGTTTGAGTTGTAATTCTTGTTCTTCAACAATGAATTTGGGATCAACATTTTTGCTGATTTTGGCGTTTGCTTGAGCTAATAATTCGATTAAACCACGAGCGCGAGAACGTTCTGAAATGTGTAGCGCTATAGTAGCGTATCCTTTTGATGGGTTTTTCTTGTGTAAATCCATCAACAGGTTAATGTAGAATTTATAGTAGCCTTGGACTGTAGAGAAATAGGTGGTTTTTAAGTCTTGGTTGGTGTAGGTACCGCGTAAATCTTCGATTATTGCGATCGCGTTTTGGATATGTTTGAGGGATGCTTGTAAATTACCTCGTTTGCGTTCTAGCTTAGCAAGATTCGATAGGATAAGTGCTTCTCCTTCTTTATTACCTACTGCACGAAGTAAAGGTAAAGCTTGGTTGTAATAGGAAAGTGCCTTTTGTTTTTCTCCTAAATCTGAATAGACTAGACCAATATTGTTGAGTGTTTTAGTGCTTCAGCACCAGTCGCATCGGCTTTTGAACTTTCCCCCTTTTGAGCAATGATTTCTAAATCCCTAGAAGCATATACTCTCCCCACATAGGCAATCAAAAATACAGTTAAAAGTACAGCAAAGGCGCGATGCGTTAAAACTCGGACATCGTGATATTTTTTGCCCATAACTTATTGCTTCAAGTGATTTTTCTATAGGTATAAAAATCTATATCTAGCGTCTTCAGAATTATGCAATCAAGCAGCAGATAACCCGATCAAAAAATATTTTTACCCGTACAAAACCTGCTACATAATCATTTATATGACCAGATAAGTAAGTCAGCACAAATAAACCGAACTATGTAACAGATTTTTCATAGACTTCAAAGCGTTGTGATGATCCACACCCTGAGCCGCATCTAGCAGTGAACAGGTGAAGTACCTTGAATTTTTTACACCGACTTGCTTAAGTAAGATGCTACAAGTATTCTAAAAGCGAAAATCTCGCTAATATTTAATTTTTCGGTCTTTACGCAAAAAATTACACTAAATTTATGATTAATTTATACTGATTACGAGTTTTCTTTGTTTGAGTTGCAGTTTTTGAAACAGCTTGATATTTGCAAGTTAGATATAATATTACCTCTTTCCTCTGTGCTAAGAGCTTCTTTGTGGTTTTTCAATCAAGCTTATAAATGGTGCGTGACGCTGCAACAATTTATAACCACGTACATCAATTTTCTAAACTACACACCCTACTTGAACCCATAAACAAAATCTTCTACAGGTAAACCTTGACTTACCCATAGAAGAAATTGTATTATTTGATTGTATGCTGCACAACTTTATTAATTATCGTACAACCTGATTATATTCCCACAACATAACAATTAAGTAATTACACTTATTCCACAGTAACAGACTTAGCAAGATTTCTCGGCTGATCCACATCCAACCCGCGACGAGCAGCAATGTGATAAGCCAATAACTGTAAAGGAATCACCGTCAAAATTGGTGAAAGCAACTCGGAAACAGATGTAACAGGAATTAAATCATTGAAGATTTCCGCAGCTTCCTTATCCTCAGCAGCAGCAACCCCAATTAATCTAGAGTCGCGAGCTTTGGCTTCCTGGGCATTGGAAATCACTTTTTCATGTACCCCACCAGACATAGCGATCGCCACTACAGGTACTTTTTCATCTAAAAGGGCGATGGGGCCATGTTTCATCTCACCAGCGGGATATCCTTCGGCGTGAATATAGCTGATTTCTTTTAATTTTAAAGCACCTTCCAAAGCAATAGGGAAATTAATTCCTCTTCCTAAAAAGATGAAATCTCTGGTTTCAGTGAATTCGTGGGCTAGTTGCTCGGTTAATTGTTCCTGTTTTTTGAGGGTTTCTTCAATCTCGTGAGGAATCAACCGCAATCCGGCAATGATCTCGTTAATTCTTTCACTAGAAACAGTTTTACAACGATAACCTAAATCTAACGACAAGGCATAAAATGCCATTAATTGAGCAACAAAGGTTTTTGTTGCCGCCACGCCGATTTCAATTCCGGCAAGAGTATTAATAATATGAGGAACCATTAATCCTAAACTACTTTCGGGACGATTAGTAATTCCCAAAAGTCGCACTTTATACTTATCATCTTTAGCTTCACGACGTCCCTTTTCCATTGATAAAGCTGCTAAAGTATCAGCAGTTTCACCGGATTGAGTTACACCAATTGTTAATGTATTTGGGGTTAAAGGAGTTGGTGCATAGCGAAATTCCGAAGCATAATGCACCTGAGTGGGAATTCCAGCAAATTGTTCTAATAAGTATTTTCCTACTAATGCCGCGTGCCAACTAGTACCGCAAGCAACTATTTGTATTTGTTCTAAATCGGTATAAAGTTCATCTGGTAAACCGAGATTAACCGGGGAATTCGTATAATCAAGAGTATCCTCATGGTTAAAATAAGCATCCAAACAAGCCCTTACCACACCAGGTTGCTCGTAGATTTCCTTGAGCATAAAGTGCTTGAATCCCTGCTTTTCAACCATCACAGGATTGATATTCAGTACTCGGGGTTGTTTTTTCAACCTTTCCCCAGCGAAGTTATAAACTTCCACACCCAAAGGCGTTAAACGTGCCATTTCTCCATTATCAAGATGTAGCACCGCACGGGTATAAGAAATAATTGCTGGAGTATCCGAAGCGCAGAAAAACTCCCCTTGTCCAAAACCAATTACCAAAGGCGCTTGTTGACGCACTAAAATAATTTCATCGGGGAAATCAGCACTAATAACAGCAACAGCAAAAGCACCATTTAACTGATTTACAGCTTTTCGTACAGCTTCAAGGAACATTAAATCCGGATAAGTTTTCCCTAAAGCAACTTCTTCCTTAAGAAACTGAGCAATTAAATGAGGAATAACCTCAGTATCAGTATCCGAACGGAACTCATGACCTTGACTCTTTAAATCTTCCCGTAACTCCCGGTAATTTTCAACAATACCATTCATTACCACCGCTATCCGCATAGCAGTATCCATATGGGGGTGAGCATTGTATTCTTCAGGTTTACCATGGGTTGCCCATCTGGTATGTCCGATACCAAGACGTGCGGGATTTTCTAAGTGTTCTAACTTAGAACGTAAATTGTATAACTTACCCTTAGCTCGAACCTGGCTAATTTCACCTTCAGATATCGTAGCGATTCCAGCAGAATCATAGCCCCGATACTCCAACTTTTCCAATCCCGCAAGTAAAACCTCAGTCGCGGCTTGGGTGCCGATATAACCGACGATTCCGCACATAGTTCACACCACTCCATTTTCAGTATGACTCAACTGGTTATAGTAGTTAACACATACTTCAGGGTTTAGCCAAGGAAAAAAGGACTACATTAAAACTTCTGTTACGGATTGTTGGAAGGGGACAAGGGGACAAGGAGACAAGGAGGGAATTCTAAATTCGGGCATTCGGGCATTCTAAATTCAAAACTTCCAACTCCTTACTAACAATGCCCAATTCCCCATGCCCCATCCCCATATTATTTAATAGGCTAAGCCCATACTGCGGGTAGTTTCAGCGCCCAAGTAAACTCGGATGCTTAAAAAGTCAGTAGGGCAAGCAGTTTCGCAGCGCTTGCAGCCCACACAGTCTTCAGTGCGTGGAGAAGAGGCGACTTGTGCGGCTTTACAGCCATCCCAAGGTACCATTTCTAATACGTCAGTAGGACAAGCCCGAACGCACTGAGTACAGCCAATGCAGGTATCGTAAATTTTAACGGTATGAGACATTTAAAAAAGCTCCTTTCCGAGTGTTCTTCTCTGAAAAAGAATAATAATCAAAGCTTAGTTTACCCCAGCGTTTGATACGTTGTATTCAAAAGGCTACATAACTTCAAAGAACGTAATAACTCAACGCCAGAATTTTAGATTGGGAATTGGGAATTGAGCCGAAAGGGCATTGGGAATTGGGAATTGGGAAACAGTTGCACTCGATCACAGGTGTAAAAAAACGACAAACCAACTATGCCCTATGCCCCATGCCCCATGCCCCATGCCCAATTCTTAATTCTTAATTCTTAATTCTTAATTCTTAATTCCCTTCTGCCCCATGCCCCATTCCCCATCTTTTAAATTGCAAACTATTGTATAAATAGGTATTGTTAATTATCTAGTTGTAGCTAGGATGGCAGCGGAATCGCAAAATTTGACAAACAATTAAGCAGATACACTACTTAATAACTCATAATTAAGAAGATTTGTCCCGAATCCGAAAACGCCTTATGAGAGAACTGGAGCGGTACTATAGAGTATTGGAATTGGAACCTGGAGCATCCCTTGAGGAAGTTAACCAGGCTTATAGGGATTTGGCTTTTATTTGGCACCCGGATAGAATTCCTCAAGAAAAACATCGGTTGCAAGAAAAGGCACGTAGAAAGCTACAGGAAATTAATGAAGCTCGGGAAAAGTTACGTTCTATTAAGACGAAACATAAATCCAAGCCTGTAGCAAATGCGTCTTCTCAACCAACAAAAACTGCTGCATCTGCTACATCTAATAGTAAATCTAATTCCTATGCGCCTTATCAACAAAAATGGACTCCTAAATCTACATCTAATAAAACTTATCAAGCTCCTTCACAAAAACATGATTTGAGTGGACGAGATTTTAGTCGCGCTAACCTCAAGGGAAGGGATTTATCTGGTAGAAATCTTAGTTACGCTAAATTAAATGGCGCTAACCTCAGCGATGCTTTTATGCATAAAGTTGTTCTACGAGGTGCTGACTTGTCCGATGCTAATTTATTTAGAGCCAATTTACTGTTAGCCGATTTAAAAGAAGCTAATCTCCAAGGTGCTGATTTAATTGGTGCTGACTTAAGTGGTGCTGATTTACGAGGTGCTGACTTAAGAGGAGCAAGAATTCGTTCTGGCGATCGCCTACTTGTTAAACTTATTGGAGCTAACTTATCTGGAGCAATTATGCCCGATGGCTCGATTCATAAATAATTAATAAATAATTAAGTTTTATATCTCCTACAATCCCCCGAAAGCGGGAGGTTTAAACCTGCTCTTCTGACTACTTGTTAATTTTATACCTAACGCCAGCTTATATTGTACGTTTAAATATTGAATTTTATTTATTTATTGTATTTGTTGATTTTATTTGTTTATTAGTAATTAAATAGACATTTACAGCACTTTGCTTCCTAATGAGGTAGAGTACTATATAAGGACTTATGACAATTACAGTAAGTCTTTGGTGCCGTACTCTTATTGACTTATTACTACCTTCAGATTTGTTATAAACTACACACCCTAGAAGAAAATTGTGCCAGTTGGGTAACTATATATTTTAAAACTCTTGTGGTTCAGGCATCCGGGCCCCGTCGAAATGTATCTCATAAAGATGAAATATGCTGTAATCTATGAAGTTTTATTATTTATAGTGGATGCTAACAATTTTATGCTTGACTATTTGATTCCAAAAAAGATAATAAAATGCTATGAAAATAGTATTTTGATTAATTTTATATCGATGATATGAAATACTAAACTTTTATTTTTATCAATATAAAAGGAATTTTTATAATTACTGAATGAGATACTACAGATATTTTGATTACAAACGTATTAAGATAAATACGTAAATATAAATTTGCCAACACTTGTAAATAAAATCACTCATTCCCTAATTTTGTTGTGAAGTGACAGCAATGTGAGAAACTTGGCAATAGTCCTTATCAAACAAGAACAAAAATGGATAGCACAATATCTGACATTGTAGTCAATACTATGGACGGAAAAGATCGGAAATTAAGCGAGTATATTGGTAAAGTACTGTTGATTGTCAATGTGGCTTCACAATGCGATAATACTCCGCAATACGCAGGACTAGAAAAGTTATATCAAAATTACAAAGAACTAGGCTTAAAGATTTTAGCTTTCCCATGTAACGACTTCGGTGAAAAAGAAACCGGAAGCAATGGGGATATTATGGATTTCTGTACCATAAATTACGGTATAACCTTTGAATTATTTGATAAACTCCATGCTAAAGGAGAACAACAGCATCCGCTTTATGCTAAACTTACAACTTTAGTGGAACCAATAGGACCAGTAGCTTGGAATTTTGAAAAGTTTTTAGTTAACAAGGTTGGTGTTGTAGTAGCCCGGTTTAGAAGTAGCGTAAAGCCAAATTCTCCGGAATTAATTGCTGCTATTGAAAGAGAGTTAGGGCAATAATTATTAGCTGCTATCATCATTATTAGATGCCGAGGTTCGGGTATTTTATGAAAGTCAATATATCGAATTTATAAGGTGTGAGGAGATAATTCCTAATTGATTAGGATGCCCTATCCTAAGATTTAGCTGTACTAAGCCCCAAAAGGGGCATACTTATCTGGTGCGAATTCAGCCATTAGCCGCGTCAGCCCCACCGAGGCAAGCAAATACGAAGTGCTAGGAATGTTGATTATTAGGTTAGGATAATGTAATTAATGATAATTAATATAAGCTCGCGCCGGAGCAAGTAATAATTGATAACTGATCGTCAAGGGTGCTTTGGATCTATGAATATTGCAATTATTGGTTGCGGATATGTAGGTTATGCAGTAGCTAAATACTGGAAACAAAATAGTGATTTTACGATAAC
>DESS01000069.1:41580-52089 GCA_002361335.1 Richelia sp. UBA3308
AAGTAGAAATTGTTAAAGGTTCAGATACACAAGCTTTAAAATATGTATTGCAAAATCAAGATGTTGTGCTTTTGAGTGTTGGTGGAAAAGGTAGGGATTCTTATGAAGAAACTTATATAAAAACTGCTGAAACTATAGTTCCAATTTTACAGCAGATTCCAACTATAAGACAGTTGATATATACAGCAAGCTATTCGGTTTATGGAGATAGAAATAGTGCTTGGGTTGATGAAGAAACACCAACCGCACCAAGTAATCCTAATGGGGAAATATTAAATAAAGCCGAGGAAATTTTACTTTCTGCTAATAGCGATCGCCTAGGTATTTGTATTTTGCGATTGGGAGGAATTTACGGCGAGGGTAGAGAATTAGTAAAAATATTTAATAGAAGCTTTGGTGGAACTCGTGCTGGTAATGGTGAGGATACCACAAATTGGATTCATGTAGATGATATTGTCGGTGGAATTGAATTTGCACGTCAACAGCAGCTGCAAGGTATTTATAATTTAGTTGATGATGCACATCTTTCAATTCGAGAATTGATAGACAACCTATGTACAAAATACAAGAAACCACAGGTTACATGGGATGCTTCTCAACCAAAAAGTCGTCGTTATAATGTCAAAGTATCCAATGAAAAAATCAAACAGGCAGGATACAAATTGATTCATCCACAGATGGTTTTTTAATGATGGTTTTTAATTATTTTTATTTATTTAATTAAAATTGATAGCAATGATTAATCAAGAGAAAACAATATCTTCTAGTAAATTTTATATTTGGAAAAACTTCCGCTGTGCCTACGAAGTTCCTACTCCCGTAAATTTAACACCCGGAGGTGAAGATTTACTATTAATTCATCCCATCGGTGTTGGTTTGTCGCGGGAATTTTGGCACAGATTTTGCAATGAATGGTACAAAAAAGGTAATCGTAATTTAATTTATAACCCTGATTTATTGGGATGTGGTGAAAGTGATATGCCGCGTATAGCTTACACTCCAATGGATTGGGCAGAGCAATTACAATACTTTATTAAAAATATAATCCAAAAACCTGTAGTTTTAGTAGTACAAGGTGCATTATTTCCCGTAGCCATAGAATTAGTTAAAAAACAACCAGATTTAATTGCTGCACTTATATTGTCTGGACCTCCTGCTTGGAGTATAATCACCAAAGCAACCCCAGAATGGCAGCAAAAAGTATTATGGAATCTATTATTTGATTCACCTTCGGGAAATCTTTTTTATCGCTACGCCAGACGCAAGAAGTTTTTACAAGATTTTTCCATCAAGCAATTATTTGCCTCCGTTGATGATGTAGATGATGAATGGTTGGATACCTTGGGTAAAGGAGCGAAAAATCCAGCAAGTCGTTATGCAGTTTTTTCGTTTTTAGCTGGATTTTGGCGAAAAGATTATCAAAAAGCAATAGAATCAATTATGCAGCCAACATTAGCTGTTTTTGGGGAAACAGCATCGAGTATCAGTCAAACAGGCAAACAAGATATTCCTGAAAAACGTTTAGGTGACTACAGCTTGCATCTACCCCAAGGAAGCGCAATCAAAATTCGGGGAAGAAACGTTTTACCCTATGAATCAACAGTCGAATTCGTTGAAGCCATTACACCATTTGTAAATAAATTATCAGATGTAGAGACGTAGCACTGCTATATCTGTTGGCAGTTATAGCGTTTTTCCGTTGAGTGAAGTACAAAATTTTACCTCACTCCCTTCCCCTCTCCGATGCTTTGGAGAGGGGTGCCGCAGGCGGGGTGAGGTTTCCTGAAGTGTATTGCACTAAGGGTGAAAACAGCTGTATTTAATTTAACCTTTAACCTTTAACTTTAACCTTTTACCTGAATTACTTTGTGGTTAATTAAATTCTGGACAAATATTCTAGCAGGATTTGCGGCAATAGCCACAATATTAAGTCTTGCTGTCAGAAAATGGTGGATTTTTGCGATGATGGAACATCCAAGAGTTCAGTATTTGTTGATTTTATTGATTGGGCTATTTGTCAATTTATTGACTTCAAAAAAGCGTGTTAATATCTGGAATTTTTTATGTGCGATTGCTTTGTTGATTAATTTTATATTTATTTTACCTTTATTTATTCCTCCAAATCAAACTTCAACTCAAAATTTAAGTACTTCCGCACAAACAATCCGGGTAATTCATGCAACTCTTGATAGTAAAAAACCAGATGTCACAAAGGCAATTGAATATTTAAATCAGCAAAAAACTGATATTTTATTTTTATTAGAAGTGACTCCCCAGTCATTAAGGCAATTAAAAAAAGGATTGACGAATTACCGTTTAATTGCCGCACAACCGAAATATACCAGTCACGGAATAGCTTGGTTTGTACCCCAGGAGAAAACAAAACCAATTCAACTAAAAACTGTAGGATTTATAAGTTTACCAAAAGATAATCATCGTCCGTTATTAAAAGCACAAATTTATTATAGGGGTAGAGAAATAGTTTTACTTTGTTTCCACGTAATTAGTCCCCGCAATGCTAAAACAGTAGCATATCAAAAAGTAGAATTTGCTGCTCTTGCTAACTGGAGTCAAAAAATTTTACAAAATAACAAAAAAGATTTAATAGTAATTGGAGATTTTAATAGTACTCCTTGGTATCAACCATTTAGCCAACTACTAAGTAAAAGTGGTTTGGTAAACTCTCAACGTGGCTTTGGTATACAAACCACTTGGCATTCTGCTTTTCCACCAATATTAAGGATTCCTATAGATACTTGTTTACATAGCAAATCATTAACCACAATCCGCCGTTTTGTTGGTTCCAATATTGGTTCAGATCATTTACCATTATTTGTAGAATTAAAATTAGGTTCAAGATTAAAGGCTAAAAATTAAAGGTTAAAAATTAAAGATTAAAGGTAATATAATTTATGATTTTTATTATGTGATACCAATTTTGTATGAGGTTGCGCTTAATTGCTCTCACTCTATCTAAGCGTGGAGCTACCTTTACAAAGCCAACCGTTAGGTGGCGAAATTCGGCACATCTTTATAAAGAAATGGTATTAGTTTTACACAAACAAGTTATTTTTGAAAAATTTGTTGATCATATTAAAGAAGGGTGAAGGGGAAATAACTATATAATTCATCTGTAGAGTAGATGGGTAGAATTCCCCACCGTCATACGGTGTTTGATGCGCCCCAGGCTTCGCGTGAATGCCACTGCGTTTAAATCCTCTTTGCAATTCCACTAACATCTGTTCATCAGTCATCTCTCATCCTTAGTTTAATATTGATTGATGATTTGATTGATGATTTTATTGATGACTTTTATTTGATAATTGTTAATTGATTAACCAAGCTAAAATATCTGATTTACTTTCTCGCAAACCTTTATAGTTTAAAGATTCTGGTGTCATAGATTCAATTGCAGAAAATAATTTATCATTTAACACGACATTTTTTTTAATAACGCGACAATCTCTAAAATAAGTTCTAATTGTGAAAATAGCTGCATCATATTCTGGTAATCCCCAGATTACTTGACGCTCAATTCTTAAAAATAATCTGGGATTTTTTCTATCAAAGTCTCTACCCTGCCATTGTTTTAAGGTTACACCAGACGGTGGTTGAGGATGATGATTTAAACGGGTATCGGTACTCAAACCCCAAGCAAAGCGCACCATTGGCTTTCTTTTAATCATCGTGTTAACAATAGCTTTTGCACGTTGATTTATTTTTTCTATGCCTGCTACGGGTAAGTGTACTGTCGCAAAATCTTTACCTATTTTTTCCTCTGCTGCCCAATAATTGGGATAGCAAAGATGAATGGCACTCATCCAGTTATCGCCATTTTTGTTACGACTCATTACTACGATATCGGACTGTATTTGTGCTGCAAAAGCATCTAAAGTAGAAACATAAGATGGAAATATTTTCTTATTAAGTGATTCGTATTTTAATAATTCTAAATTGGCATTTAAATACAAAGTTTCTTGAGTAAGTTGGCTGTGAAACACTAAATGGTTATCATGGTGAACACAATTAAAATATTGTGGATATTCTTGAGTTAGACGATTGATTATTAATTGCGCGACTGCTCTCGCCACCGAATTACTATAATTACAGGTTTGGTAATACTTAGTCAAACTTGAGTTTCGTGCCGCAAGTTTAACTTCACGATATTTATGATAATTACTATCAATTTGAAATAAGTAATTATCAACTTCATGATTACCAAAATTTGAACCGAAGGGCATCATACCGGGCTTTACTTCATAGCGTCCATTTTCTAATGGAAAGTAATAAGCACTATCTTTTAATTCCTCGACTGTTTTAACTTCTTGAAATAAATTATTTACCATGGATTTAATTTATTAAAACTTGTAATTACTAATAGACGTAGACGTAACATTGCAACGTCTGGGAAAATTACAGCATTTTGCAAGTTGTAGGAGGTACATAAAATTTTTTTTTATAAAACTCTTGTGGTACGGGCATCCCTGCCCGTGAGAATGTATCTCATAAATATGAAATATGCTGTATTTAATTTACTAAATCAAAAAACTCTTGATGTAGCCTTTTAGGAACTAAAAATATCATCTTGGGACGAAAATCTTGGGGATATTCTGTAATTTGCATAAACTTTGGTTTGAAATGAATTTTTGATTTATCTTTCGGTTTTATAAAGCCAAATACTAAATAATCAAGTTGTTTTACAAACTTAAACAAACGTCTATCGGGAAAAGCTTCAGATAAAATTAACGGCTGTTCTCTTTTAATTAAATTTATTCCACCTAATAATACTTCAATATCAGCCCCTTCTACATCTGTTTTAATTGCGGTAATTGTTAAATTAGGATGTTTCCTGGCAAAATTATCTAAAGTATTAACCTTAACATTTATGCAACTGGTAGAATTTCCTCCTGATGAGGTATTCAATCTACTTAATTCAGGTAGCTTCGTAATATCAAACTGCATTTCACCGGCTTTTGAATAAACAGCTTCTTGAATAACTGTGATATTATCAACTTTTTCGGCATTTGCTTTTAAAGCTGGGATACTTCTTAAGTCTGGTTCAAAAGCATAAATACTGCGGCAATAAGGAGAAAGTAGTAATGAATAATAACCAATATTCGCGCCGATATCTAAAAAAGTTTTTTGTTTATCGAGGTATTTAATTAAATATTCTTCGCTTCCCCAATCAACTGAGCCATTTTTTAAAAATAATTCAGTTCCAAATCTACTGTTACGAGGAAGATTTATTGATATTCCCTCATTTAACTTGAGAATATTATCTTTTTTGAGAATACGTTTATAAAATTGTCTGATCAAATATCTGTAAAAAAATTTAGGATAACCAACTTCGCGAACAAGATTCCAATTTAACATAGATTTCTAATTTATTATATTTATTAGGACTTAGGCAAAAATCACCATAATAAGAGTATTTCAGACATTCTATATCCCCCCAACCCCCCTTGTTAAGGGGGGCTTGCGTATGTCCTATATATGTATACAATAGTGCTATTTATTACATAGTTTATCCTTTAATTACTTACTTAGAGATAAAAATGACGAAATCTATTTTCTGTAAATTGGATAAAACACATTATAAAAAACCATAATCCAGGCTTTTTTATTCCTTTAATTTAAATAAAAATGTTTGGATATCTTAACATAATTAGTTAAAAAATCTGCTTGATTTTACAGTATTATTATCTAAATAAATTCTGAATTCTGAAGACAAATTGACATAGTTTGTTTCTTCAGAACTAATTGATGAGGAGTAATCAGATAATGCACAATTTTTTAAAAGTGTGGGTAAATAGTCCTATTTTCTTGGGTACTACTTTTGCGATCGCAACTTTTACCCCTATTTTAACACCAGGATTAGCAACAGCAGCGCAGCCGGATTCTAAGGCGTTGATTGAAGATTTAACACAAGATAGTCAAACATCTATTACCTTGAGTAGAATTGCTCAAAACTCAGAAAATAATCTAGGTATTAAATTAGATTCTCAACAAGATTCTCAACAAAAGCCAAATATATCGTCGCCAGAAAAACTTGCTCAAGCCGATAAAAAACAAGTAATATCTCAAGTCACTTCAGTTTCTCAGTTGTCTGATGTTCAACCTACCGACTGGGCATTTGTAGCCTTACAATCCCTAGTTGAACGCTATGGTTGTATAGCAGGTTACCCTAATGGAACTTATCGCGGTAATCGTGCTTTGACTCGTTACGAATTCGCGGCTGGTTTAAATGCTTGCTTGGATAGAGTTAATGAATTGATTGCTACTGCTACCGCCGATATCGTATCTCAACAGGATTTAGCGACATTAGAACGTTTACAGTCAGAATTTTCTGCCGAACTTGCAACTTTACGCGGTAGAGTTGATGCATTAGAAGCTCGTACTGCTGAACTTGAAGCAAATCAATTTTCAACTACAACCAAACTTCAAGGTGAGGTGGCGTTTACCTTTGCAGGTGCAGATGGAGATGATGTAGATACTGAATTTGTATTTAATGATAGAATTCGTCTCCAGTTAGTAAGTAGTTTCACTGGTAAAGATAAACTGTTTACTCGTTTAACTGCAGGAAATATCGGTAACTCCTTTGCAACCGAAATTGGTACAAATGAAGGACGTTTTGCTCACGATGGTCCCGATGGTAATGATATAGTCCTTGATAGATTGCACTATGTCTTCCCACTTGGCGACAATCTTAAAGTTACCACCATGGCGAGTTTGGGGGCGCATCACTTTTATGCAGATGTATTTAACTCCGGCTTAAATACAGGTGGTGGTGCAACTGGTGCCCTATCGCGATTCGCTGAACGAAATCCGATATATCGTCTAGGAATTGCTAGATCCACAACAGGTGTTGGTTTTAGTTATAAGCTAGGGGATGCAATTAAAGTTGAGGGAGGTTATCTTGCCAAAAATGGTTCCGATCCTGATGAGAAAGCAGGTTTATTCAATGGAAACTATTCTGCTTTAGGACAGATTGTCTTTCAACCTGTGAAAAAATTTAAACTAGGTTTAACTTATGTCAACGGTTACGATCCTGGCGATGGAACCTTTGCCTTTGGTGGAACAGGAACTGACTTCGCTAACAATTTGCTTCCTGGTACGGAAGAAAGACAAATTATTAGCAATTCCTATGGCGTACAGGCTCAACTGGATCTTAGTTCCAAGTTTAGTATCCGGGGTTGGGGAAGCTATACTGATGTCGATTTTAACGGCGGAGGAGATGCGGAAATCTGGAATTATGCGGTGGCATTTGTATTTCCCGACTTGGGTAAAAAAGGTAGTTTAGCTGCGATTATAGCTGGTGCAGAACCCTATGCAGGAGATATTTCACCACGGCCAGCGGATTTTGAAAATGATACACCTATACATATTGAAGCATTGTATCGATATCCCATCAACGACAACATTTCAATTACTCCTGGAATTATTTGGTTACAGTCTCGCGATCAAAATGAAGACAATGAGGATGTTTTTATTGGTGCTTTGAGAACTACTTTCACTTTCTAGATTAGGAATGAGTAATGAGTAATGAGTAATGAGTAATGAGTAATGAGTAATGAGTAAGGAGTAAGGAGTAATGAGTAATAGATAATAACCGCTATCTTTTGACTTTTGACCGAAAAATAAACTGGATACAACGGAACAGATTTATCCGTGGAGAAAAACAAACAGTTCTGTCATAGTTTCAAGCCCCTCGATTCATCGATGGGGTAATAATTCTAAATTCTTCATTCTAAATTCTAAATTCACCTTGACTTCCTTCTCCTGGGAGGCTTCTAAATAATAAAACCATCATTTGATATATGTCGATAGCGCCTGTGGCAAGTAATAATTGATAATTGATAATTGATCTGCGATAATTGTCATGGAATATTTACACACAATGGTTCGCGTTAGCGATTTAGATGCATCGCTTGATTTTTATTGTAATAAGCTGGGATTAGTTGAAGTTCGCAGAAAAGAAAGCGAAAAAGGACGTTTTACCTTAGTCTTTCTCGCCGCTGCACAAGATTTAGATAAAGTAAAAGAATCAACATCTCCCTTAGTTGAACTTACTTATAATTGGGACCCGGAAGAATATCAAGGCGGACGTAATTTCGGACACCTCGCCTATCGAGTTGATGACATTTACGAAACCTGCGATCGCCTAAAATCTGGCGGTGTCACCATCAATCGTCCCCCAAAGGATGGGCGCATGGCTTTTGTGCGATCGCCAGATGGTATATCTATTGAGCTTCTGCAAAAAGGAGACGCACTACCACCGAAGGAACCTTGGGCTTCTATGGCAAATACCGGAAACTGGTAGAAGATGATGGGGGAATGGGGAGACAAGGGGATGAGGGGACAAGGGGACAAGAAGATTGTACCATTATTAAATTTGTAGGGTGTGTTACGGCTCCAGACAATTTGATTAGAAGATTACTATTGTGATATTGCCGTAACGCACCATTGTTTATTCAAAAACCCGATTAATTTCCGCAAATTTTGAATACGCACCATAAGGATCATTATTGAATTTGTAGGGTGTACGGAAGGCTCCAGATAATTTGATTCAAATGTGATATTGCCGTAACGCACCATTGAAAAACCCGATTAAAATCCCCAAATTTTCAATTCCCACCATAAGGATCGTGATTGAATTTGTAGGGTGTGTTACGGCTCCAGATAATTTGATTCAAAGATTACTATTGTGATAATGCCGTAACGCACCATTGTTTATTCAAAAACCCGATTAATTTCCGCAAATTTCTAATCAGCACCATAAGGATCGTGATTGAATTTGTAGGGTGTGTTACGGCTCCAGATAATTTGATTCGGAGATTACTATTGTGATAATGCCGTAACGCACCATTGAAAAACCCGATTAAAATCCCCAAATTTTGAATAGGCACCAAACTTTAATAAAAATTCTGATGGTGCGTCACGGCATTTTAAAGATTGTAATCTTTTATTTAAGATATTTAAGCCGTGGCACACCCTACAATTACTTAGAGGTTTATTTGCCGTAACGCACCATTGAAAAACCCGATTAAAATCCCCAAATTTTCAATTCCCACCATAAGGATCATTCTTGATGAATTTGTAGGGTGTGTTACGGCTCCAGATAATTTGATTAGAAGATTACTATTGTGATATTGCCGTAGGGCACCATTGTTTATTCAAAAACCCGATTAATTTCCGCAAATTTCTAATCAGCACCAAACTTTAATACAAATTCCGATGGTGCTGCGGGAAATGAAAATACCTCTCTCCAAACCTCTCTCCTACAAGGAGAGAGGCTTAATTTTCTTTCCCCCTTACCTTCCAGGGAAGGGGGGTAGGGGGTTAGGTTGACAAAAGTCAGACTTTATGCATAAAACTAATGGGTAGTAGTAAAGTCGCTAGCATCAATCACGCTAGAATTCACCCCTTCAAGAATGGCTAAAACACCATTACCTTGAGCGCGGATAATTGTATCACCAGCAGCACTATCAGTAATGTTGAGGGAACCAAAGCTCAAATCACCAGTTAACAAGAAAGAATCTTGTCCATCATTATAATCCTTGATAGTGTCTCTACCTTCACCGGCAGTGAGGACAAATTGGTCTCTTCCACCACCACCAATTAAGGTATCTATACCTCTACCACCAATTAAAGTATCAGCGCCGTCGCCACCTCTGAGTTCATCGACTCCACCAGCACCATCTAAAATGTCCTGACCATTTCCACCGTTGAGTTTATCGTCGCCGGAGCCACCAACTAAGGTATCACGACCTTTACCACCAGTTATGAGGTCGTTATTACCACCCCCATCTATGTAGTCTTTGCCGTCTTGACCTGCGATATCATCGTTTCCGCCGTTACCAAATAAGTTGTCATCCCCTTTCTTACCATTGATTTCATCGTTTCCAGCCCTGCCTTTGATAGTATCCTTGGCGTTGGTTCCGGGGAGGTTGTTATCGGTGGAGTTACCTAAGATATCGTTGGTGGTGGAGTTGAGGGGTAATTCTACTGTTAAGTCAAAGCTATCGGTAAATACTCCCCCGTTACCATCGTCTGCTGTAACTTCAATGGTGAGTGTTCCTTCATCAGAAGCGGTAGGTAAGCCGCTGAGTTTTCCTGTGGTTGGATCGATAGTTAACGAAGTTGGTAATGGATCTCCACCTGCTAGGTTAGCACTATAGGTTATGGTGTCACCGTCTGCATCGGTAATGAAGTCGCTTGCTTGTAGGTTGAAGATACTATAGGCATCTACGGTTTGATCTGTGATGTCACCTGTAGGTGGTTGGTTGGTAATAGTAGTATTTAATAGTATCGAGACGTTGTCAGCTACGTTATTAGCTGTAGCCAGGTCGTCATTTCCATCCCCGTTAAAGTCCCCTACTTTTACTGAGACTTGACTAGTACCAATGTTAAAGGTCTGTTGTTGCTCGAAAGTACCATCACCATTTCCTAACAGTACCGAGACGGTGTCATCAAATTGGTTAGCTGTAGCCAGGTCGTCATTTCCATCCC
>DESS01000067.1:0-9269 GCA_002361335.1 Richelia sp. UBA3308
GTGTAATCCATCTAATCCGTGATAGTTGTTAGTTGTTAGTGCTTTGCGGTGTAATCAGTGTAATCCATCTAATTCGTGATAGTTGTTAGTTATTAGTTATTGACTGTTTAACCAGACATGATATTCCATTGTAACGGAAAGACGTTGCATCGCAACGTCTCTACATTAATTAAATTCTAGAACGACGGGCAAAACGTGGAAATAAATTTTTAAATCCAGACTGTCGTGATTTGACGCTTTCTTGAGCATAATTCCATAAACTTTCATAATAAAAGAAAGTTACACCTAAATCCTGTTGTTGTACCGCTCGTACTTGGGATTGAATTTGTTGCATCGAAACTGGACGATTTCGCAAACCCGCCATGATACCGATGCCAGTAGGTATATATTTTTTAGTTTCGATAATTTCTGGAAGGTTTATTTTCTGAATAAAACTGCCTAAATTATTACGATAAACCTGCATCACTAATTCGTCTACAATACTCAAACGCACCCAGTGAAGCCAGTCTTGTAATTGTAGTTTATAAGCATGATTGTAGTAATTGGGAGATACAGAAAAAATTGCATAGGATTTTCTGGCTTTTACCGCTTTGTTGAGTTGTACCATAAACCCCGTAATTTTATCCGCACGCCATTTTACCCATCTTGCATCAGCCGCATTACTTGGGGGACGATTTCCAGTTTCTTGTCTGTACAAAGCAACAGTATACTTGTCGTAACCGAAGTCCCGAGGTAAACTCATGTGGTCATCAAATTGAATGCCATCAACATCATATTGACTAACTACTTCTAAAACTAAGTTTTGAATAAACTGTTGTACCTGGGGATGGAAAGGATTCAACCATGCAACTTCACCCGCAGCACCGTTAGAAGTTCGACTTCCATCGCGTTTTTGTGTCAACCATTGAGGATGATTTACAGCTAATTCCGAGGTTTCCGGAGTCATAAAACCAAACTCAAACCAAGGAATTACCAATAAGCCCTGACGATGTGCTTGCTTAATCAAATTTGCCAGAATATCCTGTCCATTTGAACCTCTAAAGAAAAAGGGAATACCAGCCCGTTTCGCTGTAACACTAGGAAATTTTGTATAACCAGAATTCCACACCACAGGATAAATAGTATTGAAATTCACACGCCGCAATTGTTTTACAGCATCTTTGACACCAGACTCAGTTTTAAGAACATTAAAATCATTACCAGTCATCCACACGCCGCGAATTTCTTGGCGGGGTAGTTGTCGCGGTTGTAGTATTTTCGGTTCAATTAAATCAGATTCAATTATGTCGGATTCAATTATGTCGGATTCAGTTATATCGGGTTGAATTATAGTCGCTGGGGCAGGAGGAAATGGAGCAGGAAACTGAGCGATCGCCGATTTATAATTGTCAAGCAACAACACTGTAGAAAATGATATTGCAAAAACAAGTAGAAGACAACGCTTGAGTAGCCGGTAGATTCGGAATTTTCCCCAACTTAGCTTTCTGAATAAATTAGCTAGCCTTGCGCGAACTTGTAAACTTTGATTGTGAAACTGATTCGCCATTAGTCTACAGGTATGTAAGTTCCTCTATTACAGTTTGAAAACAGCGCACGTTAAGATAACTGCATCACTTTAAAATGAAGCAGAATCATCGCCGCTTTTAGAATTGACGTATTTTATTGTTTAGTAGTGCCTAGTATAAATGCTTGGGTATCCTCTATGATTATTAATTTTTTTTACTTGCTTCATTTAATTAAATAAGTTTAATGGTTTTTATTTGCCCGCCGATAAAATGGAACAAGATCAAATTAAATCTCTTGATTAGAAAGCTAGAAATGTTAAATTTGTTGAAACTACTTACTAAAATATAATTGAAGAAGTACAAATAAAAATCGAAACGTTACTCTTTTAATCAATAATAAGGTTAGGACATCTACAACCGTTATGATGATGCAAACTAACCAAAAACTCCTTCTTCCCCCAATGGGTTGCGGAACTTGGGCATGGGGCAACAAACTGCTTTGGGGATACAATCAAAGCATGGATAACGATTTACAACAGGTATTTAACCTTTGTGTAAGTAACGGCGTAACTTTATTTGATACGGGGGATTCCTACGGTACAGGAAAACTAAACGGACAAAGTGAAAAGCTTTTAGGAGGTTTTACTAAAGAATATACAGGTTTAAATCAAGAAAATATTTGTATTGCTACTAAACTTGCTGCTTATCCCTGGAGATTAACTAGTGCTGCCATGGTTTCTGCTGGTAAAGCTTCTGCAAAACGCTTGGGTAGAAATATTGATTTGGTACAGATGCACTGGTCAACAGCGAATTATTTTCCTTTACAAGAATGGGCATTGTTAGATGGGTTAGGAGATTTATACGAACAAGGTTTAGTTAAGGGTGTAGGTTTATCAAATTATGGTTCTAAAAGATTGAGAAAGGTACATAAAAAGTTTGCTCAAAGAGGTATTGCGATCGCGACTTTACAGGTACAGTATTCATTATTATCAACTTATCCAGTAACGGAGTTGGGAGTTAAGGAAGTTTGTGACGAGTTAGGAATAAAATTAATCGCTTATAGTCCTTTATGTTTGGGAATTTTGACGGGAAAATATACAGATAAAAGTAAATATCCTAAAGGTATTAGAAATTTTTTATTTAAACAATTAATTCCCGGTGCTAAATCCTTATTGGATTGTTTGCGAGCAGTGGCGGAATCTAGAAATAAAACTATGTCCCAGGTGGCTATAAATTGGTGTATTTGTAAAGGTACAATTCCTATTCCGGGAGCAAAAAATCCCGAACAAGCAGAGCAGAATATCGGTGCTTTGGGTTGGCAATTAGATGCTGGAGAAATTGCTGAATTAGATAAAGCAGCAGCCAGTACTGATAAAAAGATGGTACAAAATATTTTTCAGACGAAGTAAATTAAATTGTTGTATAAGAAATTTCAGAAGATGAATCGATTCTAGAATAGAAGCAAGAAATCAATGGACGAGTTTGAAAATGACAGCACAATTACCAATCGCAACAGAAGTTACCCCAATGGTATTAAAATTTCATCCTGTTATTACCATGACGGATGACCAATTATTTGACTTTTGTCAGCTAAATAAAGATTTCCGCATCGAACGCCAAGCCAATGGAGAAATTGTGATTATGTCCCCTACAGGTTCGGAAACTGAACAACGTAATTTTGATTTAATAGTTCAATTAGGTGTATGGGTTAAGCAAGATGGTACTGGTGTAGGGTTTGGTTCGAGTGGTGGTTTCACATTACCTAACGGTGCTGTACGTTCCCCGGATGCTGCTTGGATAAAAAAGACACGTTGGGAAGCAATACCAGCCGAATTACGTAAAAAATTCGCTCCCATCTGTCCGGAATTTGTAGTGGAATTGCCTTCGGAAAGTGATAGTTTGAAGGATTTGCTTCTGAAGATGCTCGAATATATTAATAATGGTGTTTTATTGGCATGGTTAATTGATAGAAAAGAACGTAAAGTTTATATTTATCGTCCGAATAGGGAGGTTGAAGAATTAGATAATCCGTCAACATTAAGTGGAGAAGATATTTTATCAGGTTTTGTGTTGGATTTAAGTAGCATTTGGTAAATATTTCACTTGTTAAATAGTCCCAATATAATAAATCCCAATTCGATATTATTCTTTATTTGATCGCCTATTTAATGCTTCATTGTTATTTGGTAAACATTACTTGAGAGTTAAATATTTATGAATTTGGCATTTTCTTAATTATTTTTGTATACAAAGTAATATAAAATTTTTAATTTATTAGGACTTACGCAACTGGTATATTTTTCTTTAGTGATGCTTGTACACAGACTCCCAACTCAACCTAATAATAAGACTGTGGAGTGTACAGCACCAACAACCAATTGTGACAATATCGTAAGTCCTGTTTATTACTTACTACAGGTGAAAGCATGGGAATTTTCAGTGGAATGATCGGTAATGCATCCCAGGTAAATCCGGATAAATTAGAAAAAGAACTTGCTCCTTTAATGATTCAAGGAGAAAATATGCATAAGGCATTCAAGTTAATCCGAGATTTGATTATTTTTACGAATAGAAGAGTAATTATAATTGATAAACAAGGAGTAACGGGAAAGAAAACTGAGTTTTTATCGATTCCATATAAATCAATTAAGTATTTTAGTAAGGAAAGTGCTGGTACATTAGATTTGGATGCCGAAATTAAAATTTGGATTACTGGTGAAGATTCACCAAGAGAATTTCAATTTAGTCGAGATCATTCAGTGGATGAGGTTTATCAGGTTTTGAGTCACTATACTTTATAGTTGATAGTTTATACAGCATATTTCATAGAGCTGCCGGTACATTCACACGGGCCTTCTCTGCCCGTACCACAAAAGTTTCAAAAAATAGTACTGTACCCAAATAAAAGCAAAGTGCTGTAATTGATCGACAATATGCCACAATTTTAATAATCTACAATTAATAAACCTGGTTTTTAAAAACCGGGTTTTTCAATATATTATATTGTTACAAATTAGTTGAAATTTTAGGTATATTGTTCAGTTATATAAATGCTTTTATAAAATTCCTTCTATAAAATTCCTTATATTAAATAGAGTTAAAATAAATGATATGATGTCCTTATAATTACCCATAATATCAAGTCCGGCTAATTACTTACTATATAACCCACATGTTCATTGATGGCGGTTATTACCAACATAACCCTTTTACTCATTACTCATTACTCATTACTCATTACTCAACCCCCACAGATATGATAACTGTTTAACCGGATATGATATGAGTCGTCAACCCTTACTTGATAACAATCGTTCCTATAGCTTCAGTAATTATTTTGAATTAGGATTTCCAGCAGATGATTTGGTAGCTGAATTTGGTTACTCTTTTGAAAGAAATTTTCTTGATTTACCACAATATTCCAGAGATTTAGACAGAATTTCCGATTTAAAGCTACGTATTGAAGAAATATTACCATTAGTGGATTTGGAAAATGAAGCTACTCGCAGAGAAATGCTGATTGCACCAATTGTTGCCGATTTAATTCATTATTCCCGGGCAAAATTAAAAATAGAGTATCCGATTAAGGTTAGTAATTTATTACAGGGAAAATTGGATTATTTATTACGTTCAATAACTAACATAATTGTCATTGAAGCTAAACAAGCAGATATTAATAGAGGCTTTACTCAATTAGCTACAGAAATGATAGCATTAGACCAATGGATTGATTCCCAACAATCGGAAATATTAGGAGCTGTCACTACAGGTAATATTTGGCAATTTGGTTTATTATATCGTCAGCAAAAGCATATTAAACAAGGAATCAATCTTTATCGGGTTACTGAAGAATTAGAAACTATTATGAGAATTTTATTAAAAGCACTTGTATAAAATGATGTTTAATAAGTATAGTTTTTAATGCAATTCTCCGATGATCCCCCCTTCCCCCCTTAAAAAGTGGGGTTAAAGTTCCCCATCGGAGAATTTAGGCGGATCTAAAAAGTTTTTAAGTTATATTACTCCGGTTGCGAAGCGCATGGGTGAGCGGCTTATCACGGTTATCAGATTACCCATAACAATTTCTCCCTCACTCCCTCCCTCTCTCACTCCCTCTCTCACTCCCTCCCCTTCCCCATTTATTAATTCATTCACAACCTGCCATACTTTAATTAATTTACCTTGCTGTAATGCAGCAACTGCGGATAAAGCTTGAATTTCTGTAACATCTGGTAACTTTGCTAAGGCTGGTTGTAGGGATTTTTCCGCTGCTGCACCTTGAAAGTCGTAAAGTTGTACAAATGCAAGGTAAGCCCAAGGGTAGGGATTATCGGCATCTAATTGAGTTACTCGCTTCAAAGACGCGATCGCCATTTCTGTTTTTCGCTGTAATATGTTTGTCAGTGCGATGCTATAAGCATAATTTAGGTTTTGTTTTTCTTGCTGCAAGCGATATTCTAAAGTTTGACGTGTTTGTACTAAATAATCTTGTTTTGCGTCGTATTGATTAATGCGTCCAATTTCATCAAAGACTTTATCTAATGCTTTTATTCCTTGGGGTAAAGTCGCTGCTAAGGTACGTAATTGGGTAGATAAATCTAATTCCGGTGCTGGGGTAGGTGTTGTTTGAGAATTTATTTGTAGAGTTATTTGTGAAATTTTGATTGGATAAGTTTCTCCAGTAAGTTTATTTAGATAGGTTGCTTCTAAAGTGTAATTTCCATTTTTAATATCGGCGGGTGGTAACATCGCCATTCTTTCAGTAATTTGGTATTCACCGATTGGTTTGATACCATCAGGATATAATTTTCCTAAAGCAATTTCATGATCGTGAATCCATTTTTCATTGTCGTTATTCTTCCAAGTTAATAACACCAAACCATTATTTAATTCCTCCCAATTACCTTGCCAAATATAAGTTATAGGAACAGGAATTCCCGGTGGTGTTATTTCTGGCAATTCCACCTTCTCCAAAATAATATTATTCCCATTTCTCCTATTCCCATTTCTCCCCATTCCCTTATCCCCTTCCTTCTCCCCTTGTCCCCTTTTCCCCTTGTCTCCTTCTCCCTTTGTGCCCTTATCTCCTTGTCTTTCTATCTTCTTGACAACAACAGAAGGATTTTGTTGATGATAAAGTTTAAGAAGACTGCCATCAGGTAAATTCCAAGATTTATTTAAGTTAAAATCACCACCTTGTTCTACAATTTTTGTAATTGTAGTTTGTGCTTCGGGTACAGAACCTTGATTATCAGTTTTAGTTAAAAACCAAGAAAGGGAACGTGCATCTTTCTCAACAAAACGTTTGCGAGTTCCTACCTGTCTGCCATATACTTGAAAATTTTCTAACGCTCCATAATAATTTAAATTATGCTGGTTAATTTCTGGCGTTGAAGGTAATACTCCTAAAGTAGAACGTAAATATGGTTCTGTTTGAATAATTTGGTTAATTACTTGAAAATGAGGTAATTTCTGTCCCATATATGGATGATGTTGTACTTTATCGCTGAGGACTTTCGTTACCCAATTTCCCGGAGTTCCAACTATGGGGAACAGATTAAATAACATTAAAATAATGGCTAAATTAAAACTCCACCAACGGATACGTCTCCCCCAAAGCCCCTGAAAACGAGTTAAACCATAGGCTAAAAATACTGATAATACTGGTAAATACGGCAACACATAACGAAAATCTTTATTCGGATTTAAACAAGATAGAAAATAACCACCAATTAAAAATATTGCTAACCATTTCAAAGCAACTGATAATTCTACCCCTTCTGGTGTCTGTGTCGCTCTTGTGTTTTCTCCTTCCCCTTTCCCCCAATAAAGTAATAAAGCAAAAATAGGAACTAATAATAAAGGTAAAGAAACTTGTAATGGTAGTTGATGCCAATAAAAAGTCCAAGCTTGCAAACTATTGAGAGGTGCATCACCTTCAGCGATCGCAGAATCTACTGTTGCTCGTTTACCGGAAGTTAAAATCAGCAACCAATTGGTACGATACCACCAACCAAACACCAATGTAGATAAAACTATTGCGCCAATGAATTGTAATAATCTTCCCCAAAGGCGTTGGCGTAGGATCGCAATTACAACCCAAATCATCGGCGTTATCAGAAAGAATAGCGCCGTCTGCTTTACCATCAATGCTAAACCGAAGGATAAACCGAAAATTATCCCGTATTGAAGAGGAGGGGGATTTTTTGTAAAAAACCAAAGTGTCAAACAAAAGAAACTTAAAGTAACGACGGCTGCTAGGGGATAATCTAAGAGAAATTCCAGACGAAATCGATATAATCCTGGCATAACTTGACACAGCGCTGCCGCCCATAAACCCACGGAATCGCTGAATAGTATTTTGCCTAAACCATACACCGATAAGATTAAAACAGCACTGAAACCAAGCATTACCAAACTAGCTTGATCGTATCCTTTACCGTAAACATCCTGAATTACAGCCGTGACAATGTAAGTAAACGGCGGAATTTTTGAAGATAACAACCATAAACTTTGCCACCATTCCCCATTTAATAAATCGGCATTTTCTAAAGCCTGTAAATAATTTAAACTACCAGTTAAATAATCCGCCTGATCCCAAGACGGAATCGAATTATCCAAAAAAAACCAAACGCGATCGCAAATTGCACCGAGTAGCCAGATTGTTGCCAGAATCAGCAGCTTCATAGGAAGATGAGGAAGGAAGGGGACAAGGAGACAAGGGGACAAGGAGACAAGGGGACAAGGGGACAATTCAAAATTATTAACTCATAACTCCTAATTTCTAACTTTCTTCACCATTTTCACATGGGGAATTCCTGCTTCTTCAAATGTTTCACCAACTTGTTGAAAATTTAATTGCTGATACAACCCTTTAATATATTCTTGAGCATTAACTATAACTTCTGCGACTTTTTCGCTCCCTATTACTTCTAAAGCATAAAGCATAATCTTTTTACCAATACCTTTGCCCCTAGCAGAAGTAACAACCGCCAACCTTTCAATTTTTGCCCTTTTCTCATCCAAATATCGAATTCTAGCAGTACCCACCGCTTTTTTATCTAAATAGGCAATCAACTGCTGACAAATTTTATCCTTACCATCAAAATCTAATTTTATCTCCACTCCTTGTTCATCTTGAAAAACCTGTGTTCTAATTTTCTCAATTATTGCAAACTCTTCCCAATCTACTTGTTTTACTGTTATTTCACCCATTAATTTATCTTTCCTGCTTCTTGCTAAAATTACATAAAGATGATATGAGGATGGGAGAGACAACGAGATAAGGAAGGGGACAATTGAAAATGATTAATAGACGTAGCAGTGCTACGTCTCTACAACTCTATAACTCTATAACTCTATAACTCTATAACTCTATGATTAATTTTAATTGGGAAATTTCCGTACTTGATATTCGGATGACTCTACCATCTCGTAATTAAATCCTAGCTCTTGATCAAACTTTTCGGTAATAGCATCTATCTCTTGTTGAAGAATCGATTTCCATTGTTCCCTTGTTTCCCAAGTAATTATCATAACTAATTCTGTGGGATCATTGGGATTAATCCATAGTTCTTTACCTAAGAATCCCGGATAGTTAGCCAAAGCTGTTGTCCAGATTTCAGAGTCTTTTTGGATATATTTTTCCCGATGTTCTGGCGCTATTCTAAACTTAAGCAACTCAATCACCATGCGCTTTTATTCCCCGTGTTACTTTGCCAAAATAGAACTAGTACCGCTGCGCGGAAGTAAGAAGTAAGAAGT
>DESS01000067.1:9389-17095 GCA_002361335.1 Richelia sp. UBA3308
GCATTCAAAATCAAGGTAATAAGTATTATATGATAAGACTTTCAAACTTTTTAAACGGGTGCGCCCTTTACCCCCTAGGGTACTAGCATTAAGCTAAAGTTTAATTTCGTGCATAACTCTATTGGTTACAAATGTTGCCAACAGGTAAATTTGATAAAGGACAATAAATAGGAATCTGTTATGGATAGCAACAATTGGATGCAACAATTAATAATGCTTGGTATTGGTACAACTTCCGTAATGGCCGATAAACTCAAAGAAGCAAGCGAGCAATTGGTTAAAGACGGTAAACTTGACCCAGAACAGGCAAAAGCTGTCATGGATGATATGGTAGAGGAATTGAAATCCGAGCAGGGCAACTGGGAAACACATATGCAGCGACAAATGAAAAATATGCTGCAAGATTTGGGAGTTGCTCGTCAGTCGGAAGTAGACGAATTGCGTGGTAGAATTGATCGTTTAGAACGTCAGGTGCGGGATTTGGAAAACAAGCTTTGGCGTTGAGTTTTTTAGGACAAGGCGATGAAGAGACAAGGGGACAAAGGAACAGTTTCAATCCAAAATTCCAGCATTGCGGAACATTCTTAGCTGCCCGTGGCAACCTAAAATCCAAAATCCTTTACCTAAATATGACTTTTGATCTTTATTGATAACTGTTCTGATTTAAACTAAGCTTTGTTGTACTGGTAATCCTATTTTGAAAGAATCAACCAATAAGGAGAATACCTAAATTGAAACCAATTTTGCTTAGTGCTGGTTTTGTGCTGCTTTGTGTTTTAGTTTTGGGGTGCGCTCAAATTTCTACTGAGCCAACCCAGAATGCCATTGGACAAAACACAAATCAAGCATCATCGGCATCTACTACAGTAAGTCAACAAAACACACTAAAAGCGAGCGATAAGAATATGTCTGACGAAAAACTTGTTACTACCCCTTCAGGATTAAAATATGAAGTTTTACAGGAGGGCACTGGTGAAACTCCTCAAAGCGGACAAACTGTAGAGGTTCATTACACCGGTACTTTGGAAGACGGAACCAAATTCGATAGTTCTCGCGATCGCGGTCAACCTTTCCAATTTAACATTGGTACAGGACAAGTAATCAAGGGTTGGGATGAAGGACTTAGTACCATGAAAGTAGGTGGTCGTCGTAAATTAATCATCCCCCCAGAGTTAGGTTATGGTTCCCGCGGTGCCGGTGGCGTTATTCCTCCCAATGCTACTCTAATTTTTGATGTGGAATTATTAGAAGTTAGTAAATTATTGTTAGTTGTTAGTTGTTAGTTGTTAGTTGTTAGTTATTAGTTATTAGTTTTAACTCCTAACTTCTAACTACTAACTCCTAAAAAATCAACATTTATTACATCAATACCCCATGGCCAATTCTTAATTCTGAATTCTTAATTATTAATTCATCATGCCCCATGCCCTTCGGCCCAATTATGAATAATGACTCGGTTTTGCTAAGTTTTTAAACTTGGTCAATTGGGGGTCAAATAATAATTTTACAACACCAGTGGGACCATTTCGATGTTTAGCAATGTTCAATTCTGCAATTCCTCTATCGGGAGTATCGGGGTTGTAGTATTCGTCGCGATATAACATTAATACTAAGTCGGCATCTTGTTCGATACTTCCACTTTCTCTCAAATCTGACAACATTGGACGCTTATTTGTACGGGCTTCTACACCTCTACTTAATTGAGATAAAGCTATTACTGGAGCGCTTAATTCTCTTGCTAAACCTTTAATACTCCTGGTAATTTTCGATAATTCTTGTACGCGATTATCACCAGCGCCTTCCATTAATTGTAGATAATCAATAACAACTAATCCAATATCTGTACCGGCTTCTGCTTGTAAACGTCGCGCTTGAGAACGCATTTCTGTAACAGTAATATTTGGTGTGTCGTCAATGTAAATTGGCATTTCTGAAAGTACGCTAATTGCACGACTTAAAGGCTCCCATTGGGTTTGACTGATACGCCCACTTCTTAAATAAGTACTTTCTATTTCTGCTTCGCTGGCTAATAGTCGCTGTGCTAATTGCCCTTTGGACATTTCTAAGCTGAAAATTGCCACTGGTAGTTTAAATGAAGATGCCACATTATGAGCAACGTTGAGACAAAATGCCGTGTTGTGAACACAAATATCATTGGCTACAAAATTATGGGTATCTGGGATTGTTAAATCATAAACTTGTTTGTTTCCCATTGGTTCAATGGAAACAATTTCATCCCAATAAATATCGCTCGTTGCTAACTGCTGAAGTCGTAAATTTTCTAACGCTGTTGCTAATAAAAACAATCTTTCTCGGGATAAAGCACGTTTACCTACATGAATATTTGAATATCCCTTAATTCCAGCACGTTTCGCTAAAGCAGTCCAAGATTCTTCTTCTTTTACTCTTGCTAATTGTTTCCAAATATCTATGGGTATCAGGTCACGATTTGTTTGATATCTTTTTTCAAGTAATGCTGCTTTAACCTTAGATAATACTTCTTGTTTGCCAAAAATTCCAATTTCTGAAACAAAATTCTTGATAGCCCGAGCATTAGTAATATCCAATTGCCAAGCTTCTCGAATACTATCTTTATACTTAACTGAGCGGGTTTTCAAATTTGCAATAATATCAAATCTAAGTAATAAATGTTGTATTTGTCGTGCTAGTTTTTCGTTAACACTGTAATAACCCAATTGTACTTGACCGCTTTTTAGTACACTAGCCCAGCCATCAATAGTAAATAAGCGATTCAAAAATAAAGCAACTTGCTCCCGCTCTAATTTAAAAATAAATTCAGGAAGTATTTTTTCCTCTGCTTTTTTACCCCATAATCCTAATTTTTGCAGCCAAACTATCAGAGGATGGTTATCTTTTTCCTCCGAACCCATCTCAACATAAAAAATTGGTGAACGCTTGGATCTTTTCTTCTCATTAATTCTTAGTTCAGCCGCAAATTCCCTAATTGCTTGACTAAAATCTTCCTGAATTACAAGATTATTATTACTAAATTTAGGTACTATATCTGTAAGACAACCATCCCCAATCAAATAAGCTAATAACTTTACTTCACATTCACGAATTTTATCTTTACCAAATATATTTATCTTCCGAGGTACGGCAATTTTATCACCTACTTTCAATTGGGAAAGTTGTTGCCATCCATTAATAGTTAAATAAGGATGGGTAATAGTCGTTTCAATATACCTTCCCAAACGGGTTTTAACACCAAATACCGGCTTAATTCCATCATCAACAAATGCTGATGGTTGAGTCAAACGAAATTTCCAATTATTTTGCAGTGTCAGTAATTCAGCCTGACGACGATCGCATATCTCTTTTATTGTACAAATACTACCGTCACTCAAGACTAATTCCGTATCTGCTTGTAAACATTTTCCCATGGATGGACGACCAGCAACGATCACCAAATCGGAACGCCCAAAACCGCTAGTCATAGCATCTAAATCGTAGAATCCACAAGGAATACCCGGTAATGCAACTCCTTCGTGGCGCTCTTCGATATCTTGAAAAGTATTAATTAAGGTGTTAGCAATATGAGTTAAACCACTTACACTACGGGCTTGAGCAATACCGAAAACCTTTTGTTCAGCTTTATCTATAACGCTACGCAATTCAGTTTCAGTTTCATAACCTAAACTAACTATTTCATTACCAGCCCTGATTAACTGTCGCCGTTGATATTTTTCCACCACTAAGGCTGCTAAAGCATCGATATTAACAGCTGAAACAGTTCTATCAATCAAAGATACTAATTTATTTTTACCACCAACCTTTTCAAGTGATTCTCGATCCTTAAGCCAGCTGATAACCGAGAGTAAATCCGTAGGCTTACCTTGAGCTTGCAGCTGCAGCATTGACATATAAATATTTTTGTGAGCGCTGATATAAAAAGCTTCTGGTTTTAAAGTATCGCTAATCCTGCCTATAGCTTCAGGATCTAATAGAATTCCCCCTAAAATAGCTTCTTCCGCCTCAATGTTTTGTGGTGGGAGGCGATCGACATTTCCTTGAAAATTCAGTTCTTCAGACATAAATCCGGTGCATTTTTATAATACAGAACATGTGAACTATTTATTTGTAGTGTAAATAGTCCTCAAATAATATGTAGTAATATGTAGAGACATTGCAGCGCAACACCTCTACATATCATCAATTAGTTTTAAATAATTAAACCACAGATTTTCCTAAAGAAATAAAATGTTTTTTTTATACATGGAAATTGTGGTGATTGCGGTGATATTTATCCTCTACTTCTTTTAAAAAAGTATTTAAAGTAGAGAGGTTTGATTGACGAGTGATCAAAAATTACTATTACTCGTTGGCTACAACTTCAATACTGACTTTCGCACTTATATCAGAATGTAGTTTAATTTCAGCTTGGTAAGTACCCAAACTACTAATATCGGGGATTGTAATACCGCGTCTATCTAGTTCAATTTCAGTAGAACCTTGAATGATATCAGCCACATCTTGAGTAGTGACAGTACCGAAAATAGCTTGATTTTCACCAACTTGTTTAGCAATTTTGAAGCTACCAACATTTTCCAAAGCAGCTTTTTGTTCCACAGCTTTTTGCCTCAATTCCTCTTGACGCTGACGTTCTAATTCTCTACGGCGTTCAACTTGCTTAAGAATACCGGGAGTAACAAAAGTTGCCAACTTTTTGGGAAGTAAGTAATTACGAGCATAACCAGGGGCTACTTCTACCAAGTCGCCAAATTTCCCTAATTTGTAAATATCCTGATTTAAAACTAACTGTATGCGTTTCGCCATGGTTGTTCTTCTTTTTCTGTTTACTGTAAAATTAAGCAGCGATGGGGTTTTGATTATCACATAGCACGCTTTCCAGCCATCATTAACCCTGGGTGCTTGCCTAAAGCCTACAGATTCTAGCGAAATGCAAGGGACTTTGGCAACTGTTTATTTAGTCAAATTGGAAATTACTTCTTGTTGGGAATACTAGCTTAATTTATTTTAATTTATTTTAATTTCATTTATTTTAATTTCATTTAATTTAATTTAAAATTATTCAATCTTTATTTTCCAGCGGTAATTCTAGTTTGGTATAAAAATCTGGATCGTATTTAGCTTTTTCCCAATTATTCGCCGATTTAATTTGTTCTATAGTTAGATTTATAACACCACTGAGATTCGCTTCTCTAAGATCTGCAACAGTAAATTTAGCACCGCTGACGTTAGCACCACTGACATCGGCAACACTCAGTTTAGCAACAGTAAGATTAGCACCACTGAGATTGACTTCTCTGAGATCGGCACCAGTGAGATTGGCACCAGTGAGATTGGCTTCTTTAAAATTAGCTTTTCTCAGATCGGTACCGCGCAAATTAGCAATACTGAAGTCAGTAGAACAAAGATTGGTACCACTGAGGTTAGCAACACTGAGGTTGGCATCACTGAGGTTTGCATTCGAGAGATTGGCATTGGAGAGATTAGCACCACTAAGGTTGGCATCTCCCAGATTGGCATTAGAGAGATCCGCACCGCTGAGGTTGACTTCTCTGAGGTTAGCTTCTCTAAGATCGGCACCATTGAGGTTTGCATTACTGAGATTGGCACGCCAGAGGTTGCTACTACTAAGGTTCGCTTTGCTAAGATCGGCACCACTGAAGTTGGTACCACTAAGCTTGCCACTCCAAAGGTTGGCATTGGAGAGATTGGCACCACTAAGATTGGCATCTTCCAGGTTGCCATGACTAAGTTTAGCACCACTGAGGTTAGCACTACTGAGGTTGGCAGCACTGAGATCGACACCTATCATGTAGGCATTACTGAGGTTAGCATCACTGAGGTCTCGTTTGTAACCTCCCTGATTGACAATTTTCCATATACGATCCCATTTAGGATCGAGCTTTGTACTAGAGTCAATTGTTACATTTTTGAAGTTTACTCCACTGAGGTCAGCACCCATCAGGTTGGCATATTTAAGGTCAGCACCTCCTAGGTTGGTATGATTAAGGGTAGCACCACTAAGGTTGGCACGACGGAGGTTGGCATCACCGAGGTTTGCACGACTAAGATTGGCATTACTAAGGTTAGCACTATGACTGAGGTTAGCACGACTCAGGTTGGCATCACTGAGGTTAGCACGACGGAGATTAGTGCCACTGAGGTTTGCACGACTCAGGTTGGCATTACTAAGATTGGCATTTTTAAAATTAGAATTTTTAAGGTCAGATTTTTCTAAATTAGCCTTAACTAAATCCGCCCCTTCGAGCTTAATTTCTCTGAGATAGGCATCTGAGGCACTTAAACCAGCTAAACTGACTCCATCTTGTGCCAAGTCTTGTAATGCTTGAATCCTTCCACCACTTCCGGTTTGATTTTGCGCTGAATTTATTGCTTGCCATGCTTCATAGTGAGATTTCTTTTTTCGATTGGGGCTATCTAAAGCAAATGCAATCAAACCAACAATAATACTAACACCTTCAATGTTATTAAATAATGGTAATTTTGGACTTAAGATTTCTACTACATAACTGATTACTGGTAACTTTTTTTTGCTTTTCTGAATTTCAATTAAACTATCAATAATGAAAAGTACCAAATATAAGATCAAAATCCACTTTATAAACCAAAGAAACTTTGGTTTTAACTTAATCAATTGCCAAAATGACTTTTTATTATCTTCCAAAGCCAACCTCCTCAATATATACCTCAATACATATAGGCTCAACCACCTTTTGATATTGCAGTGTATTAAGGAGAATTGCTTTTTTTCAAGTAAACTAAAAACCTTTCAGATAAAAAATTGCTTCAAATATACAATTGTAACTTTTGTATCAACTCCGGCTAATTAGTTATAATCGTAGTCTTAACTGTCCTCATAAGCCATCCCATTAGCATCAGCATAACGATGCATAAAACGCATAAACCTATCCCAATGATCGTCTCGTTCAATTTCAAATTGACAATTCACCCGTTTTAATTCATCTCCTTCATCGCCACCAAAAATAAATTTAGTTGAACTTGGTGTTACGTTGATTTCGCCTTCTTCGTCAGTTAAAAGCATTGTATTTAAAGATTTTTTAGTAAAACTATTGAATTTTTCCAATGCTTGTAATTTATCAAATGTCATTAAAACGATGCGTTTCCCTGTATTAGGATTACGACGCAAGCTAACATTTCCTAGTTTTTCATTAACGCCAGCAAAAAACTGAATTGAAGGGGTAGACATAATAATTTTGATTTTTTTGGAATTTTTGTGATTTATTGTAAATTTTTTTTAAGTTTTGTTAATTTTGGTTTACATTATCCCTTTTCCCTGTAAGCGGGGAAGGCTTAGAAGTTTGTTTTCAAACAGCGATCGCTCTTTCGAGGATGTTTAATACAGCATGAAGGCAAGTTGGCGGGAGGAAAAAAAATTTCTAAAACTCTTTTGGTAGCGACATTCCTTTCCATGAGCATGAAATATGCTGTAATATCATGTTCGGCTAATTACTTACTATATAACCCGATTGAAAAGATGGCGCGTATTCTACTTATGACGAATACTTATTACTCATTACTCAGATCAAATATGATAACTGTTTAACCGGACATGATATAATACCATTTCTTTATAAAGATGCCCATTATCTAGACCCTGCAGAGGGGCTTTGGAAGGCGGTAGCTCCACTAGAGATAGAGTGAGAGCGGTTGAGCTCACGGGGTGACAACAATGA
>DESS01000168.1 GCA_002361335.1 Richelia sp. UBA3308
GATTACACTGATTACACGCTCAAGCACTAACAACTAATAACTAACAACTAATAACTAACAACTAACAACTAACAACTATCACGGATTAGATGGATTACACTGATTACACGCTCAAGCACTAACAATTAACAACTAACAACTATCAACTATCAACTATCAACTATCAACTAAAAAATTCCCATTCCTTCAATTTAGAAGTTAATATTTCCTGAATTTGCTTTTGTACACTTTCTTTATTTAAGTTAGCTTCTATTTTAAAAATTCGCTCTGGGCAGCTACGCAATAATTCTTTATAACCGTTTTGAACGCGACGATGAAACTCTATTTTCTCTTGTTCTATTCTATCTGCTTTCTCGCCGGTTTTTTGCTTCCGCGCCATTCCTAGTTCAACGTCTAAGTCTAACCATAAAGTTAAATCACTTTTTAACCCCAATGTAGCTATAGAGTTAAGTTGCTCAATCAAATTCATGTCTAAATTACGACCATAACCTTGATAAGCAATCGTTGAATCAATATAGCGATCGCACAATATAATTTTTCCCAACTTCAAGTTAGGAAGTAATTCTTGTTCTACGTGTTGAGAGCGATCGGCAGCGTACAAAAGTAATTCTGTAGTAGGAGTTATTGCTTTATCTTTACTGTTTTCCAACAATAGGGAGCGAAGGTTCAACCCTAATTGAGTCCCCCCCGGCTCCCGAGTTGTGAACACAGGTATACCTCGGTCTTGCAACCATTCACTACAAAGCTGTATTTGCGTAGTATTAAAGTCAACAAGGAAGTCACCTTCCCTACTGCTCTTCAGAACCGGACTTGTACCTTTCGCTACATCCGGCTCCTCAGTGAATTGGCGCTTTTCTTGCGTACCGTTAAGCTGCCGTCTTTGGCAGTCTTTTCATCGTGGCAATGTCTGTGTAACAGTTGTAGATTTTCCCATTCATCCCTTCCGCCTTTCGACTGTGGAATAATGTGGTCTACTTCCATCACATCTTGTTCCAAAAATTTCATATTGCAGTGCGGACAGACACCTTTCTGCTTCTTGAGTAGTTTTGCTACTCTACTTGGAAGCAGGGGATTCTTCCCATGCCTGTTACTCCAGTATACTAGGTTCCCATCATAGGGGGAGACGTTATTCTTAACTAATATATGCCTTTCAATTGGTTTGTCAGGATGATTAAATAAGATATACGTTTTCCCTTTCCATTTTTGGGCGAATTCCCAGTTTCTTTCTCCTATGGTTATCCAGTACTTTTTGCATATCCACTTCCTGTTTTTCTTTGGGTGCCTTCTGTAAGCCCATGCTCTTAATTTCTCAAATATTTTGTTTCTTAGATTGCCGAACGTCTCTTTACTTACTACTGTGGAGTAGTAGTTAGTCCACCCATGTATTACTGGATTTAATTTATTAATTAAAGCCCTTTGAGGCGCTGACTTGTGAGATTTGACGATTGTTTCTATTTCTCTTAAATGAGATTTAATGCTCATTTTTGAGGGCGTAATTATGGTTTTAAAACCACTCTTTGAATGAGTCCTACCAACTTCGTGTTGTCTTATATTGAATCCCAAGAAATCGAAACCCGGAGTTTCGTTTTGGTGTTGATTCAAAGTGTGAACTATGCTGGTTTTCTCTTCTTTAAGTTCTAACCCCATTTCTTTTAACCATTTGGAGATGATGGCTTTGCATTCTTTAACTACATTCAGGTCTTTGTGCAAAATAACGAAGTCATCTGCATAACGAATTAATGAGATAGCGGAGCGCTTATCTCTTTTACTTTGCTGTCTCCCGTGTGAACCTTTGATGTCCAGGGTTTCGGCGTGTTGTTTAATTCGTTCTTCCATACCGTGTAGCGCAATGTTTGCAAGAAGTGGGCTTAATGCCCCGCCTTGAGGTGTACCATCTTCCGTTTTTTTGTATTCTTCTTTTTCTATTACACCCGCTTTCAGCCATGCCCGTATTTGACGGCGTAACTGTGGGAAGGTGTTTAGTTTGGAAAGGAGAGCTTCATGGTTAATTTTGTCAAAACAGTTGGCAATGTCGGCATCTAAGACATATTTGGGTACTAGTCTTATGGATTGAAATATGGCTTCAATCGCATCGTGACATGATCTTCCGACTCGAAAACCGTAAGAGTTAGGCTCGAATCTGGCTTCCCATTCTGGCTCTAACGCCATTTTTACAAGAGTTTGCAGTGCGCGGTCTCTCATTGTAGGGATTCCAAGGGGTCTCTTCTCCGTTTTTCCGGGTTTAGGAATCCAAACCCTAGGAATTGCATCCGCCTTGTCATCCAAAGAAAGTTTTATTGTCAGCTTCAATCTTTGTAGTGGGGTCAATGATTTAACACCATCCACACCTGCTGTTTTCTTTCCTTTATTATCTTGAGATACACGTCTTACTGCTAGTGCTTTAGCGTACCAGGACTTCAGGAGAAGTTTTTGGAGTCTGCGATATGTCTTGATATCACCACGCTGTGCGGCTTGATAAATTCTGTTTTGAAGCTTGTACACTCGTCGCTCTAGCTTCCGCCAGTTTATCGAGCGCCATTCTACCGTAGTCTTTAAACTCGTTTTAGACATTTTACCTCTACTTGAGACTTTATCTTCCAACTCACCGTGAATCCGTCAGCATATCTTGGACATTACTCCAAGCATTCGCTTCTGATTCAATCTTTCCTAATCGTGGCTTGCGGTTGGTACCTACTCAAGAAAATCGACCTTTTTGAGAGCCAGCGATAGGTTACTTCGTTCCGAATGATAATTCTGTGTGTCTTTAGAGTGATGCTTATTCGCCGGGTTTATCGGAAGTGCATGATGGTCAGGGCAAAAACTGCCATCTCCTTATCCTTTGCCTTTTGGCTCTAGCGTATCAGCCCTTTCGCTAATTCGGTTTAACGACGATTAAAACGCATCTTCAAGATACCTTTACTCATGGACACTTTGCTTGGCGTTCCCCGGATTAGGCTTCCAGAAGATTTCGCCTTTCATCCCCGCTTCAGGCTTTGATGACCAGTCTCAAACCTGGGGGAAGTGCTTTCACCGTTGCACCTACGGGGTAGGATTCTCACCTACATTATCATTCAGTTGTCAAGGTTTTTTTATTACCTTGCGGCTAATCCCCCTCGAACCCAGATGGTTCTTGGTTTCTAGCCAACGAATCGCACTTTACCACAACCTTCTACGCCTTCAAAGACAATTAATTTACCATTCATTATATTTGAGTCTGCTGCCACCAACTCTTTAACATATCATTTTTACCCAACCATTAGACGCGATACTACAAATGTCATAATTTACTCTCCATTACAAACAGGAAGAAAAAATACAGCAGATTTTATCTTAATAAAGGTAGATTCTGGCCCGAATGCCCCCAATAGCGAGTGGAGGAAACCCCCAACCGCTGTTGTGGGTACCTAATTTTTTTTATTACTGCAAAACTGCTGCAGTTATTCTGTGAAGCCAAAAGTAAAAATCAAAACAGTTTTTAATTTTTACTTTTCAATTTTACAATATCCCTTCCTCTTTCTACGTTAGAGATACTGTGCTAAAGTTTTAGTCAAGGTTGTTTTTGGTACTGCACCTACAACCGTATCAACTTGCCGACCGCCTTTGAAAACTATCAGTGTTGGAATGCTACGAATACCGTAATGACTGGCAACTGTGGGATTTTGGTCTGTGTTGAGTTTCACCACTTTTACCTGTCCTTCGTATTCCCCAGCAACTTCATCTACCACTGGAGCAACCATCCGACATGGCCCACACCAAGGTGCCCAAAAGTCTACCAACACTGGAACTCCGCTTTCTAGGACTTCTTGCTTAAAGGTGGCTTCTGTCACATTCGTTATGGATGACATATTTGTCTTCCTCTTAATAATAATTCTATAATTCGATAAAGCCGAATAATTAAAATATAGACCTTTTTAAGACAACCTGCAACAATGAGATTTCTTTATCATCCAGAGCGAAAAAATATATCTTTAGCAGGAGTGCTTTATGCCTTGGGAGACCCTGTAAGATTAGAGATTGTGCGACAGTTGGCAATGAAGAAAGAGCAATGCTGTGGCGACTTTGATTTTGCGATCGCCAAGTCAACAATGTCGAACCACTTTAAGATATTGAGAGAATCGGGAGTAGTCTTAACTCGTAAAGAAGGAACCCAGCATATAAACGCCCTGCGAAGCCAAGATTTGGAAAAATTATTTCCAGGATTATTGGAAGCTGTATTAAATTCGGCGGAACCATTTGCGACTTCTTCGGTTGTCAAACAAACTGTTTGAGAAGGGCCGAAAGGGCATGGGGCCGAAAGGGCATTTCTTAATTTTTTCCGATTGCGCCGGTAAAATCGCTCAATCCTAATTTTGCATTGTTAAAATTAGCGTTTGTTAAGTCGGAATCTCGGAAGGATGTTACGGAATAAGTGGTAATTTTTTTGATGCTATATCCAAGAGAAATTAGTGTTAATCCAATGTAACTTAATGATAAAAAACTTAAAGAAAATCCCCAAATCAGATTTTGAGTACTTAGAAAAGCAATCGCTCTTGTTCCTATTAAGAAAGCAAATCCATAGGTAGCGACTGTGCCAGATACAGGTAGAATAACTGGTATGAATCCTCTCTTAAAGTAAAAGCTGGTTCCTGCCATTATTAATGCTCCGATGACAGCAGATACAATTGCGACTTGTGGATTTTTCCCACCTGCGGCAGTTCCACCATAGAAAAATCCTAAAATCGCTCCTGAAGTAGCACCGGAAAATATGGTAGCGATAGGTTTTAAAGTAGATTTTTCTCGAGCTAAACTCATTGTTACACAAGCAATTCCGGCAAGTCCCAAACTTATAGATAAAGCTAGGGCATAACTCCAAATCGGACTTTCTGGAGTTCTTTCTATTACTCCAAATATCATTTGAGTAACTGCATGAAATACGATGATAGTTGTGAGAAATGCAACAGATATTAGAAAGGTAAATATTTTAGGAGTTTGACCTGCTTTAACACAATCAAAATTAGCATTTCGTAATGAACTATGACTAAAATCGCATCCACGAATATCTGATTTACTAAAGTTCGCACCATTTAGGTTTAGACCTTTAAAAGAACAGTTTTGCAAATTTTGGTTAGTAAAGTTAATATTTTGATGATTCATATATACAATTATCAAATATCAATGCTCAATTCTCGAAACCAAGAATTTTTAAAGCGATTTATCCTCCCAACTCAAATAGTATTTTTATTATTACCATTAATAGTTTATGGCTGGTGGTGTTTTTCCCGTCCATCTCAAATTAATTCCGAACAAAAATTATTTAAAGGTATTGTTTACAAACGTAATTTTAATTTGACACCGCGTCCAGTATTAGTTCATATTGTAACTGTTGATTTATCCGTGCCTGGAGTAAAAGTGCTGGTGACTCCACCGCAATCTACCCATCAAAATACAACCTTGGCGCGGACTACTTCACAATTTTTGCAAGAATTTAAACTACAATTAGCTGTAAATGCTAATTATTTTTATCCTTTCCATGAAAATACCCCTTGGGATTATTATCCTCATAGTGGAAATATTACTTCTGTTATCGGACAAGCAATTTCTAATGGTAAACATTACTCAAAAGCGGATAAAAAGTGGGGAGTTTTGTGTATTTCTCAAAACAAACGCGCCCAAATTTTAGATAATGGAAATTGTCCTCAAAATACTCTCCAGGCTGTGGCGGGTAGCGATGTTTTTATAATTGACGGTAAAGCTGTAAATTCCGATCTAGGTAAAGATAAGCCTTATCCACGAGTTGCAGTTGCCACTAATAAAGCAGGAAATATTCTGTGGCTGATTGTTGTAGATGGAAAACAACCGCTTTACAGCGAAGGCGTGACGATCGCACAATTAACAAGCATTGCAAGCAAATTGGGTGCATATACGGCTCTGAATTTAGATGGTGGGGGTTCCACTACATTAGTAATGGCAAAAAACAAAAAACCAAGGCTGCTAAATGCACCGAGTCATACTAAACTACCCATGGGTGAACGTCCAGTTGCTAACCATTTGGGTTTTTACGCAGATAAACTGTAATTAAAACATTGCTTTACCTGAGAAATACATAAGTCAAAAAACTTAAAAAATACTAAAGAGGTAAGCCTTCGGCATGGGCTACCCTACGTAAGCCGCATCCTAGGGATAAACAGCTTTGCTGCGGCGATTAGCAACGAAAGGGTGCCGGAGGCAATCGCCATATGACTTGAGTGTATTAGAATAGCTTGCGATTTTAAATAAATTAAATGATTATTACAAAGCATCCGCAAAAGCTGCGGTGTAAATAAGCAAAAGTTAAACTAGTACCACGTAGTAAGAATTAAAGGAATCATAGAATGATAAAAGAGCGTGACTATACGTTAATTATTGATAAAAGCGGTAGTATGTCGACTCCGGATCAAGCTGGTGGTAGAAGTAGATGGGAGATCATGCAAGAATCTACTCTTGCTTTGGCAAGAAAGTGCGACCAGTTCGATCCGGATGGAATGACAGTTTACCTGTTTTCCGGTAGATATAAACGCTACGATAATGTGACTTCAAAGAAAGTCGAGCAGATATTTATGGAAAACGATCCTGCCGGTACTACGAATTTAGCAGGTGTACTCAAAGATGCAACAGATGATTACTTTAAGCGTAAAGCAGAAGGGCAAACTAAGGCCAATGGAGAAACTATTTTAGTTGTAACAGATGGTGAACCCGATGATAGAAAAGCGGTTTTTGAAGTGATTATTAATGCTTCTCATCAGATGGAAAAAGATGAAGAATTAGCTATATCTATTATTCAAGTTGGTTCCGATGCTCAAGCAACAAAATTTCTCAAAGCTTTAGACGATCAAATGGAATCAGTTGGTGCAAAATTTGATATTTGCGACACTATTACTTTGGATGATATGGAAGATATGACTCTTGCAGAAATATTAACGAATGCAATTATTGATTAAGTTAATAAATGAATCAAATAAATTAATCATAGGAGAATTAAAATAGGAGAATTAATCAATGTTAGACAATCGAGATTATACCTTAATTATTGATAAAAGTGGTAGCATGGCAACCCCCGACCAAAAGAGTGGTAGAACTAGATGGGTAGCAGCGGAAGAATCAACTTTTGCTTTAGCAAGTAAATGCGAACAATTTGACCCAGATGGTATTACTGTCTATACTTTTTCTGGTAAATTTAAAAGATATGAGAATGTGACATCAAAGAAAGTTACCCAAGTTTTTCGAGAAAACGATCCTTCCGGAACTACTGATTTGGCTGCAGTATTAAAACACGCTACTGATAATTATTTTGAACGAAAAGTTGCCGGTGAAACCAAGCCTAATGGTGAAACTATTTTAGTTATTACTGATGGGGAACCGGATGATAGAAAAGCCGTTATGAAAGTAATTATCGAAACCTCTCGTCGCATGGATAGGGATGAAGAATTAGGAATTTCTTTTATTCAAGTTGGTACAGATCCTCATGCTACCCGCTTTCTAAAAGTATTGGATGATGAAATGCAAAGCGCTGGCGCTAAGTTTGATATATGTGACACAATTACAATGGATGATATGGAAGATTATAGTCTTTCAGAAGTGTTGCTAAATGCAATTATTGATTAGCTATTCTAATTAATCGGAATTAAACAAATGGATTCCATTGATAAGTTGTTGTCCGAAGTCAAAGCAGAATATCAGCAAAAAACTAATTCTCAAGCAGAGAAAATAGAGGAAGTTGAGAAAATAAACAAAATCAAGTCTGAATCATCTGTTCGATCTTCCTCATTTTTTGAGTCTTCACCTCCAAAAACAGATGCAGTCGATCATATTTTATCTGAAGTTAAGCAAGAATTTGAACAAAAACAATTATTAGATGAACAGCAAAAACAGCAGGAACTTGAAAAGGAAAGAATTGAACTTGAAGTTATTAAAGCCAAACAAATAGAAGCTTTAAAAATTCAAGCTCAAGAATGGTTAGAAAAATTAGAACCATTATCTCCTGAAGGAATTTGGTTTGAAAGTTTTGCTCAAAGTTACCCTTCAAAATTAGAAGCGGCGATTGAATATTTGCTTGGAGAGTGAGCAGTTAATTGTTAACTCTTTAACCTCTAAATATGGGTTTAATTCCCCGGCAACCTGGTGGAAGATACACCCCACGCTGGGCGTGAATGGATTGGGGTATAAATCCCTATCCCAATTCCAGCCAACTTCGGCTCCCTATTCATGCATTGCTTGAAGAATTGCTTGTAAACTTTCTCCTAAAGGTGTGAGTGAGTATTCCACTTTTGGGGGAATTTCTGTATCAACTTGCTGATTTACTATTCCATTTTATGGCGTTGCCTGCCTCGTTATGAATTATAAATGTCTCGACGTTATATATAACGTCGAGACATCGATTTCCGTTATTCTTCACAACTAACTTTTATTATTTTGCGCTGATTGTATCAAGAAGTAGCTTTAAAAAACTTATTAATCAGATTATTGACAGAACGTTTTAACTGATTTTTACGGTACCATCTTTGGAAAGCAGCTTCATAATCTTCACCTTTAGTTTGAAAAGTATTCCAGCCATCCAAACCTAATAACATACCCCAAAATAGTACAATATAAAGCGACCAGCTAATACCACCGCCCGTAAGCAAATCGATTAATACAAAAAACGTATTGATGATAGTATAATTACCCGCACGTTTTTTTAATCTTCTTTGGCGGTATGCGTTAAATGCTAGTCGATTCTCTATTTCGCCTTGTTTTGCTACCCAATCCTCTTCTGCTAATTTTAGAGTTTCTGGGGAGATATCCAACTCAGCTGCGATTTCCAAGAGCACCTTGTGAGAAAACTCCTTATCATCATCAGCTTGACGGGCAATCGCCAACTGCAAAATTTGCTGTACATCTTCTTGGCTATAACTACGACTAATTTTATCTCCCGAATCCGTCATAATAATTGTCTCTTCTATTACTTTTAATAGAGAATTAATGCAGGGGAAGCACAAGGTTGTGCTATTATCTCTAGAGTAACAAATCAATCAAGTCTAAGGTATAAGATAATAAAAGCACCGCAACAGACTTTTAGATCCGCGTCTTTTTAGCTGAAGAAGCTTATTTTCTCCATCCCTTTGCTAAAGGGAACACTTCAACCACTTTTTATCTAGGCAATAACGTTATATCAATTCTAAAAAAAAGCCAGTATAGGTAATTAACGATGTAGAGATACAGGCTGTAGCAGTAATTGCTAGTAAAAAATTTATATATGATTACAATTGCCTTGGATTGGAATTTCAATCCTAAATTCCGTACCTTTTCCTACTTCTGAAAAGCATTCTAATTTTCCACCATGCTTTTCTACCACAATTTGATAACTGATTGATAATCCAAATCCAGTTCCTTTGCCTACAGCCTTAGTTGTAAAAAAAGCATTAAATATTTTGTCTTGATGCTCGGATGATATACCATGTCCATTATCTGAAATTATAATAATAACATTAGAATTATTCTCATTAAGTTTGGTACTAACTTTAATACAAGGAATTGAAGAATCAGTTTGAGCAGTATTATTCTCTACTTTTTCTTCAAGTGCATCGATGGCATTAGCAATCAAATTCATAAATACTTGATTTAATTCACCTGGATAGCATTTAACAGCTGGTATTTGAGTGTAATTTTTAATAATTTTAATTCCAGACTTTTTTCCATGTGGCTTTAATCTATGCTGTAAAATCATTAATACACTATCAATGATTTCATGAATCTCCGCAGGTTGCATATTATTGCGATCGTGACGGGAGAAATGCCGTAAACCTACAATTAAATCCCGAATCCGTTCCGTTCCCAGCTTCATGGAAGATAGAGTTTTTGGTAAATCTTCTTGAACAAAATCCCATTCAATTTCTTTCTCGTATTCTTCAATTTCTGCTACCGGATTACAATAATACTTTCGATACAGTTGTAACAATTTAAGTATATCTTGAATATAATCATCGGCAAAATTTAAGTTGTTATAAATAAAGTTGGCTGGGTTATTAATTTCATGAGCTATTCCCGCTAATAATCTTCCTAAGGAAGACATTTTTTCATTTTCAACAAGCTGCTTTTGAGCATTTTGCAACTCCTGCAAAGCTCTATCATATTTTTGTTGAATAGAATATAGTGCTCGTAATTCTGCTTTTTTTAATTCTTGTTCTACGCTATCTTTTAACTTAACTAAATTATCTTTTATCACTACATCACTAACACCTAACTTGATTGCACTAACTGCTGCTTCTACTTCTATTGCAGTCGCTATAAGAATTAATGGTACTTCTAACCCTCTTTGTTGTAAAATTTGCAAAATAATATTGTAATCTATTTCTCTATAGTCGTAATCAGCAATTATTAAATTAAAGTTTTTTCCCTCTAAAACTTCCTGAAATTCTCCCATTGTTTCAACTTGCTTGCTAATAACTTCATAACCAGTTACTAGTTGTAATTGCTCAAGTATTAAAACTGCATCTTCTTGACTATTTTTTACCAGCAATACCTGGAATGGTTGATTCACTGGCTTCTCCTTAATTTAAATGACAATCTGTGATGTTTTGCTTAACAGATACAATGAAGGAACGTATAGTTTTGATGATACACCCCTTGATAATTTATAAATTGGTATTATGATATTAAATCATATTTGATAATTATCGATTCCGGGATTTATCAAATACTATTAATTTCGTAAAATCTTTAAAACTACAATATCTTCGGCTCAAAAAATTAACAATTATTATATGTAAAGGACTATACTTGTATCTATAGATAAAAAACTGTAAGCTCGGAAATTATATACATTATTATATACATATTAAATAATCATAGTTATAAATATTGCTAATTAAGTAACATTTGATAAAAAAAAATATTATGAACAATGGACGATTTTTTAGTCGTCCATTCAGCATAACATATTAAAGAGATAAATTAGGTATTATTAACTGATGTTAGTATATCCGAAGTCGGAGTATCGGTTGATTTTTGAGAGAAGAATCTCAGAAAAATCCAGTAGCTAAAAATATGAGAAAGTAAACCAATAGGACCTGCAAATAAACAAAGTGCAAGGGAATGAAAAGTCCACACACCAGTTTTTACTCCAGCTAAATAAATGTAGCGTCCCACAAATAAATCCATTACCAAGAAATGAATCCATCCAGTTGCAGCAGCGGTTTCCGAAGCAAAAAAGCGAGCAATATCCGCTAAGTCAGGATTGGATAAAGCTTGAGCATTTTCTGGTGTAATACTGCTAATAAATAAATACAAATACAGTGCAGCTAAGGGTAAAAATGGAATATAGGATTCCATGACTCGTTGAGTAATTTTCCACTTGGGTAAAAAAATCATTAACACCCAAAAAGGTAAGACAAAAAGATTTGCAATATTAAATAGTTCGGTGACAAACATAAAAAACTCCTGTTCCATCAACTGCTTTCAATACTTGAAACAATAAGTATTAATCTCAAGTGTCACGTTTATTTTATGCTTTTTTATCGCGTTTTATTTGAAAAAAAATAAATCAATGATTTGTTCTGATTATCTCAAAATTAATTGAAATAAATCGCTGTTATTCAAAACCTATATCCAAAATATAGTATGATATTGCAAAGTATTCTATATAATTATTTTTCAGATTATAACCTTTAACCTTTAACCTTTACAAAGGGGGTGGCATCACTTGAAGACTATAAAATGCAAAAATAGAACATTTTCAAATATACAAGCAATTATATTTGACAAAAACGGTACTTTAGAAAACTCAGAAGTATATTTACGTAATTTTGCCCAAAAAGCCGCACGAATTATAGACGCTCAAATACCCGGTATTGGCGAACCTTTGTTAATGGCATTTGGTGTTAATGCGGATACTTTAGATGCTGCGGGTTTAATGGCTGTAGCAAGTCGTCGGGAAACAGAAATCGCCGCCGCAGCTTATATTGCCGAAACTGGCAGAAGTTGGATTGAATCCTTGGAAATAGCCCGTAAAAGTTTAGACGAAGCAGACAAATATCTAGGTGATTGTGCTTCCCCTTTGTTTGCCGGTAGCTTAGAAGTACTACAAAAGCTTTCACAAGCAGGATTAAAGCTTGGTATACTTTCAGCCGCCACAACTGAAGAAGTAAATCAATTTGTTGCGATTCATAAACTTAGTGATTATATAAACTTAGAAATGGGAGTAGACGGTAATATCTTTAAACCACAACCAGCTTTATTTTTACAAGCTTGTGAAAAATTGGCAGTAGAAGCAAGCGCAACATTAATGGTAGGAGATTCTGTTGGCGATATGCAAATGGCACGCAACGCCAAAGCCGCAGGTTGTATTGGTATTACTTGGATTGGTAAGTCAGATAATGTTCGTGGTGCCGATGTTGTAATTAATAAATTAGATCAAATTCAAGTTTGTTAATCAATTTCATAAATTAATATTATAAATTAATTCCATCAATCAATTACTTGCTAACTACAGACAATACTTGAGTATCTTAATTATCAGATTATAGAAAACCTCTTTCTTGGAAATAGAAAAAGGCTTTAAATTTCTCTTAAATTAATTGTGGTATAGGCAGGATGCCCCTACATTTTCAAATTCCGGAACATCCTGCCTATGTATTGTCAAATTTGGCAACATTATCCCTTAAAATGACGATTGTAACCCCAGGGTCAATTGCCAATCAGTTTCTAATTGAGGTCCATCTAAAGAGCGGTAAATAGGTAATTCAAACTCCATTGCCAAACGAGAGCCTTGTAAATTACCTTTGGGAGCATATAGATTGACACCAAATCCGACATTAACTTGAGTACCGCTTCTTCTGTCAGGATCGGCAGTAGGAATCATCATTGGATTTAGGCGATCGTCCGCTCCATCAATATCTCCCCAAGTTGTACCAGTTAATCGTAGTGAGGTACCCAACCAATCCGTCCAATTACGAGCAATCCAACCTGATAGCTGATATTTATTACCGAGACGATAACCATTATCATTTTTACCCAATCTGAGTGTTGTTAAAGCTTGCGCTCCCCAAGAACCTTCTTCTGATTGACCTAAATAAGTAATTCCTGGTAGCAAATCAAAAGTACCCGAACCAATTTGCATGGGATAAGGAAGTATCACATCATCACCTGCGGGAGTGTCGTCTCTTTCATTAATTGAGCCTGTGGGAAAACTAACCCCAAGGTTTAAATGTACTCGCTGTTTATTGCGATCGTGAATTTTATATAGCGCTGTAGTTTTGATATCGCCAAACCCTTCGGAATTTGTAGTGAAACGCCCACCCATACGGGTAAGATGCTCCATTTCTTTAGAAACATAAGGTACCATCGCCATCAGAGTGACATCATCGCTAACTGCGTACATCGCCCCAAACATATGCATTTCCATAGTCATATCTACAGGAGTAACCATAAAATCCTGTAATACTTCACTTTCGCTCAGACTATCTGTACCATCCCGATTACCGTCCATATTCATAAACATATAGCGGTAGGAGAACATAAATCTCCCATTACTCCAATAGGTGCGTGTCCATCCGCACGAGCTGCAGACCATTTATTAGGATCGCTGTTATGTTCCCTATCTGCAATTAATAATTTACTACTGTCTGAATTTTCAGTTAAGGATTGATTGGGGAAATATTCTGGAGATTTATTTAAACTTGTGTTTAAACTTTGTTGATTTAAATCTAAGTCAGCAGCCGAAGTAGAAATTACTAATTTTTTTTGAGTTTTGATTGGAGACTGTTTTAGTAACTGTTTAGATTGAATTAACTTCTCAACGACACTGGGTTGATTGATTTTTTTGTCCGCTTCTATACTTGATTTTTTAATATCAGTTTTAGGTTTAGGGCTTGATTCCGGTATAGTTTCTGCAATAGCTGCTAATGGACTAAAAATAATACTAATGATAGTCAAACTACATTGATAATAATTTAGCTTCAAAATTTTAACCTCTATTACTTAGTAATCAATTTAACAGTTAAATATAGTATCAAATCAAAAATATATTTAACAAAAGACGGCTTGTCAAACTTATTTTTTAATAACACAATAATACAAAATCTTTTTATGATAAGAATAATTGTTATTTAATCAACATATTTTTAATTATTTTTATTTGTAAATAGAAATAGATATTAATGCTTACAAAATAATATTTATAGCGCTTTTCGGTTGAGTCCAACACAGTTAAAACCTCACCCTGTCCTGTCGGACATCCCTCTCCTTAGTAAGGAGAGGGAACGAGGGTGAGGTAAAATTTGTATTCCATTCAACTGAAATCCGCTATATTTACGAAATAAGTTTACAAAAAAAAAGTATTAAAACCGATACAAATTTAAATAATTATCTTTTCAAAATAAAAAGCCCGGTATTTTTAAAAAACCGGGCTTAGAGGATGTTTAATAAGTATTTTTTTACTATTAAGTAAGTCGGCACCAATAAACTGAAATATGTTACAGCTTGGGTAAATTGACTTCGACCAATTTTATAAATTGAGAATCTCGTTTATTTATCGATTGAAATTTCACCGTTGTACAACAACTGTAGTTCCTACTGATGCCCAATTAAATAATCTTTTAGCGTGATTTGGTGCTACATTTACACAACCGTGACTAACTGGCGTACCAAACTTGTTATGCCAGTATGCGCCATGAATTCCATAACCACCTTGATAATACATAGTGTAGGGAACATTCGGTACGTCATAGCCTTCACCACGCATCCGAGTTTTCCTTAACTTTACATAAATGTTAAATACGCCAGTAGGGGTAGGAGTCGATCTTTTACCTGTGGAAACAATAACTCCAAAAATAGCTTTATTCCCTTGCCAAGCAATTAATCTTTGTTCTGATAAATCTACTTGAATCCAACGTTTATTTGATCTTTTCAACTGCTTAACTTTTTGCGTGTGATGTGCTTCTGCCTTTTCTGTAGTAATACTTATAAAAGTCGCCGACAGTGTTACACTAGCTACAAAAATTTTAAAATAGCGGATATACTGAGCTAAACTTGGATTTTTCATGGTAAATACTCTCATCTATGAGCTTTTTTTGGTTTATTTTGGTTTATTTTGATTTATTTTATTTGATAGCTGTATTTAAAAAAATATTAATATTACAAGCTATGAATATCTCTTTTTTTATTCTACTTTATATTTTCAAGTAGAGTTTCTGCTTGTCGAGTTATTAAATGCCAATCTCCAGACATAATTAAATGTTTGGGAAATAACTCACTACTTAATCCTATGGCGATCGCACCGGATCGGATAAATTCTGATGCGTTTTCTAAAGTCACGCCTCCGGTTGGAATCAAGGGAATTTGTCCCAATGGTGCTTGCAAATTTTGGATATATCTGGTACCACCTACAGCTTGTATGGGAAAGACTTTGACGCAGGTTGCACCCTGATTCCAAGCTGTAACAATTTCAGTCGGAGTTAGCGCTCCCGGTATAATTGGTATGTTTTGATTAACAGCTGCTTGAATTATAGAAATGTCTATATGGGGAGTAAATAGGAATTGTGCACCTGCCTGTATTGCTTGCTGCATTTGTGACAAATTTAGCAGTGTGCCCGTGCCAATGATACAGTTGGGTAATTCGGTGCGTAGTTGTTCGATTAGTTCGGCAGCTTGGTTGGTATTCCAAGTTATTTCGATTAACTGCATCCCGCCTGCTGCCACTGCTAAAGCCATTTGTCGTGCTAAGTCTTTTTCCGAGGCACGAATTACAGCAATAGCGCGATGTTGTTTTAAAAGTTTTAACCATTGGGAATTGGGCATTGGGCATTGGGAATTGGGCATTGGGCATTGGGCATTGGGCTACGCCCGCACGTCACACGTGAATGGGCATTGGAAGTTAGGAATTTAAAATTAAAGATATTTGATTTCAAATTTCTTTGAAGAAAATTTATCGTTTACCCTGTATAAACCCGGTTTATCCTAATAACTGCGTCTCTAGGTTGATAATTTCTAAATCTGCTTGCATTATTTTTTTCTCGAAAAATAATCATTGTTAATCTATTGCAACAGGTTGGAAAGGACGAGCACATTTAAAACTGTTGAAATCCCACGAAATTAATACTTATTACCTTGATACCTTGATACTTTTGACGAACGCAAGCGCGGTACTAGGTTCCTTTATCTTCTGCTGTAGAGGGAAGATAAATGCAAAATTTCATTTTTTTTTTTGAATTCAGTATTTATATATAGGATTTCTCTATATTGTGGATATCATATAAGTTCAGTTAAGCAATTGTAACAATTAAGTACTACTAGTTTTTAGTTTTTAGTTTTTAGTTTTTAGTTAAAATGATTCACCTTTCAATTTTTCAGAAAAGCTTTATAGCATCGGTTTTAACAGCAACAGTTCTTATCAGTGGAAGTCACTTAACTGAGACTTTTGCTCAATCATCTCCAGTTGAAAACTCATCGTTCTCAAAATTTGCTCAAACTAAATCTAGTTTTACTTTAAAAGGACATATATGGGATATTGCAGCATTGGCTTTTAGCCCGGATGGACAAACTTTAATTAGCGGTAGTTATGACCATACAGTAAAACTATGGAATCTCAAAAATGGTAAACTTATTCGTACCCTTGACGGACATAAAGACGGAGTAAACGACGTTATTATCAGTCCCGACGGACAACTATTTTTCACTGCTGGAGGAACAGCACAACCTAATACCAATAAGGTAATTAAGGTATGGAGTATGAAAACCAAAAAATTGAAAAGTACTCTGAAAGGACATTCTTTAGGAGTGACATCTTTGGCGATCGCTCCTGATGGTAAAACTCTTGTCAGTGGTAGTTACGACAAAACAATTAAACTGTGGAATCCGCAAACAGGTGCATTAATTCGTACCTTAACTGGACATAAAAGCCCTGTACGTTCAGTTGCAATTAGCCCCGACGGCAAAACTCTCGCTAGCGGTGGTGGCTCTCTCAAAGATAATTCGGATAAAACAGTTAAATTATGGAATCTTCAAACAGGAAAATTAATTCGCACTATCGAGGGAAACACCAACATTATTAGCTTTATTGGCTTTACTGCCGACGGAAAATATTTAGTGAATGCCACAGATCGAAAAATTAATGTTTGGGATGTAAATAGTGGTAAATTAGTAAATAGTTTTAGGGTATCAGATATTGAAGGTGTGACTTCGGTAACTTTAGCAAACGATCGCAAAACCGTTGTCACAACCACATTAGATGGTGCGGTAACAATATGGGATTTAAATACGGGAAAAGCCATAAATAATTTAGTTAAAGCCGCCAACAATCCTCAAAACTACGATCAAATTTATCCTACCAGTACCGCCTTTAGTCCCGACGGAAAAATTATTGCGATCGGTAATGGAGGTGGAGCTTATAATTCAACTTTTCCAATTAAAATTCGACAAGTACCGTGAAGAATTTTGGATTGAGAGTGAGTTGGAGCGTTGGAGCGTTGGAGCGTTGTTGGTTGGAGC
>DESS01000041.1:0-7611 GCA_002361335.1 Richelia sp. UBA3308
ATGCCCTATGCCCAATGCCCTATGCCCAATGCCCCATGCCCCATGCCCAATGCCCTATTCCCTTTAATTCAGCTTCTGATAAAAGAATAACTGATGATTTGGTAATAATTCTGGATGAAAAATCTTAATTAAATCAGCTAAAATCACATCAGGGTTACTAATTCCACCTTCCCAATAATCATTACCTCCATTTTCATTCAAACGAGCATTGTTATTATAAACATTACCTTTTTTCACCGCTTGAAAATCACCATAACGACTATCTTCTCTAATTACATCTTTTAAACTTTGCCAAGATTGACTAACATTTAACCAATAATCTGCTGTAGCAGCACGTTCAAAAACATCTTCAAAAGATAAAGGTATACTACCATCAACATTATCAACACAAAGTAATTCTGCACCAGCATCTGCTAAATATTGTGCTATATAACTTTTACATCCAGGAGCATACCAAGTCCCTTTAAAATTAAATCCCGTAAATACTTTTGGACGTTTTTTGATAGCTTTAGTTTTAGCTGCAATTTCTTGATAATTTTTGCTGATTTGACTAAAGATTTTTTCTGCTTTTTCTTCTTGATTAAAAAATAAAGCTGTAAATTTTAACCATTCGCTTCTACCCAAGGGTGTATTTTCCATATATTCAGCATTTATTGCTACTTTTAATCCTGCTTCTAGTAATTTAGGATAATTATCTGTTTGTGGATTTCCCGTTCCATAAGTAGTAACTAAATCGGGATTAAGTTCTAATAACCTTTCTACGTTCACATTATTATTGCCTAATTCTGAGATTTTACCAGCTTTGATTTTTTCGACTACTTCTGGTGTATTGACTATTTTGGGATTACTAACACCAACGAGTTTATCTACTAATCCCAATTTTGCTAAATGTGGTAAATGAGTAGTAGAAAGAGATGCAACTGTATTTACAGGTACTGTAATTATTTGGGTTTCTTTAAATCCTTTTGGTGTTGGTGTACCGCAGCTCACTAGAACGTATTTAAAACTTGTCTTCGCATCCTGCCAAGGATTTTTTCCCGTGACAATTTTATAATTATTTTTATATTCTACAGTAAAGCCATTAGCATAATTAATAGTGGCTTTATTAGGAAAATAATCCTTATTTGGGTTATAATTCTGAACGCATTCTTGGTTAGGAGTTGATGATATTATTGGAGGGTTTGACGTGTTGTTACAAGCAATAATTAACGATGCGATGCAGGCAACCTGAAAGAAGAATAACAATAATTTCATTCTGTTTGATAACTATAAGGATGATATATTTTTTTATCCTGAATTATGTAGAGACGTAGCACTGCTACGTCTCCCCTAGATGCGAAATCACAACATAAAAATGTTCCCTAGAATATCTTTAAGCTGATTTTGGTGGATAAAGATGCTCGGTAACTTTATTTCCTTCAACTAAATGTTCTTCAACAATAGTTTCAGCTACTTCCGGTTTAACGCGAGTGTACCAAGTTTTATCCTCAGAATTAAATACTACTGGTCCTAATTTACAAACTTCTAAACAGCCAGATCTTCTTACTTCTATATCTAAACCTGCTTTTTCAACAGCATTTTTCAACGCTTCATAAGTAGGTTGCCAATTACGTGAAGGTAAACATCTTCCAGAGGTACAAACTGAAATATAAGCACGTTTCAAGGGATTTTTGGTAAATGGCATTGGTTTATTACCTAATACATAAATCTCCCTTAGTTCTTGATACAGTTCTAATTTTGATAAGTCTGGTTTACCTTCTGGTAATAAATTTTCACCATCTATTAAAGGATTTGGTAAGAAAATTGTCATCACATTCTCACCATCACCATTCCACAATTCTATTCCCCAACTTCTTGGTTTTCCTGCTGCATTAAAACGTCGATAAAACGCTGCACGACTTATTCTTCTTTGTCTTCTTAATTCCAAAGGAGTTTCACTATTAGGACCACCAAAAGTTTCATCAATACACAAGTGTAAATGCCAACCTTCAGCTACTACTGTGAGATAACCATCATAAAGAATACAAATTTTAGGTGGATTAGTAAATTCTAATTCTAAAACCCCACCTTGAGCAACGTGTCCCAACTCAACTTGTTGCCAATTTTGTTGAAATAAGGTATATAGCAAAGATGATAAAACGTCACAACTGCAATCTATATCCTCGTATTCAACTTTACCACCTGTTAGCAAATCTTCCGTACTTTGGCGATTTAGTGCCGTTACCCAAGGATTATAATTACTCATAGTGATTTTAGAGTTAATACTTTTACAGATAATTAGCTTTCATCAACAGATAATTAGCCTTCATCAACTGTATACACCTCTGGTAATAAAAATAACAATAGTAAATAATTGTTACAGGGATTTTCTAGTTTCTATTTAGTTTCGATAGATGGGGAATAAAATAAGTTCCAAGATAAACATAGAATATATGTTCTATGTTTATCTTTAATACTTTATCCCCTATTCTCCGTTTCCAATTTTAACAAATAATAATAATTGAATTTACGATATTCTCATAACAAGAATATTTAGTGCATGACTACATTTATTCTCAATGCCCAATGCCCAATTCCCTTCGGCCCTAAAACTTATAATTCATACCTACTTGTACAATTCTACCTGCATCGGGGAAACCGGAAAATAATTGAAATCTCTGGTCAAAAATGTTTTCGACACTACCATTAAGCGCTAAATTTTCACTTACAGGTACTCGCAATTTAAAATCAAAGGTTGTATAACCTGGTAAGGATTCTGTATTAGTATTATTCGTAGGATAACTACCCAAAGAATGCATCAAAATTCCTGCATACCAACCTTGCCGATTTTCATAAGAAAGCCCTAAGTTAATACTATCAGCACCTGCAAATCTCAATTCTTGGTCAACTTCTGCCGGATTAGAGCTTTCAAGAATTTTGGGGTCATTTAAGGTATAGTTACCAGAAAAATAGAAATTTTTAGCTAACTGTAAATTTAAGCCAAGTTCTACCCCAGTTGTCCGAACTTTACCGATATTTTCATAGGTTGAATTGACAAAATCGAAAGCAATATTATCGGTGATGGTGTTATTGAAAAACGTAAAACGTAGTAAACCAATATCCCCTAATTGTTGGTCGATACCTACATCAAAACTATTACCTCTTTCTGGTTTTAAGTCTGGATTTCCTTGTGCAAAGGGAGAATTACTAAATAAGTTAAATAGGCTAGGAACTCGGAAATTACGGATATAGTTAGCCCGGAGGGTAGTCTTTTCTGCTAAATTCCAACGCGCTCCTACTGCTGGAGATGTTACCGAACCATTTATCAAACTATTGAAGTCTTGACGTAATCCGAAGTTTAATCGCACGTCTGGAGTCACATCGAGCAGATATTTGGCAAATACCGCTCCCTGTCCGATGCTATCGTCGTAATTCTCTGTTTCTGTACCATCAGCGAGGTTACGAGTCACATTTTCAGCGCTGACATTACGATAGTCAAAACCATAGGTAATGTTTTGATTTTCAGCAATTTGCCAATTATGCTGTACCTGAAAACCCAATGATTTTTGATTGTTATCAAATTGTTGATGCCTGCTGATGTCTCCCGTGCGGTTGTCGGAGCGAGTATTGAGAAAATCTAGATAGACTCTAGCTGTTAATAAGGAATCATCTGCTTTTCCTAATTTTGCCTTCCATCTCAAATCTGTGAGAACTTGGTCGGTGTACTTACGATTATTATCAGTAAGCGAGTTAAAAGCAGCTTGGGGAGTTGCTACACCACCGGGAACTCCTTGGTCTTTTGCAAGATACATGGTGTTGAAACTCAAACTTTGGCGATCGCCTAATTCTGCATTGACCTGTAAATTGAGATTATTGTAGAGTACATCGGCATTTTCCCTAGTTCCATCAAAGCCAGCTTCGGGAATGGAATAATCAAAGTTATTGTTAGCACGAGTGCGGTTGTACCCTAGCAACCAAGAAATATTACCCTCTTTACCGCTAGTTTGAATGCTTTGTTCGTTCAAATCGTAGCTACCAAATCTGATTTGAGCTTTGGTGGTAATATCTTCTGTTGGACGACGAGTAATGATATTGATTGTCCCTCCAATCGCATCGGAGCCATAGAGGGTAGAACCCCCACCAGGAAGAACTTCAACTCTCTCGACAATATCTGTAGTAATTTCTGAAAGGTCAAAACCACCAAAACCAAGGTCATTAACTGGTCTGCCATTGAGCAAGATCAATACTTGTGCGGTGTTAGAACCGCGAATAAACTGACCGCTCAAACTACCAATTTCTGTTCCTACTGTACCGTCTGGTAAAATACCGGGGACAAATCTCAAGGCTTCTTTAACAGTACGCGCTCCCTGGGCTTCGATTTCTTCGCGGTTAATCACGTATACTGGACGAGTCGCATCTCGTACCTTTCCTTCTCGACGGAATGGAGTGAAAACTGGTTGGTCTAATATTTCTCCAATAACCGTAAGTTCAATATCTGCTTCTTCCTCTTTCTCTACTTCTGGTGAAGGGGTATTTTGAGCAAGATTTTCTGTATTATTACTTTTATTAGAAGTATTCTCAGATCGTAGTTGTGGAATTTTTTCTGAAATTAATTCTAAATCCTTTGCAGTACCTTGATGCTGAGAAAAATCTGATGCTTGTAGGATATCTTGTGCTGTGGCGCTATCATTTCCAGAAAATATCCCCAATACCGTCAAGATTAATACGGTAAACTGAATTCCCCACGGAGAATTAACAATAATATTTCTCATTTGTAGCTTTCAATGATGATTATCTGATGGAATAGAATAAATAACCGACCCTTATTGACATCTAAATCGAATTGCAAAAATTTTCCGATACATCGAAGACTTATATATATCCGCCTTACCCCCTCACACTAAATTAGTGATAATGATTATCATATTCAAGCCAACCATATTACATTACATTTATTTCTATGCTTCACAGACTTGAAAAGAATATAAATACTCTTTATGGTAGAAATAGTTCCGTAGGTGCAGCTAATGTCATTCTCGTCAAGCAACTTTTGCACCATAAGTAACTCTTGGTCTAAGCTGCTACGCATTTAAATTGTATATTTAGAAATTTTATTTAAAAGCTAAAACTCTTATCCCTTTTGCCTCTTGCCTTTTCCCTCTTGCCTAGCTGTTGTGCATTAAAAATGCACAACAGCTTACTTTTTGAAAAACTTACCCCACCTTAGTTTTAGGTTTGATGTTTGTCGTGGGTGTGTAAGTGTTCGTGCCAAATATTTTGCTGTTATTTTCAAAGAACCGACGGTTGGACATTTTATTTATTGGAAGTCCCATAAGCAATAAAACCTTTATATTCCAAATCCTGTCACGGAGGGAACCTCCGCAACGCAGTGGCTCCCCAAGACCGCATTTTCCGCTATTTTCCAGTTTTCAATAATTTACCCAATGGTGTATGGGGTTCAGTCAAAATACCTTGAGAAGGACTAAATAAAAATGCCAGCATGAAGAAAACACACATCACCAACACAATCGAAGCACCGGAAGGAGTATCAAAATAGTAACTTAAATACATTCCGATTACACTTGAAGCAACCCCAAAAAAAGAACCCAATATCATCATTATATTTAGTTCTTTGACCAGCAGATAAGCCGTACTAGCAGGTCCAACCAACATCGCAATTACTAGTAAAGAGCCAACTGTTTCTAAACTAGCTACAATGGTAATCGTAATCGCACTTATCATACCAATATAATAAATTTGTACGGGCATTCCACCTGCTTGTGCACCTAAAGGGTCAAAAGTATAAAATAAGAGTTCTTTGTAGAATAATACAACTGCAGCTAAAATTACCAGTGCTGTAATTAAAGTATTCCAGAGATCGCTTTGATTAACCCCTAAAATATCCCCGAAGAGAACGTGAACTAAGTCAATACGATTTGCACCAGGTAAGACACTAACTAAAACTACCCCTAGGGCTAAAAAGGAAGATAGCATAATTGCTAATGCCGTATCTAATTTAATTTTGCAGCGCGACTCAATCCAAGCCATAAAAATAGCGCTCAAAATCCCTGCAACAATTGCCCCGGTCGAAAGGGAATAACCTAAAACAAAAGCTATCGGTAAACCCGCAACTAAGGAGTGAGAAATTGCATGTGCCATCATTCCTAATTGTTGGACAATCATATAACTACCAACAACCGCACATAAAACTCCCAATATCACGCCAACTAAAATGGCGTTGACCATAAATTCATAACGTAGTGGTTCTAAAAACCATTCCAACATTTGCAGAAACCTCTATCTAAATTTTTATTAGTTTTATTAGCTGTTTTTTTTAGTGCGATTACTTTGGTAGTAACTGTTACCATAACTCTTAATTGTTAAGAATCAGATGGTAAAATATGATTTTCGTAAGTAATATCAAGATTGCGCTGATTCAAAACTTCCTCACGACGACCAAAGGCAATAATTTTCTGATTGAGAAGTAAGATATCGCTATAATTATTGATGCTTTCTCCTAGATCGTGGCTCACTACCATGACAATTTTGCCTTGCTCTTGTAACTCATGAAAAATTTCAAAAATGATATTTTCCGTTTTCCGATCCACCCCTACAAATGGTTCGTCAAAAAAGAATATTTCTGCTTGTTGAGCTAAGGTACGGGCGAGAAAAACTCTTTGTTGCTGTCCACCGGAAAGTTCACCGATTTGTCTATTTCTTAAATCCCAAATTTCTACCCTTTTTAATGCCATGTTCACCAGTTCCTGCGACTGACGGGAAGGATAGCGAAATAAACCCGTGGGGATAGTTCTAGCCATCATCACCACATTTTTCACCTTTACTGGATAATCCCAATCAATTTGCGATCGCTGTGCAACATAAGCAACTTTATCCAATTTCTGCTTGAGGGGATTACCTCTAAAAGTAACTACACCACTAGTTGCTGGAATTAAATCCAACATTGCCTTGATCATGGTACTTTTACCTGCTCCATTTGGTCCGAATATACCGACTAATTGACCGGGTTCTAAATTAAAGTTAATTCCTCTGAGTGCGTAATTACCTCGATAAGAAACAGATAGGTTTTTGACTTGCAACATCACGCAAAAAACCTCATGGGTAAAATAAATGAAAATAATTCTCTATAAATTTAATCTATATTAATCTAAAGTAATTGAGAAAGTATATAGTTAACATTTTCCTTAATTATTGGTTAAATCATAATAGTTTTTTTTTGACTGTGATTATTAATTAAAGTTTATGTTATAATGTAATTTACTCAAAATCATATATATTTACTCAAAATCATATAAATTTACTCAAAATCATATAAATCGAGAATTTTATTAGAATAAATTTTCTTTTTGCAGTTATTTAATACTTCATAACAAAGCATATTTGGATGAAAATCTAGTCATCTAAATAAAAAAAAATATTAAAATTTTATAGTTGTATTGAAAATCATTTTCAATTGTTTTGATATTTTATATCATAAATGATATTCACAGTATATTTCCAAAGTAAAGTGATAAAACAACTACAAACTAGCTCTCGCAAGCTTGTGAGTGCAGCGGCTTTGAGTGCGATCGTAATTTTGACTGGATGTAACTCTACTGAAGGCGAAAAAGCAAA
>DESS01000041.1:7668-8596 GCA_002361335.1 Richelia sp. UBA3308
GTTGTTGCTTCCTACAGCGTCATCTGTGACATGGTAGAAAAAATTGGTGCTGACAAAATTGACAGCAATTGTTTAATAGACTACGACCAAGATCCCCACACCTACGAAGCTAAACCCTCAGATCGTAAAGCAATTGAGGATGCAGATGCAGTCTTTTATGCAGGGTTAAACTTTGAACCTTCCATTGTCGAGATGTCAGAAGCCACCAAAACGACCGCACCAAAAATTGCTCTGCATGAAAAAGCAACTGCAAATGTGATTCAAGTTGAAGAAGACGGAGAAAAAGAACCAGATCCTCATGTTTGGCATGATATTAATAATGGCAAAGAGATGGTGAAGTTAATCGGCGATACTCTAGCTCAGGTTGACCCGGATAATGCTGATACTTACAAAACCAATGCGGAAAAATACAATACCAAATTAGATCGACTCGATGCTTGGATTAAACAGCAAATTGCTTTAATTCCAGCAGACAAGCGTAAGTTGGTCACAACCCACGATGCGATGAGCTATTATGCGAAAGCTTACGGTTTAACAGTAGAAGGAACATTATTGGGACTTAATACAGAAGAACAACCCACCGCAAGTAAGGTCAAGGAACTCTCTGAGGAAATCAAATCCAAAGATGTTCCCACTGTTTTTGCAGAGTTAACGGCTAATGACAAAGTATTGAAAGTAGTTGCTAAAGAAGCAGGGGTTGAAGTCACACCAGAGCCGCTAATTGCTGACGGTATCGGTGCAAAAGGAACTCCAGAAGGAAGTTACACTGGTATGATTGAGTATAATACTTGCATCATCGTCAAAGGTCTTAGCGATAAAGAATGTAAGCCGTTTGAGTAATCTTAGGATTGGGTGAGGGAGTTCCAATAAATAAAATATCCAACCGTCGGTTCAGCCTACAAGGCTGAACCGCTGATGAGTGACCCCC
>DESS01000380.1 GCA_002361335.1 Richelia sp. UBA3308
CCGCTATTTTGGTATAAAGCCTCGTCTTTTAAAGACGAATAAAAATCAAATTATCATTATTTGAATCCTCTACCCTTTAGGGAGAGGTACAACTTCTTACTTCTTACTTGTGAACTTTTTCTTTATTGAAACATATTTTTCATTTTATTAACTAGTGCTAAATAAACAAAGCCGATCGCAATTAGTTATTAGCATTAAATAGCAATAAAAACACGATTTATGTATACCTGATTTTTTGGGGATTAGTTGTTGAGTTGTAAAAATACAGTATTCATTTGTGTTTGTTCCAATTAGAACCCAGGGTAATGATTTTATGCTACCAAAAATAAATCTATCTTGTGATTCAAGTTAATCTGATAAAACTAACTGGATTGGGATTGACAATTGTAAAAGGAATTCTCAAAGCTCATGGCGGTAAATTATCACTTAGCCCCGTAGCAAAATAATATTCATGGAAACAAAAAAAGAAGGTACAAAGCATCTATGAAAGAGACAACACTTACAAAATCCCAGCTAATTCAAGAGTTAGAAATTATTCGTCAGATTGAATTAAAAATACTTGAAAAACTTTCAGAATTAGAAGCCCAAGAAACTTACAAACAGCCGTCATTTATATGTGACAATCCTGGGAATAAAACATTTAATATCAACTCTCATATCAAAAACAATCAAATAGAAACATTTCAGTTTCCCGAACATCCCCAACTCAAAGCTATATTTGCTTTTATCGAAGCTAACTATCATCAACCTATTAGCCTTAATGATGTTGCTAAAGCTTTTAGTTATACACCTTCTTATCTTACTAGTTTAGTACGTCGTCTAACTGGTAAAACCTTATATCAATGGATTGTACAACGTCGAATGTTCCAAGCTCGTCGTCTGTTATTATCAACAGAATTACCTGTTTGTCAAATTGCTCAAGCTGTAGGTTATCCAGATACAGGACACTTTGTTAAGCATTTTCGTCAAATTCACAAAAAGCCTCCGAAAACCTGGAAACATTTTCCTAGTTAGTAAAACTTTATACTGTGTAATTTAATCTTAATCTATAAAATTACCAACTCTATCTACAAAATTACCATTGCAGTAGCTGTTTTAAAAAAGATAGATTACATAGTAGAAAGTTTTAAGTCAATCGCCCTGATTAATAAAAGTAGGGGTAGGACTAATTGAGACTATCAACATATGTTCGCTTTGCTGGTAAAGTAAATTTGTCAGAAAAGTATTAGTAGTTTTGAAAGAGAGAAATAAAAAAGATATTAGCCAAACAAGTTTTTAGCTAAAATCAAATCTCAATAAACCTTTTTGAGCAAAAATAAACAGGATACAAGCCCGCGTATTTATCCCTGGAAATAAAAAAAAATTTCCACCTGGGCGTGGCTATTCGAAATTCATCGCCGGGTACTTGATAACTGATAAGTGATAACGCCAAATGACTCCTACAGTACTGTGGGAGTGAATGAGGTACAAAACTATGTCGAAAGTATATCCAAACTATATCTAAAAATTTGGTACAGGCAGAGCGGGCACGTGAGAATGTAGCTCACCTTGGATAAAATGTGTTGTAACTTTTTTGTTGAAAGCGATCGCAATCCGTATATTCCAAAATTAACCAAATATTAACTAATTGTTAACCAAAAACTAATAAAAAATTAATAAATAATTAACTCAACCAAAAAATCAAGCAAAAGTAATTCATAAATGAACGAACAAACAAATTCAGTTGATGTACCAATAGTTCTTGCGGGAAGATATAAAATAAAGCCCGGTAAACGAGATAGATTTTTAGAGCTAGCTAATTTAGGTTTAGAAGCTAGCAAAGCAGAGCCTGGAAATATTAGCTATAGTTTCTATGAAGAAGCCGGTAATTCAAATTCCTTTATCTATTTTGAAGAATGGAAAAGTAGAGAAGCTTTAGCAGAGCATCTCAAGCAACCTTATATAACTCCTTTATTAGAAGAATTTTCTGAATTAGTTGATGGAGAGGCTGATGTTAGAGTTTACGACATCAAGAGTTTAACTTATGGACTATAGATATAATCAATTATTTATATAAATCAGGATTTACGCGATTGTCACAAGCTTTATGTTCGCAGTCTTATTTTTCGTTTTAAATTACCGAGTACACAACGGCTTTGGGATGCCGGAAGTTCATCTACACTGCGGCTTCCCCTACAAGAAAAATGTGTCTGTTGCGTAAGTCCTATATTTTTTAAATAATTAATTTTAAATAATTAATTTTAAATAATTAATTTTAAATAATTAATACTGAATATTTACAATCAAAATATTAAGAAACAAAATACTGCTCGTAATCTAAATTAGAGAATGTTATTAAAAAATAATCATCGGCAAAATTTTGAAGAAATATTAATTGTCAAAGCAATGAAAAATATTGATTTTAAAAAAGAATTGATAGAAAATCCTAAAATAGCTATTGCCAAAGAATTTGGTACTCAATTACCAGCAGAAATAGAAATTATAATCCTAGAAGAAACTGATAAAAAAATTTATATTGTATTGCCATGTACAACATTATAGAGAAAAATAATATTTTCATAAATAACTGTTTAGTAGATTACTTGAGTGTAATTACACCTTATATTTCTTCTGAACTAGTTAGTCCCAGTCTCATATCAAGAATGAAAACAATTGCTGGAACTTTAAAGCCGACATGGGGAGGTTTTGTAGAATGTCCTTTAAGTGAAGATAATAATACAGTTCATTTTTCTATTCATGGCCTAGATAATGCGATTAACTTACCTCTAAAAATGCGCTCAGAATCTGTATGGCAGCGTATTCAAAAATTATGTATGGATTGTAACTATTCAAAATCACGATTAAGTAAAGAATTTAGTAGTATTTTTTTAGATTTTAAGTTGAGTCCAGAAAACGCGGAAATTCCAATTCCCTCAATTTTTCTAAGTTTACAAGAAGGAGATTTACAGTGTTTAAATGGAGATATTAAAAATTTTTGTGCTTGGTTAATTAAAAAAGTTATAGAACCCCTGAATAATCGTACTATTTGTGACTATCTACAAAGAAATTTGGAAATATCTTTAACTGCATTGCCTATAGAAGCACAGGTTTTAGAATTAGGAATAATGCAGCCTTCCCCACTCGATTCTATTAAATTAAGTATTAGCGGTATTTCTCCTTTGGAAATTTGCGAATATTTAACCAGAATTGGCTGGATGGGATCATTTCTTGAATTAGAAAAATTAGTTTTATTTTTTAATGAGATTGTAGATGCAATTGTACTAAATGTAGAACTAGGGGTTACAGTTGCACCCAAGGTTAGCTTTAACTGTTTTATATATCAAAATTTATATCAAGATTATTGTTGGCAACCTTTATTTGATTTTCTAATTGAAAATAAACTATGTACTCCAAAGAAATATGCAGCACTTTTAAATTGGTCAGGATTATCTCACGAACAATATTCTCCCATACCTTGGCCTGATAATCTCAAAATGATTTCTGATTTTTTAGGAAATAGAGCATCAAGTATTTTAGTTAGAGAAGTAAATCATATAGAGATAACATATACAGAATATGAATTAGATGCAAAAGCACATCTTTGGTTTAGTCCTGATTGGGATTCAAATCGACAATAATTGTATAACATTGACTTGACAAGAAAAGATTTTTAGTCTTTTTATTAAAATTACCAAAAAATCAAAACAAATTATTAACACAAATTTGTAAAACAAATTATAAAAAAAATATAAAAGTTAAATTATAAATTGATTTTAAAAATAGTTTTTGGTAATTTCAATAATAATGGATAAACACAAGTCAATATTTAAGCTTAAGGTTTTAATTAATGGTATTTTCAAGTAGTCTACGCAAAGAAGCAAGACAAGCTCTAGAAAAAGCAATAATTTACTATCATGGAGTTCCGGTAGGTACGGTAGCAGCTAGCGATTCACAGACAGATCCTGTTAATTACAATCATTGTTTTGTTCGTGACTTTGCTGTTTCTGCAATGGCATTTCTAATGAACGGTGAAGTAGAAATTGTCCGCAATTTTTTAGTAGAAACACTGAAACTTCAAAGTTGCGATAGAGAAATGGATTGCTTTAAACCAGGTCAAGGTTTAATGCCTGCAAGCTTTATAATTGAAAATAATGCAGCAGGAGAAGAAATAATTAAAGCTGACTTTGGAGAGTTGGCGATCGCCAGAGTAACGCCTGTTGATTCTGGTTTTTGGTGGTTATTAATTTTACGAGCTTATGTCCGAGCAACTGGTGATTTGTCTTTAGCTCGCACGGCAGAATTTCAAAAGGGTATTAAACTAATTATAGATCTGTGTTTAACTAACAGGTTTGATATGTTTCCTACCTTGTTGGTTCCTGATGGTTCGTTTATGATTGACCGTAGAATGGGGGTTCATGGTTATCCTCTAGATATACAAGCACAATTTTATGCTTCATTAAGAGCAGCTACAGAGTTAATTGAACCGGGGGATGACTATATACAAATCATTGAAGAACGTCTGGGGCATTTAGCATATCATATACGTAACTACTATTGGTTAGATTATCAGCGTCTAAACGAAATTTATCGTTATAAAGTAGAAGAATTTGGTAAAACTGTAACAAATAAATTTAATGTTTATCCAGAATCTATTCCAGAATGGTTAAACGTTTGGTTGCCAGATAAAGGAGGCTATTTTATTGGTAATATCGGAGCAGGATGGATGGATTTTCGGTTTTTTAGTCAGGGTAATTTAATTGCGATTATTTCTGATTTAGCTTCTGAGGAACAGTCCCTGCAAATTATGAATTTAATTGAACAAAAATGGGAAAATTTAATCGGACAAATGCCTTTAAAAGTTTGTTTTCCTGCTCTTGAAGGTCGAGATTGGCATATAATTACAGGTTGTGATGCTAAGAATATGTCTTGGTCTTATCATAATGGGGGTAATTGGCCTTTTTTACTATGGCTTTTAGCTGCAGCGGCTCAAAAAATGGGTAGAAAAGAATTAGCAGAACGTGCAGTTTCTATTGCTGAATCTCGTTTGCATGGGGACAAATACCCTGAATATTATGATGGATTAAATGGGCGTTTGATTGGTAAGGAAGCTCGTTCGTTACAAACTTGGACAATTGCTGGTTTCTTAGCAGCGCAAGATTTGTTAAATAATAAGAATAATCTTGATTTAATTTGTTTTGATGAGGAGCCTGTGGTAATGTCTTGTTCTTAAGTAATGAGTAATGAGTAATAAGTAATGAGTAATGAGTAATAAGTAACGAGTAATGAGTAATGAGTAATGAGTAATCAGTAACGAGTAACGAGTAATCAGTAACGAGTAACGAGTAATCAGTAATCAGTAACGAGTAACGAGTAATGAGTAATCAGTATTCGTGAGTAGTAGAATACGCGCCATCAATGAAGATGTGGGTTATATAGTAAGTAATTAGCCGGACTTTATATGATAGAAGAAAGAAGTAGTATAACCAACTTCAACTTGGCTTCTTCCTTCTTCAGAGCTTAAGGAAGTTCGTTGAATACTTTGTAATGAATGATTCCTATGTAATATCCATAAAAAATTCCTAATTTACTTAGATTGTTGACAATTATTCAGCAGATGTGAGAACTTACGACATTTAAAAAATTAAGTTATACAACAGAGCAATAAATTTAATATCCATATTTAATATCCATAAAATTAATCTGACTAAGTACCGTGAACATTGTCAATAAACTCAAAAAAATCCCGTTTTTAATCTTTGTCGTCTTGTTAGCGATTACAGCCATTCTAATCGTTGTCGGCTCTCATATAAAGACTATCTCTGGTGATAGTAAGATTTACTCAGAACCGGGGATAACTCCTGGTTCTGGTTATGTAATTCCCTCAATTAGTGCTTCAGATACACCTCCTCCTTCTCCTGTCTATCCCGAAGCTAATTCAGATGTAAACCTCAAGGTACGCAAGAGTATTGTTGACTTAACACCTGAGGAGAAAAGCGCATTTGTCAATGCCCTCAAACAAGTTAAAAATACCATTCCTGAAGGTAGTAAACTCAGTTTTTTTGACGAACTTGTTCTAGAGCACGTTATGGTTGCAGGCTTTGAGAAGCCCTTTAAATCCTCTGGCCCAGCATCGGGTTTCAATCCTGCTCATCCAGGGCATCCAGCATTTTTACCTTGGCATCGACAGCTTCTAGATGACCTAGAAAATGCTTTGCAGAAAATAGATTCCAGTGTAACAATTCCCTACTGGGATTGGACTGATCCCAAAGCCCTAGATGTTATGCTCAGCGATGACTTTATGGGGGGAAATGGTGAAGGGGTTGAAGTCAATATTCCGGGTGTAGGAACCTTTAAAGGAGGGCCAGTAAAATCGGGGCCTTTCGCGGATTGGACAGTGAATGAAGATATTCACATCGAACCGATTAATTTCAAATCATTGGGACCAAAAATTGTGCGCTTTCTTAAAGTCCCTCCCTTTGATAAGTATCCTATACCTAAAGAAGTCATCGATCGCATGATGAGTCTGGAAGACTACAATATCTTCTCTTTAGTGCTAGAGGGAGGAGGCGTTGGGTTAAATGAGAAAGGAAAGTTGATTGAAGATTGGGCTGTTCATGTGGTTTCTCATGCAATGATTGGAGGAGTTGTTTTAAAAGATTACAATAAGGTGGCACTTCCGACTAACCAGGCAAGAAATCTAGGTACAATGATGAGTATCCTTAGCTCTCCCTACGATCCGACGTTTTGGTTAACCCATTCTAATGTGGATCGTTTGTGGGCAGAATGGCAAGATCGAGGACATACAGGTGAAAAATTTTATCCTGCCAAAGGAAAGGATTATGGATATAATCTCAAGGATGCAATTTGGCCTTGGGATGGCGGTAAATCCACACCAGGAAATCTTAATGATACAGATTTAGTATCTATGTTACCTGTAACTAATAAGATTGTTACAGCAGCAGAGCTTCTTGATTTTCGCAAGCTGGGTTACACTTATGATACGACTCGTCTTCGCAGTGAAAAACCACTCTTAAAACCAAAGTCTAAAGATAAACGTTCTACTATTGAGGGGTTAAAAAAACTTTTTAACCACACCTAAGTTTTGATTTTCTCAGCAGTAGCAAAGTAATTCACCGCGATTATACTCTAGACTATAGAGCGAGTCCCCACGGATAATATCAAATCCGTTGGCATTGGGATTATATATTTTTTCAGCCTCGTGGCGCGGAGGTAGACGCAGAGGAACACAGAGGTTTTTCAGTTATATTTTTAATCATTCCGGTGTGACCGGAATTGATATAAAATACGTAATTTGCTGTAATAAAATCCCCTTCTTACAAGTAAAAAAGGAGGGGATTTACGAGATTGTTACAGGTTTTACGGATTACAGAAAATGATTAATTTTTCCTATGCAATCCTAATTATTTTCTAGGTTCTAGGAAAGTTTTAATAGCTGTTTGCTTACTAAAATCCATAAATTTTACTGAAGGTTATTTATTTATTCCAATATTTCCCATCTAGGAGATTAATTACAGAATTTCAAGCAAAGCCCTATTTTAATTAGAACAGCTTAGAACAATTATTAAGGGATTTTCTAAGAAATCTTGCCAGAAGTCTTCTCCATATTCTTTTATGACTTGTGGAGGAACTTCCATATCATGCCAGGAAACATTTTTAAATCCCGCAGCTTCTGCAGCCGACTCATAGATAGATTGATGAAGTTGAAAGTAGTCAATTTTGAAAGGTGAATCAGTTAAAAATTCAGCTTCACAATAATAACCTTCTGATAAAACTTCTTGTTTGAAGACTTGAAATCCGTATTTTGAGCAGTCAGATTTTTTTATGGAAAAATTTGGATTAGTTGTTACGGTAATAAAACGACCTTTATCTGCAAGGTTAAGACGAATATTAGTTAGCATTTGCGTTAGAGTCTGTTTATTTTGTGCATAATTAAGCAGATAAACAGCAGTTGCTAAATTGAAATTACCAATATGTGGCATTTTTACAACATCAAACACCTGATATTCATTACCCAGAGGATTATTATTTTCTTCTGAGCGAGCCACATTTACCATTTCTTCTGAGATATCGATACCAATTACCTTTTTTGCCCCTTCTTCCTTAAGTAACCTGCTATAAAAACCACTACCACATGCCAAATCTAAAATTTCTTCTCCTTGAATATTTCCAAGTACCTTAAAAAAGTTAAATTTTTCAACTATCGGTAATGTAGCTTGAAATTTGAAATTCTCATAATTAGCACCAATATTGTCATATTGTGTAGACATTCAATCCTTCCTTAATATATTTACTGCTTTTTAGCAACTTGCGATCGCCATCGTCGCTTCTGCTTTCTGAAGAAATAATACTCCACTTCAACCGCTACTAAAATCCTTTAGGCTACATATATCAATCCGAAATCATTTCCGAGAAAATTCTGATAAAGACAAAGTTATAAAGTATACCATTTTTTCGGCTAACGAGTTTGAAAACAGGCCCTAGTACACCACCGCGTAAACGCCGCACCCGTTTCAAAATCTTGAAAACCCTATCCTATAATACTTTTGCTCGCCAGAGGCGCGGCCTGTTTTGACGAACGCCCAGCGGTACTAATAGTGTATTTCATAAATGGCGATCGGATTTTCCCAGAAATTGTGTAGAGAGGTTATGTATAACGTCTGTAGAAGCCGTCAAAACTAATGCAATCGACCATTCTAGTCCACAGATAACCAAAGCTTGGCACAGAAGATCTTACCCACACCCAAATATTGATCATCAAAATTTTCCACTATCATCTATATTTTCTCCATTGATACAAACCCGATATTAGGTTTAACCTTAGGAAGGTAGTAAAAAGTGGAAATAAATACAGCAAATTTCATTTTAATGAGGTACATTCCCACGAGCCCCGGATGCCAATACCACAAAAGTTTTAAAATTTAGTACTGTATTTCATTTATCTGAAAACTGCTGTAAATTAATCCTTTAAATTTATCTGTTTATCCTCAAAATATAGGATTTTTCACCAACAAGAATATCATCTTTGAGACTATTAATATAGTTTCATATTTATATTGACATCTTGCATCGTCAAAAACCATCGTCAAAATCCTTACTAATTAACTAACTTTATTCTTGCCTACCAGGGACTTACAGTGCCTGGCAAATAGCCGCTATTTCATAAATTCATTACTGAATAATTTAGTTAAGTAACGATAAAATGCAATATTTTTACCATAAAAAAACAAAACAATAAGGAGGTTGTTTACAATGCAGAAAAGAATAAATTACTACAAAGAATTAGCTGCTGATTATTCAAAACCTGGATTAATTTCTGATGAATTGAAGAAAAAATTCATTCAGCAAGCAGAAGAAATAATTACAAAAAAAGAAGATACATTACCAGAAATTACTCCATCATACACAATGGAGCAAATTGAAAAAGAAAATAAAGAATGGTGGCCGACTCATTGCGAAGCTTTGAGACAGGGACGCGGCGATATTTTAACAGATGAATATCGCGATGATTTAGTTTATTTATGTCAAGATGGACAGTACCGGGGATTAGAACAACAAAAAGAACGAGAACAACATTGGTGGGCTTTAATTTCTCAACCAGGGGTAACCATGGTATGGCCAATTGTGATGTTTTTTGGTGAACATACTTATTTTGAATGGAAATCTGTGGATGATGAAACTAACGAAACTATTGCTAAAGGAAATGTAACTTGGGTTCGTCGCGGGCACAGAGGAGCTTGTTATCTCAAAACTGAACAATTGACTTTTTACCGCGATGTTTATGCACCAAATCAACTTTTGAAATTAATCAAGACAGCTTAATTATTATGGAAACAAAAAATTACAAAAATGCCGTTTTAGATGATAAGGAACTGCAAGCAGGATTAAACGGCATTAATCCCAAATTTGGTGATTTTTGTACTCGCGTTGCTGGAGAAGCTTGGGGTTTACCTTTAATTGACCAAAAAACCAAGGCTTTAATTACTATAGCCGTTGATGTTGTAAATCAAGACCAAACAGGTGCAGGAAATCCTTTTGGTGCCCATGTAAATATGGCAATACAACAAGGTGCTACCCGTGAAGAAATAGAGGAAGTACTTTTATTTATGTGTGTTTATGCAGGTTTTAATAAGGCTGCTGGTTGTTTTGGAATGTTAAATGAAATACTCGGTCCAAATCAATAAATTTTAGATTTTTGATATTAGAGATAGTGTATTTTTTTGGGATTGAGTGTATATAGGATTAATCTTTGATTTTGGGAAAAATAGGGTGTGTAGACAGTGGTAGTAGGGCACCAAAACTTTGATAACGGTGTCTTACTGCGTTGCTTATAACCCACCCTATGATACCTAAAATAGCTAATTTTTTTTAAAATCAAACGAGAATCCTATACTTCTTAAATTATCAATCTTAAATCATCAATCTTGAATTATCAAAAATTCATTCATATTCATTCTAGGTTAATTGTAAACAGAAAATAACTGGAGAAATATGGCTTCTGCAAATCAAGGAAAAATTGGCGTTCTGATTGAAGAACACTTTGACGAAACTGAGTATTTTCGTTTTAATGAATTCTTTTCTAAAAATGGATATGAAGTAGACTACATTTCCCATCTTTGGAATCAAGAAAAATTGACTTTTAAAGGAAATGACCATCAAGCAGAAGCGATAGTAAGCCTAGAAGTTAATAATATTGAATTAACTGATTATAAAGGTATTATCTTAATTGGCGGTTACGCCATGGATAGATTGCGTTATCAACCGAATCCTAAACCAGGACAACCCAATCAAGCACCAGCAGTTGAGTTTCTTCGTAAAGCTGTAAAAGCAATGGATGAGGGTAATTTAAAAATTGGTACTATTTGTCATAGTTTGTGGTTATTTTGTGCTGATACAGAACTTTTGAAAGGTCGTAAAGTTACCTGCGCTCATAACATTCTTTGTGATGTAGAAAATGCTGGAGGAATTATTATTTATGAAGGCGATGAAACCGCAGCAACTCATATTGATGGTGGTTTAATATCAGGAAGACACCCCGGTGTTGTGGAAGAATTTATGCAAGTCTTTTTACAAGAATTACAAAAGAAAGAAAAAGTAGCTGTTGGTAGTTAGTTATTAGTGGTTAGTTGTTAAGAGTTTTGAATTATAAATTAGGAATTAATAATGATTAACCTCTTCATAAATTTTAGATTAAACAAGCCTCGCGGTTAACAACGAGGATAATCTAAAATCTAAAATCTAAAATTTGTAAGTCTCTTCCTTAAAGAAGAGGAAAATCCAAAATCCTGTTAGCGAAAATTGAATTAATATGGGTACTTCGTTAGATTTTACATTTTCTGATTTAATTGCTGGGTACGTTACTTATTTTGACGAACAAAAAGATTGTTTTGGTTTAAAAACATCGGATGGTAGAGAATTTGATTGTAATCTCAGTCCGATGAGTTATGCAAAATTGCTGCAAAATTTGGATGAAGGTTATCCAGATGCAACTGGTTCAATGCGAGCAATGTTGTCTGAAAAAGATCGCTATCTATTCGCTTATGGAATTTTTTATCCCGATAGCTCTTTTTTTGATGCCAAATCAATAGTTTTTGTTGGTCGTCACAAGAATAATTACATTTTTGAAAAACAAAATTGGTGGATCGATCAAGCTCGTTCTCTAGCTAATTTTTATTTAAAAGCTCAATTTGGAAATGAGCAAATTAATTATCGTAATTATCGTACTTCTATAAGTTTATCGGGGACAAAATCAACCGTTAATTTCCGTCAAGAAACTGATACTATTTCCCGTTTAGTTTATGGTTTTGCTACTTCTTATATGTTGACTGGAGAAGAGAAGTTTCTAGAAGCCGCTGAACAGGGAACTGAATATTTACGGGAACATATGCGGTTCTTAGATTTAGATGAAGGTATAGTTTATTGGTATCACGGAATCGATGTAGAGGGAGAACGAGAACACAAAATTTTTGCTTCCGAATTTGGTGATGATTATGATGCAATTCCTGCTTACGAACAAATCTATGCTTTAGCTGGTCCAGTTCAAACGTACCGTATAACTGGTGACCCACGGATTATCCAGGATACGGAACTCACCATTAAGCTGTTTAACGATTTCTTCCTCGATAAGGGTGAATATGGAGGTTATTTCTCTCATCTAGATCCGGTAACTCTCGATCCTTTAAGCGATTCTCTAGGGCGGAATAAGGGAAGCAAGAATTGGAACTCTGTCGGCGATCATGCCCCAGCTTATTTGATTAACTTGTGGTTGGCGACGGGTAAACAGGAATATGGTGATATGTTGGAGTATACTTTCGACACTATCGTCAAACGTTTTCCCGATTACGAAAACAGCCCCTTTGTGCAAGAACGCTTTTTTGCAGATTGGTCTCATGATACCACCTGGGGATGGCAGCAAAATCGTGCTGTAGTCGGTCATAATCTGAAAATAGCCTGGAATTTGATGCGGATGTCTTGTCTGAAATCGAAGGGGGAATACGTCGATTTAGCAACAAAGATTGCTGAAATTATGCCCACATTCGGCAGCGATTTACAACGTGGTGGTTGGTACGATGTTGTAGAACGTATTTTAGATGAAGGAAAGAGGGTTCATCGCTTTGTATGGCACGATCGCAAAGCTTGGTGGCAGCAGGAACAATGTATATTAGCATATTTAATTCTGACTGGTATTCTTGGCAAAGATCGGTATCAACGTTTGGCAAGGGAAGCAGCAGCTTTTTATAATGCTTGGTTTTTGGATACTGAAGATGGTGGTGTTTATTACAACGTGCTTGCCAATGGTATTCCCTTCCTCGCTAGTGGAAACGAACGTGGTAAAGGAAGTCATGCCATGAGTGGATATCATTCTACAGAGTTATGTTACTTAGCAGCGGTTTATACAAATTTATTAATTAACAAGCAGCCGATGGACTTTTACTTTAAACCGATGCCATCAGGATTTCCAGATGATATCATGCGCGTTTCTCCTGATATATTGCCACCAGGTAGTATTAAAATTGCTAACGTGGAAATAGATGGCGATCGCTATAGTAATTTTGATGCTGATAAATTAACTGTGAAGTTGCCCGATACAAATAAACGGGTGAAAGTTAAAGTACAAATTGCACCCAACTAAAAACTAATATATTCTCGTAATCCAGTGTAAGTCTCCTAAATCTCATGGGGTATTAATAGAGCACGGGCCTTCTCTGCCCGTACCACAAGAGTTTTAAAATATAGTACTGTACTCAAAATAAAGGCAAATTGCTGTAAGAAGACAATTACATAATTTAATTTCCGGAATTAAATACTTTACCACTAATAATTATCCTGTTCGAGGAACAGTAAATATATCTAATATAGTTCAACCACTAACAACATTTAGAATTTAGAATTTAGAATTTAGAATTTAGAATTTAGAATTTAGAATTTAGAATTGGGCATTGGTGACAACTAACCACTAACAACTAACAACTAACCACTAATACCGAATGACTATCAATATTAAAAAAGTTTCAGGTGTAAATATAATAGAAATAATAGATAATAATGTAGATTCAAGAACAGCACCTAAAATTCAAGAAGAAATCTTTCCATTAATTGAATTAAATACGAAAATGATCGTAGATTTATCCCAAGTTTCTTATATGTCTAGTGCTGGTTTACGGATGCTATTATCTTCCTATCGACAAGTAACAGCTAAAAATGGAAAAATTATTTTAGTCAGTCTTTCAGAAGAAATTAAAGACACTATGACAATAACCGGATTTCTTGATTTTTTTAATCATTCTGAAAATGCTGTTACAGGTTTAGCGTTATTAATTTAAAAATAGAACTTCTAGAGATTTCGCACTCCTAATTCTGTAAACTTAAGAATTAAGAGCTAGTAATTAAAAATTAGGAATTAATAGTTATTTTACCCTTTATATTTGACCTTTCACCTTTTCCATACATTATATTTCATATAACTAATGATAATAGAGCGAATTGATATTCATCCAACCCACACTATAGATAATTTTAAATTACGTTGTGGAAAGCCGTTTCCCTTCGGCGCTACTTTAGTACCGGGAGGTGTAAATTTTTCAATATTCTCTCGTCATGCAACTTCTTGTACATTAGTGTTATTTGAAAAACACGCCTCAGAACCAATGGCAGAAATTCCTTTTCCTAAAGAGTTTCGTATTGGTAATGTATATTGTATGATTGTATTCGATTTGGACTATGAAAATATTGAATATGGTTACCGAATGGATGGACCAAATAATTTTAGCGAAGGTCATTGGTTTGATAATAATAAAATACTTTTAGATCCCTATGCAAAAATTATTGGAGGTAGAGATAATTGGGGCCAAAAACCGAATTGGAATGATATTTATCAACATCGCGCTAAAATCGCCTTTGAAGATTTTGATTGGGAAGACGATTGTCTTTTAGAAACTCCCCCAGAAGATTTAATTATCTACGAAATGCACGTTCGTAGTTTTACAAAACATCCTAATTCTGATGTTAAACATCCGGGAACATTTGCAGGAATCCGCGAAAAAATTCCTTACCTCAAAGAATTAGGTATTAACGCTATAGAATTAATGCCAATATTCGAGTTTGATGAGTTTGAAAATTCCCGTGAAAATCCACAAACAGGAGAAATACTGTTAAATTATTGGGGTTACAGTACCGTAGGTTTTTTTGCTCCGAAAGCCGGTTATGCTGCTACTGGTAAATTTGGTATGCAAGCGGATGAATTAAAAGCCTTAATCAAAGCGCTGCATCAAAATGGTATAGAAATTATTCTAGATGTAGTCTTTAATCATACCGCTGAAGGTAACGAACAGGGACATTATATTTCCTTCCGGGGAATTGATAATCAGACTTATTATATGCTGACACCGGAGGGTTATTATTATAACTTTAGTGGCTGCGGAAATACTCTTAACTGCAATAATCCAATTGTTAGAGGGATGGTTTTAGATTGCTTGCGTTACTGGGTAAGTGAATACCATATCGATGGTTTCCGATTTGATTTGGCTTCTATTCTGGGAAGAGATCCTTGGGGCGCTCCTTTATCAAATCCACCCTTGTTAGAAACTTTAGCTTTCGATCCAATTTTGGCTAAATGTAAGTTGATTGCCGAAGCTTGGGATGCTGGCGGATTGTATCAAGTCGGTTCATTTCCTGACTACGGGCGTTGGGCAGAATGGAATGGAAAATATCGCGATAGTATACGTAAATTCCTCAAGGGTGATGGCAACGTCAAAGAGATGTCATTACGATTACAAGGTTCTCCAGATTTGTATGCAGCATCCTGTCGCACTCCTTCGACATCAATTAATTTTATTACTGCTCACGATGGTTTTACTCTAACTGACTTAGTTTCTTATAACCATAAGCATAACCAAGCCAATGGTGAGAACAATAATGATGGCGAAAATGATAACAATAGTTGGAATTGTGGTGCCGAGGGATGTACTGAAAATGACTCAGTAAATAAATTGCGATCGCAACAAATCCGAAATGCATTGGCAATTTTGATGGTTAGTCAAGGGGTACCGATGTTATTAATGGGTGATGAAATCGGACGTTCTAAAAAAGGTAATAACAATACTTACTGTCACGATAACGAACTAAATTGGTTAGATTGGACGTTGTTAAAAAATAATTCAGATTTATTTAAATTTGTTAAAAACTGCATTGCGTTTCGTAAAGCTCACCCAATTTTGAGACAGTGTAATTTCTTGAATGAAGATAATGGTGGTAATGGCTATCCAGATATTAGTTGGCACGGTATTCGAGCATGGAATCCAGATTTTGCCGATTATAGTCGAACTTTAGGATTTATGCTTTGCGGTAAACAAGCCTCGGAAATATCTAAAAATGATTACATTTATGTAGCGATGAATATGCATTGGGAAACACATTGCTTTGAAATTCCCAGTTTACCTCCATCTATTCGCTGGCACGCATTTGTTAATACTGGAGTTGAGCCACCAGAAGATAGTTGGGAACCAGGATGGGAACCAAAACTTGAAAACCAGCAGGAAATTATAGTCGGCTCCCGCTCATTAGTTATTCTTGTTGGAAAATAGATGATTATCACCAACAACTAAGAATTTAGAATTTAGAATTTAGAATGGGGCATGGGGCATTGGGCATTTAACAACTAACCACTAACAACTAACAACTAATAGGAGATAAAAATATGGAATTTAAAGCACTTTTTTCAACAACAAAAAGCACTGCGAAAATTATTTTATCTGGTGAATTAAATGCTTCTACAGCCTCAACATTTAAGACAGAAGTTGAAAAAGCTGCTGCAATTAATCCCCAACGTCTCGTTCTTGTGATGAAAGACTTAGAATATATGGCTAGTGCTGGTTTACGAGTTCTAATTTTTGCCAAACAAAAAATGGGTATGAATGTTGATATTTATATAGTTAGTCCTCAAGAAATGGTAATGGATACTATCAAAAAAACAGGTTTTCATCATAGTGTATCAATCATGGATAATTATGACGCTGATAAACTAGAAGTTTAAAGCAGTCTAATTGCAAACTATAAATTACATGAAATCAATCATAGTATCTGGCTCATTGGAATCTTTAGAACAAATATCGAGCTATGTAATTACAGCAGCTAAAACAGCAAATTTAGATAAAAAAACGACTTACAAATTACGTTTAGCTGTGGATGAAATCGCAACTAATATTGTTATTCATGGTTATGAAGAAGCAGGAATTCAAGGAAATATAGGATGTCAAGCAGAATTGAACAACAAAACTTTAACTATTTATTTGGAAGATACCGGAGCAGAATATGACTCAACACAAAAAAATCAACCAGATGATTTATACAAACCCCTGGAAGAAAGGCATATTGGTGGTTTAGGAATATATTTAGCAATTAATGGAGTTGATAAATATATTTACGAACGTCTGGGAAATGTAAATCGGAATATTTTTACAGTAAATTTATAGTAAATTTCAAATTTAAAATAAATATTGCTTTCTTTTCCATACAATATCTGTTCATATTTTGATTTTTATGTTCTTATCTTAAAGATATAGGATTGAGAAATATGGTATAAGCTAATAAAATATTAATTGTGATATTAGCTATGGATAAATAAATATTTTATGTCATTAAGATTCTTCAAACTACGAAAATCTCGTCTATCCTTCCTTGTTGTATCTGTGGCTTTTATCAGCATTTTTATAATTGAAGGAATTATCCTAATACCCTCAATTAACAGAAGAAAAAAAGAGCTTTTGAATCAAATAGAAGAGGTCACAGAAGGAAAAGTTTCTGTATTAATAGAAATTACTTCACCTGGTGTTAAAGAAGAAACTGACGAAGAAATTTATCAACAATTATCTAATTTAGTTAAGCTAAAAAAAATTCAGTTAACAGATGAACTCAAACATGTAATTGTTGGAGGTTCATTCTATACTTCTGAAGGAAAATTGATTGGAACTTTTGGAGAAAAACCACTACTTTCTGTTTCAGATATCAAACGCAATCCAAAAAAAACTTTTCGCAATCAAGATGGTACCAGATATGATGCAGCTTGGACACCAAAACAAATGGGAAGAAAAACTTTCCTAATTATTCGTCATGATATTTCTTCCCTACAGCCAGAATTAAACGCTTATATTTTAAGAATTTCAGGTTTAGTTATCTTAATTTCAATCTTTGTCACATTTGGTGTATGGATTGCATTAGAACCTATTATAATTCGTCCTATTCTTTGCTTGAGAAATGACTTAATAAAAGCCGGAGAAGCCATTAGTCAAGATAAACAAACACCCGATTTTAGTTCGGTTTCCATAAAACGTAAAGATGAATTAGGTGACGTAATTACAGCCTTTGATACTATGTATCATCAAATATCGGAGGCTTATTCGCAACGAAAACGTGCCGAAGCTGCTTTACAAGTTAGTTTGACAGAAGTTGAAACTTATTCAAAAGCCCTTAACAGTGAATTAGAAAAAGGGCGACAAATGCAGTTGAATTTTTTACCGGCAGAGGAGATAATTAAACATTTTTCTGATAAATTTACATGGGAAATCGCTTCTTTTTTCAAACCTGCTCGACAAGTAGCCGGGGATTTTTACGATCTATTTGAATTAAATAATGGTAGTGTAGGATTTGTGATCGCCGATGTATGTGATAAAGGAGTGGGAGCAGCACTTTTTATGGCTCTTTTCCGTAGCTTAATTCGTATTTTTGCAGCTCAAATCCAATTGCGAGGACAAGCTTCACAAATTTTAGAACAAAACTTACCTCAAAATGGTTGGATTGGTAGATCACCATTAACTAATTTAGCTCATTTAAATGCATTGCAAGCCGTTTCTCTAACTAATGAATATGTTGCGAACTTTCACGGCGAATTGGGTATGTTTGCTACTTTATTTTTTGGAGTATTAGAACCCACTACAGGGCTTTTAACATATATTAATGCCGGGCATGAACCTCTTTTTATCATTTCTCCTGATGGTGAAGTAAAACAGCATCTTGAATCAACTGCACCTGCCGTTGGTATGCTACCAAATATGAATTTTCCCATGAGTCAAATTTACTTACAACCAGGAGAAATTATTATTGGTTATACTGATGGTGTCACAGAAGCTCGGGATTCTAATGGTAAATTCTTCACTAGTGAAAAACTTCTTTCTCTTTTACAACAACCAATTGATTCTGCTAAAGCTTTATTAAATAAAATAACCACATCTATAGAAGAACATACTAGCAATTCCGAGCAATTTGACGATATTACAATATTGGCTTTGCAGCGAAAAATTTAGTAAAAATTAGAAATATTTGGAAATATTTAGCAAAATTTAGAAAAATTCACCCAATAAATAAGTAAGTTGGCGCAAAAAA
>DESS01000274.1 GCA_002361335.1 Richelia sp. UBA3308
ACAACCTCGTTGAGTTTAATCAACCCAGCACCAAGATGCATTAATTTCCTACACCCAAGCTATAGCTTCTTTCGACGAAGCACTTAATCGCGCTACCAATTATATCAAAGCTCACTACAATAAAGGAATTGCTTTAAAAAGATTAGGGGATTTACAATTAAAATTATCCCACAAAGAAGAAGCAATCAAAAGTTATCAAGCAGCATTAGTAGAGTTTAATCACTGTTTAAAAATTGCACCTGATAATAAGCGAGTTAGAAATTTAAGAGATAAGTTGCAAGAGTTATTGGATGATTTAAAGTGAATTATTTAAGAGGATGTTTTAAAAGTATCCGGCGGTTTTAACCGCCACTATTAGTATAAAATTAGACCTGAGGCGGAGCATCTCCGGCTCCGCTTTTCAAACATCCTCTAAAGATGAGCCAAAAAATCTTCAACTGAAACCTCAGCCTGTCTCAAAATACTTTTAAGGGTTCCAACTGCAATAGTTTTCCCATGTAACGGTACAACACAACCAACTTCTACAACTTCTTGAGATTCTTCGGGATTTTCATTAGTAACACTTAATTGTTTTTTTCATAATTACATGACTTCCCCGTTGACGAACTTGCTCAAATCCTAATCTTTCCAAAGCACGGATGACTTCTGCAGCTCTCACCCGTGGTAATTTAGGCACTTTTCACCTCAAAAGTAGTTAGCAGAGGACGAGAATTTTTAGGTATGGGAAACTCTTCTAAATACAGTTCCGTTGCTTCTTTGAGATTACTAATAGCTTCTTCTATAGTTTCTCCTTGACTAGCTGTTCCTACTTCAGGGCATTCAGCGACATAGACATCTTCTTCCCAATAAATTACTGCGGTGAAAATTTTATTCATGCTTTATTTTCGTAAAATAGACTTAATCTAATAACCTGTAAAATATCTATGGAATTGTAAATAGCTCAATGATATCACCCAAATTACTAGAAATTGATCGCTCCATCCGTGATTTATCCTTAGAAGAGCAAATGTGGCTTTTAGAAAATTTGGTAAAAAACTTGCGAAAAAAGACAAATACAAATAATTTTCAATTAAATTCTCAAGATATCGAAAAAGAAATCGCACAAATGGCGAATGACGATGAGATTCAAGCTGAAATTGCTGCGATAGATGTTTGAAACGCGGAGCCGGAAACGCTCCGCCTCCGGGTAATAAAGCGCCAGAACCTTAAAAAACACCTTCTAACAAAGTTAATTTCTATCTAGGTGATTAGTTAAAATTACAACGATAAATACTACTATGTTTTAGTACCGCGATGTACTTAATTTTATCGGAGAAAAATTTATGACAAATGCTAATCAACCAGAGCCGCAACAAAACATTCCTAGCGAAGGCGTTCTCAAAACTAACAGTACTACTATCAATACAGTTAACATTCGTTCAGGACCCTCTCTGAATCGTAGCATTGTTCATCAAGGACAAGAAGGCGATAAAGTCAAAGTTCTCGATCAAACTAAACCTGCTGGCGATACCTATGCCTGGTATAAAGTAAAATACGGTTCGGAACGGGATGATCTCGGCTGGGTACGGGAAGATGTTATTGAAATAACTTACACAAATCCTTCTCCTGCTTCAACTCTTATACTTTTTGCTACCAACAGCAAGACAGTAAGAATTTATTCTGAAGATGGAGAGATTTATATGAATGTTTATGACAATAGAGCTGAAAAAACAGAATTATATGCTGTTGAAGCAGCGAGATTACCAAAGGTTGATCCAGAAGATAAATGGAAAAGCTATGTGGCAATTAAGGATAATTCTGCTTACTATGTCAGGTTTATCCCCTTCGGTGAAGTAGATTTTATTATTAATAATGCCACCAACGGCAATATTCTTCTCCAAGAAAAAGGTTTCCGTGCTAGCGGTAGCGAATATCAGACAAATTGATAATTCGTTATTCGTAATTGATTGTTCATTCAGGGGTGACACCCATTATTAGAGGATTTTTCGTTGTTTCGGTAAATGTAGAGACGTTATATATAACGTCTCTACACTGCAATTCGTGGGCAAAGGATTATTACCCAGCACATTCAGCTATTTGTTTATTTCTTAAAGGTGTATTTTCAAGAGCAACAAGTTCAATAACTCCGTTTTCATTGCGTATAAAACCGGTAGCTTCTATAATCCTTGGTTCATTTGGTTGATTTGATAAAAGTCGATTTTCAACAGTATTATTATTTTGTTTACGAAATGCTGATAAATCGCGAACATCTGACCAAGTCTGATTTACATAAATATCTTCCTCGGGATTTTAGGGAATTCCACCTCTTCCGGTAGAAACAAAACTACTGTCATTATTACTAGAACATCTACTAGCAATTTGTTGTGATGTATCTGTTAATTGTGTAGGTAATTCTACTAAACCAGAACTGGGATCAATAGTAATATTATTGATTTCTACTGTACCATTAACTCCGAATTCAGAACTTGCTGTAATGTCAGACTCGGGAGTGAGGCGATCGCGGAATTCTAATCCGAATATACCTTGAGTTGTAATGTTGATATTACCGCCGTTTCCTGTGACTGCGTTGGCGATAATATCACTGTTTTCAAAACCGGCAATTATAGGAGAGTTAATAGTAATATTACCGCCGTTGGCAGTTCCAGTAGCATCAGTAGCAATATTGCTGTTGCGACGCAATTGTATAAATTTGGAAGTTAAGTTTATGTTACCTTGGTTCCCAGCAGCAATATTGGCTTGTAAACTACCTTGATTATTCAGTTCTATAGTATCTGCATTCACAGTTAAGTTACCTGCGTCACCAGTATCAAGGCTGGAAACGCTTATTTCTGCGCCATTACCTACACTCAGGTTATCAGCATTGATATTAATTGAACCTGCTTTAGCTTCGGTTTCACTTGATGCAGCAATGCGACTAATATCTCCGTTTTCTGACATACCAGTAACTTCAATATTATTGACATCAAGGAAAATATTGCCACCATTCCCGAATCCCTTAGTTGAAGCTGTAATTTCTCCACCATCAAATACCCGCAGGCGATCGCCTTCAATCCTTAGCTCACCTCCTGCTATATAAAACCAGGACAAAGCCGGACATTACTTGACGTTTCAACGGGAGCATGGGAGCAGTTATCCCTTCACGTCCAGACACGGTGAGCTCAGATGTTATCTGAGCCATTGCTGGTACAATCATCCCTGAAGTTAGTAAAGCACCAAGAAACCCTGATAGAAAAGCAATCCCTTTCATATTGTATTTTATTTATCTTCTGGATTTATGGTTCCCTAATTTTCCATAAAGATTTATTGTATACAAAAAAAACAGTGTACTTACCCATGCTATCCGCTACATTGACTAACTTGTTTATTTCTTAAAGGTGTATTTTCAAGAGCAACAAGTTCAATAACTCCGTTTTCATTGCGTATAAAACCGGTAGCTTCTACAATCGCAGGTTGATTTGATAAAAGTGGATTTTCAACAGTATTATTATTTTGTTTACGAAATGCTGATAAATCGCGAATATCCGACCAAGTAGGATTTACATAAACATATTCCTTGGGATTTTGGGGAATTCCACCTCTTCCGGTAGACACAAAACTACTGTCATTATTACTAGAACATCTATTGGCAATTTGTTGTGATGGATCTGTTAATTCTTTGGGTAATTCTACTAAACCAGAACTGGGGTCGATAGTAATATTATTGATTTCTACTGTACCGTTAACACCGAATTGGGAACTGGCTGTAATGTCGGAATTGGGAGTAAGGCGATCGCGAAATGTTAAACCGAAAATACCTTGAGTTGTAATGTTGATATTACCGCCGTTTCCTGTGACTGCGTTGGCGATGATGTCGCTGTTTTCTAAACCGGCGATTATGGGAGAATTGATGTTGATATTACCGCCGTTGCCAGTTACCAGTGATTCAGTGTCAATCAAGCTACCACGGCGCATGATTAAGGAATCTTGTAAGTTAAGAAAGATGTTCCCACCTGTGCCAGTTGTATTGAAAGCAGTAATTGCACCTTCTTGATTGAGAACAATAGAATCAGCATTAATTTCTAAGTTGCCCGCATTTCCTACTCCGTCATTTCTCACAGAAACTGCACCTTTATCCTTAAGTCGGAGAACGGGAGTATTAATAGTAACACTACCTGCATTACCAGTAGGAATATCTGGCAAGCCAAAGAGTGCCCTATCTGGTAAGATATCAACCGAAGAATCGATTGAAGTCCTTTCACCAGAAATTTCAATAAATTCAGACGCGTTAACTACCACGTTACCCGCATCTCCTGTAGCAAATCCCCCCGTAGTTATCCGAGCTTTATTGGAAAGTAATAGTTGTCCTGTACTGATGTTTGAATTTCCTGCATTTCCAGCACCAAAACTAATAGACGAAAGTGCAGTCACACTTTCTGTTACAGGGTTTAACCCGCTCATTTCGATAGAGTTTGCAACATTAGCCCTTAACTGCCCTGCGTTACCTTCTCCTAAAGTTGAGGTAACAATATTCCCTGCATCTAATAGTTTTAGTTCCGTTGCAGACACCTCGATATTACCTGAGTCACCTGTACTAAAGATTAAAGTCCCAATAATACTATTTGCATTAGAGCCGGGATTTAACAAAGAAAATCCTTTTGCGTGAATTTTCCCAGAAGCATTAACAGCAATATCACCACCTGTTCCACTATTGAAACTACGGGTCAAAATAGCTGCTCCATCATTAATCATCACATCTGAGGCGACAACTTGAATACCTCCAGTATCCCCAGCAGCTATGGTTTGATTTTCTAATCCACTGCGAATTTCTCCATTAGCTGACATACCATCTAATTGCAATACCTCTGCTGCTCTAATCGTAATATCACCACCAGCAGCCGATGTGGTATTTTGAATCAATGCCACAGAACCATCATTCAATGAAATATTTCTCCCCTGGAGTTGAATAGAACCAGTTGCGCTAGCATTAACTAATGATTCCTGAGTAAGAGAAATATCCCCTAATTGCTGCAAATCCACTGGATTTACACTCCATCCGACCGATGTATTGCTCAGATTCACTACAGGTGGTGAACCTTGGTTATTACCTATGGCTGTTAAATCAATTCGTCCAGATTCAGCACTCAGCACTCCACCTTCAAGGGTAATATCACCACCGACCAATGCAATTGTATTACCTGTTTCAACTTTCAACTCCGAGTTGGATTGCTCCACCACGTAAGAGGAAAAAACTGGATCTGCTGCATTTATATTATGTCCGCTCCCTTTGACGGTAATTTTTCCGGGATTACTCCCCATCTGCAAACCCACAGGAACACTTACAGTCAACAGTGGTGTTTGTTGTGAATCTATAGCGCTATAGTTTAACCCATCTTCAAACAACAAACTTTCTGCGGTACTTCCCAAAAACGAACCACCAATATCCAACCGTGCATTTTCCCCAAATACAATCCCCGCAGGATTAATCAAAAATACACTAGCGCTACCGTTGGCTTTAATTAACCCATCGATATTAGAAATATTTCCACCAGTTACCCGGTTAATGATATTAACTATAGCGCTAGGGTTTTCAAAAGTTGCAGAACCTCCCGTGGGAATTGAAAATTCACCAAAACTGTGAAATAAATTATTTCCTTTTTGAATACCGTTAATAATAGTAAAATTACTGCCGTTTGTATTGACAGTTGTATTAGTAGTGCCATCAGATTTTATCTGAGCCATTGCTGGTAACACCATTGAGGAAGTTAGCAAACCACTTATTAATCCAGATATAAAAGCAATTCCTTTCATATTGTAAAAATATATTTATTTATGTTCTGGATTTATAGTACCCTAATAATTTATATTTATTTATATTTCTGAATTGCTCAAGGTGTATTTTCAAGAGCAACCAGTTCAATCAATTTCTACCTTTGAATTGGTAATTAAACCAGTAGGTTCGACAATTGCTTGTTTATTTGATATTTGTGTAACTTTTGCAATATGATTGCTTTGGTTCCGAGATATCAGGAAATTATATAAAACAAAACAAATATTTTCAAAAATCTTTAGAATAAATTGATAATTTCTCTATTATTTTTTCATGAAATAGAGGATTAAATATGAATATATATATACATAATTCGGTAAGTCCCGATCCAGTCTAAAAACCTCTACCTTGCAGAAAGGAGAGGTTTTTAGAGAGGTTAAAACTGTTTTGTAATCAACCAAAAAATGCTATTTGTGGAAAACATTGCTTAGTCTTTCTAAAAGTTGAAAAGTGAAAGCTACAGTTTAAGCGGGGTATAGACCGAATAGTGGATATATTTGCTTTCACTTTTTTTAATTCGCTGCCTATATATTTATAAATTGTTCCACCTACTTACCAATAAAACTTTGATATCAGGAATGCATCTCAATCAAATCATAAAATCTAGATAATACATAATAAAAAATCATGTTAAAAATCAACTTTTTACATTAGTTAGAAATATCTCAAATCAGCCAGCTATTGTAGAAGCTACTCATTTTATACGCAATAGTAACGGAGAAATTGAACTTGTTGCTTCTCAATCTAAGCCTTTTATGGCAACACCAGTATTTGAGTGTAGTAGCTGAAAAGCAACTTTATCAGGAATAGTGGCACTTGTCACATTTGCTGGTTGGTGGGTAGTTTGCGTCACAGCACCCTAGTGGTTCACCACACCAAAATTGCGGGGTGGGGATAAGCAGGGGGAGCAGGGGGAGCAGAGTTACAATTTCCGTAAAAAAAATGGGCAGGCTTCATAAACCAATTAATTAATGGAGCATCCGGTATCTTTCACAACAAGCCTGCCCATTTTTTAAGGCTCCATCTCGGGGGAGCAGGGGGAGAAAATTTACCCCGCATAGTTTACTTGCTGAACCACTACTACGCAGACCTTACCAAAATTGCGGGGTGAAGGAGCGTGAGTAGTGAGTGGTGAGTAGTGAATAGTAAAGATAGTACCAGGCAAAGTTCACTTGGTGGACTACTAGTGGTTGGTACAGTTAGCAATTTTTTGAGTTGTCAAAGGAATATTTTCAAGAGCTACAAGTTCAATAACTCCGTTTTCATTGCGTATAAAACCGGTAGCTTCTACAATCGCAGGTTGATTTGATAAAAGTGGATTTTCAACAGTATTATTATTTTGTTTACGAAATGCTGATAAATCGCGAACATCTGACCAACTACGATTTACATAAACATATTCCTCGGGGTTTTGAGGAATTCCACCCCTTCCGGTAGAGACAAAACTACTCTCATTATTACTAGAACATCTATTAGCAATTTGTTGTGATGGATCTGTTAATTGTGTGGGTAATTCCACTAAACCAGAACTGGGATCGATAGTAATATTATTGATTTCTACTGTACCGTTAACTCCGAATTGGGAACTTGCTGTAATGTCAGACTCGGGAGTAAGGCGATCGCGAAATTCTAAACCGAAAATACCTTGAGTTGTAATGTTGATATCACCTCCGTTACCTTCTACTGCGTTGGCGATGATATCGCTGTTTTCAAAACCGGCAATTACAGGAGAATTAATGGTGATATTACCACCGTTACCCGTACCAAATGCCTCAGTATCTATAAGACTATTGTTCCGTAATATTAAATCGGATTTTAAATTTAAATTTATATTTCCCCCTTTACCCGATACTGTAGATGCGGTAATTCCTGCACCACTGTCGATCAAAATGGAATTCCCATTAATGTTTAAATTGCCTCCACTATTAGTTCCATCATTTCGTACCGTAATTTGACCTCGATCTGTAACATTGACATTTTTGGCGTTAATTGTGACCGTACCAGCATTACCTGTGGGAAAATCTGGTAAATTAAAGAATCTTCGTGATAATGGGCTGAGTTGAATTGCAGCAGCCCGAATTGCTCCAGGTTCAGGTGAACTTGAATTAGAAAAGAAACCACTTACTTCAACGGAATCCGCATTTACTGTTATTTCTCCCGCATTTCCAAATCCAAATGTTGAGGTTGAAACAATGGTTCCATCTAGGACAGCTAATCTGGGAGTATTGAGAGTTATACTACCTGCATTACCTTCTCCGATTACTGCTGAAGAACCAATGGAGTTGCGACTACTCAACGGATTTGGACGGCTCATCTCAATAGATTCGGTAGCATTTATTAGGACATTTCCTCCTTCTCCAGAACCACCATTAACATTGGCAAAAATACCACCTCCATTTTGGGAGCGAAACTTATCTGTATTAATTGTGATATTACCGCCATTACCAGTACCAAGCACGCGGGTTGAAATCACTCCAGAACCTGTTTCACCGATTAATTCCACATTCGATGCATCAATGGTGATGTTTCCCCCATTCCCAGAACCAAAACTACGAGCAGATAAATTACCTGCTACTTCTCCCATTAAGAAACGCGGGGTTTGAATGTAAATATTACCGCCATTTCCTGCTCCCAGAGCTTCAGTTAAGATGCTATTACGAACTCCAGTACCACTTGAATCAGTTATTTCAATTGATTCGCTCGCTTGAATACGAATATCACCTGTTGCTAAATCTCCAGTATTTTCCAAGACTAATGCAGAATCTCCCCCAAAAACTAACTTCTCAGCTTGAATTTGGATTGAACCTCCTCCAGTTCCTATAGAAGCAGCCATTGCTTTTTGTGAGAACTGAATTGTTTTAAAGGAGTTAATGGAGTTGTAGTTAAATTCCCAACCTGTTGGTGTCGCATTTAGCTCAACAGTATTACCCTGGTTATTGCCAGCAACTGCTCCGAGTTCAATGTGTCCGCTATTAGCCCGTAAGATACCACCAGCAAGAAAAATCTCTCCTCCGACAAGTGCTAAAGTTTGACCGTCTTTAACTTGTAATCCATCATTGTCAAAAACATTCAATAGATTTCCTGTTGAACTGCGACCTGAAGCATATGCTAAATTATGTCCAACACCATTTACCTCAATCGCTCCCGGATTTTGTCCCATCTGCAACCCCAAAGGTACGCTCACAGTCAACAGTGGTGTTTGTTCTGAATCTATAGCGCTATAGTTTAACCCATCCTCAAATAAAATACTTTCAGCAGTACTCCCCAAAAACGAGCCACCAATATCTAATCTCGCATTTTCCCCAAATACAATTCCCGCAGGATTAATTAAAAACAAATTCGCACTACCATTCGCTTTGATTAATCCGTCAATATTAGATATATTTCCACCAGTTACCCGGTTAATGATATTAACTATAGCGCTATAGTTTTGAAAAGTTGCCGAACCTCCCCTGGGGATTGAAAACTCTTTGAAACTGTGAAATAAATTATTCCCTTTTTGAATACCGTTAAGAATAGTAAAATTATTGCCGTTTGTATTGACAGTAGTGTTGGTAGTTCCATCGGATAGTACCTCACATCTTGCTGGTAACATAATTCCCCAAGTTAATAAAGTACCAAGAAATCCAGATAGAAAAGCAATCCCTTTCATTTTCTAAAAATCCTTTTATCTTCTGGATTTATGATTCCCTAATTTTATTGGGAGATATACCGTATCTAAAAAAACAGTATTTTTACGTGTTTTTTCCACTGCATCCACTAATTTGTTTATTTCTCAAAGGATTATTTTCAAGAGCTACCAGTTCAATTTCTCCCTTTTGATTGCGTATAAAACCAGTAGCTTCTACAATTCTTGGTTGATTTGATAAAAGTGGATTTTCAACAGTATTATGATTAATATTATTACTTTGTTTACGAAATGCTGATAAATCCCGAACATCTGACCAAGTCTGATTTACATCAACATCTTCTTGGGGATTTTGAGGAATTCCACCCCTTCCGGTAGACACAAAACTACTCTCATTATTACTAGAACATCTATTAGCAATTTGTTGTGATGGATCTGTAACTTCTGTGGGTAATTCTACTAAACCAGAAGTGGGGTCGATAGTAATATTATTGATTTCTACTGTTCCGTTAACACCGAATTGTGAACTAGCTGTAATGTCACTTTCCGAGGTGAGTTCGTCGCGGAATTGTAAACCGAAGATACCTTGAGTTGTAATATCAATATTACCGCCGTTTCCTTCAACTGCATTGGCAATGATATCGCTGTCTTCAAAACCGGCAATTATTGGAGAATTGATAGTTATATTACCGCCGTTTCCTGTACCATCAGCTTCGGTATTGATCGAGCTATTGTTACGTAGTATTAAGTCAGATGTAAGATTCAAGTTGATATTTCCACCTTCACCAGATGCTGTTGTAGCAGTAATTCCTCCTTGGTTATTGACAAAAATTGACTCAGCATTAATAATTAGGTTCCCAGCATCCCCCGTACCATCATTACGTACCGTAATTGAACCATTATCCTCTAAGTTCAGACGAGGTGTATTTATTGTGATACTACCTCCATCTCCTCCTGGCACATCCGGTACACCAAACAACTGCCTTATGAATGGAGAGAGCAAAACAGCAGCAGAACGAACAATACCACCTTCGACAGTAGTAGTACCATCTTGATTCTGAAATACTCGCGTTCCTCCTATTTCAAAAGCTTCCGAGGCGTTGATGGTAATTGAGCCTGAATTACCATTACCTAAGGTAGAAGAAGTAATCCGCATACCATCGCGCAGAACTAATTTACCTGTATTTATAATCAGGTTTCCCGCAGTACCTAATTCGCTCAACGCTGTAGCGCCAATACCTGGAGCATTATTACTACCATCACTGGGGTCTGGAGCAATCAATTCTATATTTTTTTGGGCATTAATAGTAACATTACCTGCTGAACCCAAAGACCTGGAACCAGAACCAATAAATCCTTGATTAACCATTTTTAGTCGTTCTGTGTTTATGGTAACATCTCCTGAATTACCAGCCCCTAATGTCGTGTTACTGATCACACCAGAGTCTATGGTACTTGAACCGAGCATATTGATGTCTTTACTATCTATGGCAATGTTACCTCCAGCAGCTTCTGTTAATGTCCGGTTTGCGATTAAACCACCTCCATTTTCCATTAATAATCCAACCGTCGAGATGATGGTATTTCCTCCTGTACCATTGCTTACCGTGTCATTGAATATGCCATTCATCAAACCGTTAAAACCATTTGTATTGGGAGAATCTACAAATTCCAATAACTTGGTAGCATTTATTTGAATATCTCCCCCTGGTTGTTCTCCTTGGTTTTCTAAAGCGATAAGGGAAGCGTCTTTGAGAGAAACTGTTTGTCCTTGAATTTGGATTGAACCACTACTCACACCACTTGCATCTACTAAGGCACGTTTTGTGAGGTTAATATCTTTAAATTCTTCTACTTGTGAATAATCCAGAGTCCAAGATGTATCTACATTATTCAGGTTTACTTGGACTGGAGTCTCATTGTTACTTGATACTGCTCCTAGTGCAATATGACCACCATCAGCGCTAATAATACCCCCATTCAAAATTAAGTTTCCTCCGATTAAAGCCAGAGTATTGCCAGAATTAACTCTTAAACCAGAACTGGTATCCCGAGTTTCTAAAGCTGACACAGTATTTATAGTACTTAATGTATGTCCATTTCCTCGGACAGTAATATCTCCCGAATTCTGCCCCATCTGTAATCCCAAAGGAACACTTATCGTTAACAGTGGTGTTTCTTCTGAATCTATAGCGCTATAGT
>DESS01000336.1 GCA_002361335.1 Richelia sp. UBA3308
TAGTTGTTAGTTGATAGTTGTTACTCGTTACTCGTTACTCCTTAGTTGATAGTTGATAGTTGATAGTTGTTGGTTGATAGTTGATAGTTGATAGTTGTTAGTTGTTAGTGCTTTGCCGTGTAATCAGTGTAATCCATCTAATCCGTGATAGTTGTTACTCGTTACTCTTTACTCATTACTCATTACTCATTACTCATTACTCAAATAAAATATGCTGTAATTGATAATTACTTTAATCTGTAATTTGTGTTCTATTTGCTTTTCCTAATTTTAGTGTTAGCAATTCGTCTTGATCTCGCAATAAGAATAAAGCAATTAATCCACCTAATGCAGGAACAGCAGCCCAAAATAATGTGTTTGGACTTTCGTAAGGATTTAATAGTCTTTCATAGGTAGAAAGCACCGATACAAGATGCATTCCCAGTAATCCACCATAAGTCCAAAGTTTAAATAAACCCACCATGAAGGCAAGAACAATTAAAGTTTGAATAATACCAATTATGTAGGAAAATATGGGAGATATTTCCATAAAATAAAAACTGGAAAATATCTTTTGTGTTGATTCTGGTTGTATCAATTTCCGTAATGACCAAACTAAAAAGAATATTGCTGTAGAAATGCGGATTATTGCTAAACTAATTTGAATTTTTCTTTCGTCTGTCATGGTTTTTTCTCTTTTTTAAATACAAAACCCCTCCCCAAAGTAGCGGGGAGGGTGCCCTTTTGGGCGGGTGGGGTTATTCTCCGATAATTTTGAGGTTTGCTCCATCTCTTAAACCATCTCCACCGCGTAAAACTACGGTTTGTCCTTTTTGTAATCCTGTACCGGAAATGGCGACTTTTTCTCCCATATCAGCAACCATTTCTACTTCTAATTGCTTAGCTTTGTCATTTTCTACGGTAAATACTAACCATTTATCGTCACGGCGAGTTAAGGCATCTCTGGAAACAATCAAACCCGCTGTATTTCCTTGTATTTGTAAGTTACCTGTAATTGCCATGCCGGGTAATAATCCTTGTGGGGGATTATCCAATCTTACCCGTACCCGTTGCCTTCTTGAAGCTGCTTCGGCAGAAGGTATAACACCGGTAATTGTGGCATTTCCTCGCCATTGAGGTAAAGCGCGGGCTGTTAATTCTACTTTGCTTCCAGCCGCGACTCTACCACTGAGTTGCTCTGGCAATTCTAAGAAAATATCGAGTCTTTCTCCAGCAATTAAGGTGGCAATTTCACCACCTGTTTGTACGTAGTCACCGGGGCTAACTCGTCTTTGCAACACTACGCCACCGGAAGCCGCTTTGATGCGAGTTCTTTCTATTTGTAGTTTTGCTTGGTTGACTGCTGCCATCGCCGCTTCTACATTCGCTCTTTGGGCTGCAATTTCTTCACGGGTGGCACCTGCTTGTGCTTCTGCTAATTCTGCTTGGGCTTCTAATGTTTCTCCCCTGGCTTCGTCTACTGCTGCACGAGCTTCTACTAATAATCTTTGGGCTATAGCACCTTGTTTAACTAATTCGCTATTTCTTCTCAAATTATCTACTGCTTCCCTTTGTCGTGCTTGAGCTGAACTTAACGCTGCTCTACGTTGCGCTATAATTTCTGGACGAGTACCTACTTCTAACCTCGCTAAGTTATTGCGTTGTTGAGCAAGTTGTGCTTCCGCTCGGGAAAGCGCTAATTTTTGATCCGCATCATCGAGAATTGCGATCGCTATCCCCGGTTTTACTCTATCTCCCGGTTGAACTAATACGTTTTTGATTATACCCCCTGTCTGAGCGCGAATTGTCGCTTGTTGTGGCGATTCTACTTGTCCTAATAATTGCACGCTGCTGGTGGCATTCCCTGATGTTAGGGCAGTTACTTCTACCGCACGGGGTGGTGGCGCTTTAGTTGTGGCTACAGCTGGTTTATCTAATTGTTCTGTCGGAGAAAATACTCGCCATAAGGCTACACCATTAATCGCAACTGAAATAAACAACAATAACCCTAACCAAGACTTTCCATCGTTTTTCACTGAAACATCAATGTCTTGTTGCAAATTTTGTTCTAAATTCGCTTTTAATTCTGTCTGTGACTGCTTTTCTAAAACTGTATCTGGTGGTTGTAACTCGCTCATGATTTTTCCTCTTACGAATAATTATTTTTAGTTAACTTTTGTAAAGTTTAATCAATATCTTAAATGCATACCAGTTGGTATGTTGATGATTAAAATTTTTTATGTTGAAACACCTAAAATTCTTAATAATCCCGATCGCAAATCTTGTTTAAGAATTTCCAAGTCATTTTTGACTCTAGCTAATGTCAGCACACCTTGAGCAAACTGGTACATATAATGGGCGATATTTACGGTATCCAAGGTTTTATCGACAATACCTTCACGCTGAGCATCAGCGACAAGGGAAGTAAAATACTTAGTCATGCGCTCGATAGTATCAATAGAGATACTTTTGAGCTTATCTTCACTGGTACTTTGTCCGGTTGAGATAAATGGACAACCAAGTACTCTTCCTGTTTGAGTGTGTTTTTTCGTCTGTATGGATATTATCAAATCGCAGTAATAATCAACTCTTTCTAAAGGTGCATTTTGCGGAGAGAAAACGCGATCGAAATCACTTCTAATCTTTATCCAGCGTGCTTCTAATGCTGCCGCGGCTAAATCGGCTTTAGAATTAAAATAGTGATAAAAAGCACCTTTGGTAACTCCTGCTTTAGTACAAATTTGGACAATACCCACACAATCGTAGTTATTTTCCCAAATTAAATCCAGGGCAGTTTCTAAAAGCTTTTGTCTTGTTTCTCTATGTTCTACAAGGGTTGCCATAATCAAGATTACGGTACATATAATTATTTATTGTACATACCGGTATGAATGTTTGGCAAGGTTTAATTAGGAGTGAGTGGTTAGTGGTTAGTTGTTAGTTGTTGCTTATTACTTCTTACTTCTTACTTCTTACTTCTTACTTATTAGTTGTTAGTTATCACCAATGCCCAATGCCCAATGCCCCATGCCCCATGCCCAAATTCGGGCATTCTAAATTCGGGCATTCTAAATTCGGCCATTCCCCCTGCTCCCATGCCCAAGAACTAATTAAGTAAATTATCGGGAACATTTTGTGGTATAGTCCATTGATAAAGAGTATAGGATCGACCATTTTTATCTTTTACCTGCTCAACGCGATCGGGTATCCAATCACCCATATCAAAAGCGTGGGAAACGATGCGAGTACCTGGTTTGAGTTCCTGTAATAACTTTGGTCGTAATTTTAAATTGACATCAGGTAATAAATAAAGGGTTACCACCGTCGCATCGCTTAAATCAGTTTTAAATAAATCTTGCTGTAAAAAATTAACTCGATCGCTAACACCGGCTTTTTTGGCATTATTTTGGCTTTCTTGAACTAAATCGGGATTAATTTCTACACCAGTAGCTCTCAAAGCATTATATTTTTTCACGGCAGTAATGGGAATGCGTCCATCACCGCTACCCAAATCGTAGACAATATCTTTATCAGAAACGGACGCCATTTCTAGCATTTGTTCAACAACTTCATAGGCTGTGGGTACATAGGGTACATCTGCACTAGGTTGTGGTGTAGGAATTACTGGTGGTGTTTCGGCTTGTAATGTGGAGTTTTGCTGGGCTTTGACGTTCTGTTTTGTACAACTAATCAAGAATAAAGTTGTAACACCCAGACTGAGAAAAATTAAGCTTTTGATAGGTTGTAAGAGCATGATATTTTCTCCTTTGATTAGAAGGCGTTGGGGAATATTACCCTTGATGTAAATTTTGATTATTGAGGCTTAATTAATGGTTAGTTTTGAATAAAAACGGTACTCCAAGTAAAACCATTCCTACACCTACAAAGGCACCGACTCCCGTATAAGCAAGGCTAGAGTAAAGTAAATAACCACAACTTAGACAAAATATCATCGGTGTGAATGGATAGAGTGGCACCTGGAAAGGTCTATCTGTATGGGTTTCTCTGATTCGTAATATAAATAGGGAAATACCACAGAGTAAGAAAAAGAACCAAAAAACCGGTGCTGTATAGTCCACCATGGTTTCAAAACCTTTGCGGGTTAAAGTTCCTAGGATAATTAACAAAAGAGCGATCGCACTTTGAAAGAGATAGGCGTTTACTGGTGTATTGCTATAATTTTGCCATGTGCCTAGGAAAGAAAACAATGAGAAATCTTTTCCGAGGGCGTAGTTACTGCGTGCGCCGGTGAGAATTGTACCGTTAAGGGCTCCTAGGGTAGAAATAGCGATGAGCAGGCTAATAAATATTGCCCCTGGTTGCCCGAATACTCGACGCATTAAATCCGCAGCCACAGCTGAGGAGTTAGCCATGGCAGTAATTCCCAAACCTTGGAGGTAAGCGAAATTAATCAGAATGTAAATTACGGTAATAATGGCAATACTCCATAGCAACGAATAGAGCATATTGCGTCTGACATCTTTTAATTCGGCAGAAATATAAGCTGCTTCATTCCAACCTCCGTAACTTAAAAGTACAAACACTAACGCCAAACCCAAGTTACTATCAGTATTTAACGAGTTAGATATTGCTTGAGTAGGAGAAAAAGCGATCGCAAAACCGAATCCAGCTAGTACAACTAAAACTAAACCCAAAATTTTTAAAGCACTTAACCAATTTTGTATGCCTTTACCCTGTTGAATACCAATGATATTTAACCCAGTTAGGATAAATATGGCTAACCCGGCATAAATAGATGCAGAATAAGCCCCCAGACTAAAAATTTGTGAAGTATAGTCACCAAAAACAAACGCTAAAAGAGCAATAGTACCAGTTTGTACTACCAAAAGACGTGCCCAAGCAAATAAAAAAGCAATCTGTTTGCCAAATGCACGCCGTAAATAGTAGTAGCTACCACCAGGATGAGGATAAGTAGTAGCTAACTCAGCAAAACATAAAGCCCCAATTAAAGAGATAACACCACCACCAAACCATAGCCAAATTAACGTCATTCCATTACCAGTATTGGCAGCAACCAAAGCAGGAGTTTCAAAAATACCCGCTCCAATGACAATCCCGACAATTATCGCTACTGCATCGATTAACCCCAGAGTAACTTGCGGTTGAGAGGATTGTTTTTCCGATAAGTTGAGTGATATTTGAAGTTTATTTCTTGATTTACTCATGCTAGTACCATCCTTTTGATGCGAAAATTTTTGATACTAACTTATAATTTGAGTCTTTAGACTGATGAAAATTCTCTTCTTTTCCCACAACCACTTTTGATTCATCAGTAGCCACACCTGAATTCGATAATGTCGAGTATCCCAAACAAATGTGACATAGAAATGACAAAATTAAGAAAATATAAAGTTAATTTTTTTGGGCATGGAGTATTGGGCATTGGGCATTGGGCATTGGGCATGGGGCATGGGGAGACAAGGGGACAAGTGGAGGAAGGGAATAGCTTTCACTCTAATCATTACTTCGGGCATTCTAAATTCTAAATTCTAAATTCTAAATTCGGGCATTCTATGAGTTTATACTTCATCGCTTTACTACCACCACAGAAAATTCAAGATTACGCTAATGAGGTTAAGCAGTATTTTGCCGATAAATATGACAGCAAGCACGCTCAAAAATCCCCACCACACATAACCTTACAACCGCCTTTTGAATGGGATTCAGATAAATTAACCAACCTTGAAGTTTGTTTAGACAACTTTGCCAACGCACAAGATTCCATACCAATAATTCTTGATGGTTATAATGCCTTTGTTCCCCACGTTATATATATTGATGTTATTCAAACTCCAGAATTAATGAATTTGCAAACCTATCTAATGGCGTATTTGGAAAACCATCTGGGGATAGTTGACAAAATTGGAAAAATACGCAGTTTTACTCCTCATATGACAGTTGCTTTTAAAGATTTGAAACGAAGTAAATTTAAAGCTGCTTGGATGGAATTTGAAAATCAAGAATTGCATTTCGAGTTTAATGCTGGGAAGTTGACTCTGTTAAAGCATGAAAATAAAAAATGGAATATTACAAAAGAGTTTGAATTTGTTTCTTAAATAACATAATCAACGAGATAATCTTAAGGCTGAACTTTCGATTAAATTACCTTTTTTGTATAAATAACCCATAGAAATGATATTTGAGAATTCTTATACTACCACTGCGTAATTCAGTTAACCTTTCATAATTAGATAATTGTCATGGAATCAGAAACAAAGCAAGCTTACGAAGATAAAGTAAAGGCTCAACTTGATAAACTTAATGCTCAAATCGATCAAATGAAAGCACAAGCGGCTGAAGCTAAAGCTGATGCCGAAATTAATTATTATAGTATTATTGAAGATTTAACTAGCAAGCGCGATGCAGCAGAAGCTAAATTAGATGAAATTGCTAAAGCCTCTGAAGATGCTTGGGAAGATTTAAAAGCAGGTTTTGAAAGCGCTTGGAATGAATTAAACAATGCTTTCAACAATGCTGTTGAGAAATTTCAGTAATTCTTTTTATTTCCAATTTTATTTCCAAAAATCATTTCATTTGTTTTGAAGCTTTGACTCTCGCAGTTAAAGCTTTTTTCGTTCTTCGCTTTTTATTTCCCATACCTAATTCCAAATTTATAGAAGTATTTATTTGTTTTGCAGTTTATTTATTGTATAAAAGTAAAGTATATTTCCGGAAACTCCAAGGGTACTATGTAGTTATGGGAGTAAAAATATACAAGTAATTGGTATCAAATGACTACTAGTTTTATTATTATCGAAGAAGGCGTAACCGGGTTAAAAGTGACAAAGTTACAGGAAGCTTTAAAACAACTTAGTTTATATTTTGGTGCAATCGATGGCATTTTTGGTAGTAAAACAAAAGCAGCAGTAATTAAATTTCAACAGCTTTACAGTCATCTTCTTAATAATGGATTAGTTGATGTACAAACGATTTTACAATTGGATGAAGCTGTATGGTTAACGAAAAGAGAAACTTTACAAGAAGGTAGTACGGGTGAAGAAGTCACAGTACTTCAACAGATGTTTAATATTTATGATTTGCAAGCTTTAACTGTTGATGAATCTTTTGGTAACAAAACCAAAGAAGCTGTAATTTGGTTTCAACAAAATTGGGGTTTGCAAGTAGATGGTATTGTAGGAAAAGAAACCTGGGCAGCTTTATATCGCCATTTACTTCATGATGTAGATTATAAAGACAGGCTTAACGCTTTTTTTGCGGGATTAGATACAGAAACATTTATTAAATTACCACTTAAAAAGAGTGATGATGGACGCGATGTTTTAATTTTGCAAAAATTCCTTAATTACGTTGCTGGTAGTAGCCATGGGATTTTAGAAGATGCCAATTTTGGACAAGCAACTGAACAAGCTGTAAAAAACTTTCAGCAAGGTAAGGGTTTAGTTGTTGATGGAGTTGTGGCAAGACAAACTTATGAAGCTATGCTTTCTGAGGGTTTTAATCAGCAGTTAATCAATCAACTTTCAACTTACAGTTACGGAAAATTTTTGGACTTTACTCAAGGGAAAGGATATGAAGTTATAGAATATGCTGCGGTAGGAGGTGAAGCTGTTATTCACAGACTTGAAGTTGAACCAGAACAAAATTTTAGAATTGTAATTACTTCTATAGGAAATAATGCGGTATTTGAATTAGTTAGAGTTGCAGATGGCAAAGTTTATGCACAACAAGCAAGCAATTCTCAAGTTTTTCTAGAAGCTGGTAAATATTCGATTAATGTAGGTGCTATTCGCGGTAATAGTACTTATACTTTAAAAGTTGAATCGATAGTTGATTGTTAATTGTCGTAAGTTCTGAATTTTTAAACTTTTTATTATTAAATATTTCTGTAATCAACCTGAGTTGACTACCATCCACTCAGGTTTTATAAAATAAGAGAATCCAATTAATTATTTCTATAAAATAAAATGTCGAAATCTTTTGTTTCTCTGAAGGAAGGTTCCACTGGAGATGATGTCAGAGATATTCAAGAATATTTAAAACAACTTGGTTTTTATTTTGGCTCTATTAATGGTGTTTTCGATCAAAATACCAAAGCTGCTGTAATTAAGTTTCAAAAAAATAATGCTATTGCTGCTGATGGTGTTGTGGGAATCGCAACTAGGGCGGCTTTAGTTCGATGTTTCTGGAATTGATTGCTTTTTTTCGGTTTTCATACATATTCTGTACAGACGCAAGGATTTCGCGTCTCTACATTATCATTTCCTGACAATTGTGTCATTTGGACGCTGAATTATGATTTCTGATAACCGCCGCTTGGCTTGGGGTTCAATTGCGAAAATACGCACGTAGTCGTTGTTATGTTCGACTAAACAGGCTTCCAATGCTGCGATCGCATCTGCCATATCTTCGATTTGATGTCCGGCAAAACTCTTCCATGAACCGATGCGGAATCTACGCTGGTCTACGTATTCTATACCGATATGGTTTCCTGATGCCAAAATTTCCCGCATTTGTTCTAAAATTAATGGGTCTAGATGGACTGTAGGAATTTGTGCATTATGTGGATTACCGTCTCGGAAAGTATGATAATCTCTCGATTCAGGAGCGTGACTGGTTGCGGTATAACTGGAAGCTGATGTATGGGGAGCCGGGAAGGGAGTTGCTGTCGGTGGATAACGGAAACTTGAATCGCTACTTTGTTCGTTGGAATATCGAGTCGGTGTCGGTGGATAACGGAATGTCGAACCATTCGGTTTTTCGTTGGGATTTTGAATTATGGTTGCCATGACTGCTTGCTTGGTTTTATAGTCGATTCCTGCTACCCTCACGTAGTCGTTAGCGCGATCGACTAAACATCTTTCCAAATCTCCAATGGCATCTGCCATATCATCTATTTCGTGAGTTGAAAACCTTTGCCATTCACCCTTGCTAAATTGGTGTTTATCTGCATATTCTATGCTCAGATGGTTTCCTGATGACAAAATATTCTGCATATAGCTGAGTATTTCTGGCCCCACATGGGTAGTTGGAATTTGCGTATTTTTGGTGATATCAATTTTCTTGATTATGCTACTATTTATACCTTTTTTTTCTAATTTAGGAGAAGATGGGATATCGGGAATTTCTACAGCTTCAGCTTCTGCTTGATAGCTAGGTCTTGCGTGGTATGTAGGTAATGGTTCTCCATCAAAATTCGCTGTTGGTCTCGCTTCATATACGGGTGTTTGTGCTGGTTGTGGTATAAAATATTTTTGATGTCGTAATGCACCACGATTGTATTCTTCTACTAAGTGTGAATCATCCACTCGTTTTTGTTCCTCAACCATAAACTTAGCCATATCCATCAAATCTGATAAACTGAATTTGGGTTTTGTGAATGATGGAATATTGTTACTGTTAACAACCCGCGAAGATACCTTTTCTATTCCTGTATCGTGGATAAACTTGCGAATTTGTTCGTCATAAATTCGCGATCGCAATGCGCTATAAAAATCAACTGCTTGAGTAGGAAAATTTTCTACCAGCTTTTCTATATCTTGTTTTGACAAACCATCTTCGCTAAAAATTCCTCCCACAATGCCAATTTTGTCATCTCTATTAGGTTCCCAGTAAAACTTCTCCATTCTGCCGTCGCGAATCAAAGGCGCATATAAGGTAGAAAAATCGTTGCCGGTGACAATAATCGGAACGCGATGCAAAGGGTTAGAATCATAACTACCAGGTAATTGTACATCGGTAGGATTATCGGCAATGTTCATCAATGTAGCGTTTACCAATTGGGTATTCACCGTGTACTGAGTACCTTCATCAAAACGCCCAGCACCCGCATCAAGATCGTTAATCATCAACACACACATTTTACCGCGCACCTTGATTAATTCGGCAGTTTCGCGATAGCGTAAGCGAATTAACCGCGCTGGATCTCCGGCATCAGGGCTTTCCAATTCACCACCAGAGATCAGAGTTACCTCCACACCCATTTTTTCAAAGACTAATTCACATTGAAAGGATTTTCCTTCACCCTTACGCCCGTGAATACCTAAAATCAAAGGAACTCGAACATTCGGAAGATCGAGATAGTTTTTAGTAATGTGAACGGCGAGTTTATCTTGAAAACGGGGGGAAATATAGTAGCTCATGGAAGAAGATAACATATCACGGCACTCTTATAACCATGTTAAATTCTTATGGCTACTATTGTTCATATATTTTTTTGTCAGATTAATTTCGTTTGTAATTAGAAACTGTTTAGAAATAAATATAAACCAGAAGTTGATTGAGAGATGGAGTTGGTTTTTGCCATTTATAATCTAATTTTTGGGTATTATGACTATTTTTTAGGCAAAACATGAGATTAACTCAATTAATTTATGAATTACCGCTACTTTAGTCTTGATTAATTGCCTTTTATTTTTCTTTTGACTAGAAAATAACCACTATCAAACAATAGCGCAGGAAATTATTTGTATCAAATTATTACGAAAAAATCTCATTTTTCGTAAGATGGATAAAAACAACTGGGGTAATGGTTGTACTGAAAAAAATAACTCTTTTAGAGTAAGGAATAATCATGCACGGTTCTAACCAAAATCTTCATCAAGATGTAATTCGTATCATAGCTTCTTCCGACCAAAGTTTCGATGATGCTGTTAGAGAAGGTATTAGAGAATTAAAATTTGGAGGTAAACATAACGATCTGGAATTTCAAACTTTTGAAGTAGTTCAGCTTCAAGGAACTATCAGCGATGATGAGAAGGGATGTAATGTTCAATTTTTTCAAGCCGTTATAGATGCAGCTGGTGTTCATAAACACTATTAGCATGAATTGGAAAAGATTTTCCGATTTTATTAATTAATTAAACATTAAATAATCTGTCAATATAGCCCATCTAAAGAGATGGGTTATATTTATTGTCTCAGATAGCCAATTCCTTGTCATTTCAGTTATCAGTTCTGATAAACCGAATTTGGGTTTTGTGAATGATGGAATATTCTTGCTGTTAACAACTTGTGAAGATATCTTTTCTATTCCTGTATCGAATCATATCAAGTCCGGCTAATTACTTACCGAATTAATTAGTAATTAGTAATTAGTAATTCATAAATTTTGGTTTAAAGCACCATTATTTATTTATGGAAATTAATTTAAACTTGCGGAGTTAAAGCACCATTATTTATTTATGGGGCCGCCCTGCCTGAATTATGAATTATGAATTATGAATTACATTTACTATATAACCCACATTACCTTTATAGTGCCTATTCTACTACTCATGAATACTTATGACTCATTACTTATTACTTATTACTCCTTACTCAGATCAAATTGCCAAAGATGCGATTTCATCCATAGAAATCATACCATCATCATTGACATCAAGAGACTGAAACATCATATCAATCAAACCGTTATCTGCATTTCCTGTCTTTTCTAACAGAGCTGCACGCAATTCTGAAGGCGAAATAAATTGATCTCCATCGCGATCTAAAAATTCAAATGCCTTGTTTATACCTTGTTGTAATTCAGCCTTAGATATTTTGCCATCGCGATTGCTATCCCATTCTTCAAAATTAATCAAGTTTCGCCACGCATCTTTCATGCAAACTTCTACAATTAAATTTTTGCCTGGAATACATTGTTCTAAAGGAGGTGCGCCGCCATGAGTATTAATATAATCTACCAGGGGTTCAATTTCATCTAAGCCAGTCAGCAAGAATTGATAAATGCCAACTTTATACATATGAAGTGGATTAAAAGGTATATGGTTAATGCTGAGGATTTTTAAAGAAGGGTATTCTTCAATAATGGTATCAAAATCTGTGTGTAAATAACTTGACGCTTCAATATCTGGCCGACTGCGCGTGAGGGCGATCGCCTTTTGCAAAACTTCTCCAGGAACTTGAATCACTGCAATTTCTGTATTGAATGGCAGTTCTTCCAACAAATTACCATAAGTAAAAGATGTACCTTGTTGATAATCGCGATCGCCTCTAATACATCCTCCTTGAAGAATCACAATATCGAGATTATTTTGTAAGCTTTTTTTGATATAAGAACATAAAGTTGAAGCGACTTTTTCTGGTTGGAATCTGGTTCTTTTGGAGGATATAGATTCTTTTACTTTAAAAATTTCTACATCCATCAGCTTACTCAGAAGTTGTTGCTTTTCTTCTACAAAAATTTGTACTTTTGCTTCTGGCTTGAAGTGACTGGTTGGCAATAAATGAACGGCGCTATGTAGGCGATCGTCTATAGACCACCAAATATCTACTACTAAAATATTATTGGCATCTTGTCCAGCCTTGACAATACGACTATCAGCAATTTCTTCAATATAAACTTCATGTTCGTGACCGCCAAAAATTACCGGAATTTTACCTTTTAGTTGGTCAGATTGTTTAATTTTTTCAGCTAATTTTCTATCTTCAATGATGCTTTGATGGGTTAAAGGAATAACGATCTCTACTTCAAAATTACATTCAGACCAAGTATCTATTAAAGTATCAAAAACAGGTTGAATTATCAAATTTGTTCCGGGTCTAAATATATCAGTATCATCGGTACAAAATCCTGTAAATGCGACTTTACGTTTTCCCACTTCTAAAATTTCGTATTTTGGTAGGGGATTACCAAGAATATCAAAAATTTCTAAATTAGAAATATTGCTATTCAAAAATGTATTTGGACAAGTTTTTAAGCGTTGCTTTAGTATATCTAAATCCACATCAAATTCGTGATTGCCAAAGCAAATGTAATCAATTTCTACTATCTTGAGTACATCCAACATCGCTTTACCACCATCCAAAGATGTTAACAAACAAGGTGATAGAAAATCCCCACACAGACAAGAAACTACCACCCCATCCTCTGTTGTTTGCTTCAGCGATCGAATGGCTGTTTGAACATAAGGATAATTTTCAATTTCATAAACATCATTGATCGATACAATTCTCAAATAAGTGCCAGCAGCTTCCCTCGGTCTTGGTAAATATATAGAATTAGTCATAAAATTATCATTTATACGGGTGTAATGTGATGCCGGTGAAATTTAATCAAAAATTATCAATTATCAAAGTAAATTCTCAATCCGAAATCAAAGATATCTCATGGATATTACATATAAATAATTAATTTATCAAGTATTGATAATTACTTAATTTCCTGATTTAACTTTTTCTTATTGCTTGTACCCGATTACAATTTTCCTCACATTTAGGGGGATATAAAAATTTTCAGTTAATTCACTTTCCGGCACATCCTCTTATACCAATTTTGTATGAGGCTGCGCGGGCAGCGCCCTCCAAAAGGCTATGGTGGGGCTACCCAAAACAAGCCCACCTAATGGTGGGCTTAATTCGG
>DESS01000335.1 GCA_002361335.1 Richelia sp. UBA3308
ATCTCCGCCTCCGCTCTTCCTTCCTTTAATTTCAAATGAATCTTTTTTAGGATACCTTTATACTGAAGAAACGAATTTTTTTTATACAAATAGCTAAAAGTATTGCTTTGAATACTACCAAAATAGAAATATATTTATACAAATAGTTGATTGTTTTTTTGAAGATAAAAAACAGCAAACGTGATGTCTCATAGCTAATTTGAGATTCGCTTAACTTACTTGATTCCTAGGCAATAATACGATGAAATCGAGATTAAAATTATTGACAGAACCATTTTTGCAATTCCCGAATGAAACATCCATACGAGTTGTATGGTTTACTGAGTTTATGGGTGATGGACATGCAGTAGCATACGGTAGTAACTTACTTAAGAGTGTGTTTACAAAAAATATCAGACCAATTCATTTAAGAGAAGACGAACAATCGCGAGTAGGAAAGCAAATTGCAGACGGACAAATTTATCATAAACCGGTTTTACGGGAAATTTGGCGACATGAAGCTCATTTAACGGATTTAACTCCAGATAAACGAATTTCTTATCGCGTTACAAGCATTACAGAAGACACAGAGTTAATCAGTAGTCGAACCTATACTCTTGAACCAGCACCATCAATAGGTAAACCACTAAAAATTTTATTGACTTCTGACCATCAAATCAAACCGATGGTGGCAGCTAATTTACAAAAAGTTACAGAAACCTTTAAAAGAATTGATGCTGTTTTTTTTGCTGGTGACTTAGCTAATATACCAGATCGCGCCAGTGAATGGTTTGATGATAATCGTGGAAATGCTTTTTTTCCTTGTTTGCAAGGAAATGCTAGCTATGTAATGGAATACGATGGGGTAAAAACAACTTATACAGGAGGACAAATTATTCAAAATGCTCCGATATTTCCTTGTATTGGAAATCATGAAGTGATGGGACGTTTTAACACCGGTAAAAGCTTGAATGAAGAATTTAATGATACAATTCCTCGTGATGTTGCTCATCAGCTGTACGGGGAAGAAAATTTAGAAGATAATTCCTTCAATACCGATACCTTCGAGAAAATATTTAGCTTGCCTGAAACTGAGACAGGTGAAAAAGGTTATTACGCAGTTACTTTTGGTGATGTGCGCCTTATAGCTTTAAATGTAACTAATATGTGGCGACATCCTACCACAAAAAACTCCCATAGAGGCAAATACGCCGAACCAGAAAGCGAGTTAAACAATCCGGAAAATTGGGGATATGGACAGCATATTTACGAAGCGATTGCCAAGGGTAGCACTCAATATAATTGGCTTGTTAAAGAACTAAGTAGCCTCGAATTTATCACAGCAAGATTCAAGGTTGTAATGTTTCATCATCCACCCCATACTTTAGGAGATAATATCGTACCAGCTTACACCGATCCAGTACAGTTAATCGAACGGGATGACAATGGTAACATTACATCAGTGGATTATGAATATCCCAAAGAACAAGATTATATTATCCGTGATTTAGTACCCCTTTTAGAACAAGCAGGTGTACAGTTAGTATTTTACGGACATTCTCATTTATGGAATCGGTTTGTAAGTCCGAGTGGAATGCACTTTTTAGAAACATCAAATGTCGGAAATTCATACGGTGCGGCATATGGAGATAGTTGCCGGGGAAATTTACCAAATATAGTTAATAATAATTATACAGAAATTGGCGACCCCTACGGTTTAGAACCAGTAGTACCAACAATTGCTCCGCTTTTAGATGAATATGGTAAACCATTACCTTATATTGCCAGTAATGAAATTACTGTTTTTAGCATCTTTGATACAGAACATGGTAGGATTAGTAGTTATCGTTTTGATACCCGTAAACCCGATTATGAAGTGATTAAGTTTGATGAGTTTGAATTGAAGAAAGGAGTTTTGGAATAGGGTATTGGGAATTAAGAATTAAGAATTAAGAATTAAGAATTGGGAATGGGGGATGGGGCATGCTCAATTAAACCATCATACGTATTTGAGAACCATCCTGTGTTTTATTTACCTCAATACGTGCTGCAAAAGCTTCCTTGAGGTGCGGCATATGAGTCACAGTGAGGATACAAGCAAAGTCGGGTGCGATCGCATTAATTGCTGCAATTAATCTGTCGCATCCTTCATTGTCTTGGGTGCCGAATCCTTCATCAATTATCAGTAATTGTAAGGCTGCTCCAGCTCGCTGGGCTAGTAATTTGGCTAATGCTAAACGAATTGCAAAGTTGATCCTAAAAGCTTCTCCACCAGAGTAAGTTTCATATGCTCGGGTACCTCTGGCATCGGCAATTAAAATATCTAAGGTGTCTATTAATTTGGCATTTTTCTTCTTGCCTTTACTACTTTTACCGGCTCTTTGGGTAACAAATTGTACGTGTAGTTGATTGGCACTCAATCGCGAAAGTAGTTGATTTGTCTGGGCTTCTAGCTGTGGAAGCACGTTCTCAATCATCAGTGCCTGGATACCTTTTTTACCAAAAGCTAAGGCTAATTCCTGATAAACTCTTTGTTGTTGACGAACTTGCTTTAATTGCTGTTGCAGTTGGTTATATTCAACTTGTAAATTATCTAAATATTGAGATTGCTGCTGCAATCGCCCTAAATGATTAAGTTTATCGTCAAGTTGGCGGCGACGGTTTGCTAATTGTTGTTCTAATGTTTGAATTTGCTCGGTGGGGTTGGCAGTTTGTTCTAACTGTGCCACGATGCGATCGATTTGAGAAGCCAACTGTTGTTTTTCCCTCAATCTTGCTTTCAACCCTTCCTCTATTGCTTGCGATCGCCTTTTGATTTCGGGATGCTGCTGCTGGGCCGAAATTAGTTGTTGGTGGCGCAAATGCCAAGACTGGGCTTGTCTAATATCTATGCGGAGTTGGTTGTGACGTTGGTTATCGTAACCCATCTCGACAATTTGATTTTCTAAATCCTGGATTTCTCTGGCAATTTCAGAATCAACCAGTTCATGCTTAATTTTATTTTGCAGTTGACGAATTAATGCTTGAATTTCGGGTTTTTTCGCCGCTAAATGCGCTTGTCGTTTGCGTGCATCTTTTATTTGCCCTTGTTTAATTTCTGCCCACCGCCATTTTTCAACTTCGCTACGAGCCAGGGCGTGATTTTGTTCGTTGTAATCGAGCTGTTGTAAATACTCTTCTAATTCTTGCAATTCTTTTTGTTTTTCAGGGGCATAATCACTTAGATACAGAGTTCTTTCTAATCTCTCTTTTTCAGCAGTTATTTGCTGTATCTGTCGATTAACTTGGTTCGTCGCCTGTAATTGTGCAGCTAATTCTCCCTTATGCTCCCGTAAACTTTCATAAGAACACAATTTACTATTTATACTGCGATATTCCTGCCTGAGAACCTGAATTTCTCGTTCCGACACAGCCATTTGGTCACGAAATACCCATAATTGTCCTTGGGTATCCTTGTATTCATCGTTGGTTTTATCAACTACTCGATTCCAATGATGCTCATCTAAAGGACGTTCGCATAAAGGACAAACCGCATCAGGGTTCTGTAACATTTGTAATTTTTGCTCCAATTCCCCTAATAACCTTTCATATTCGCGCTGCTGAGCCTGCAAGCGCTCCATAAAATGCCGTCTTTCCTGTCCTTTTTCCTGTACTCGTTGCAAATAAATCTTATCTTTATCTAATTTTTCAATTTTCGTTTCTACTTCCATAACCGCTTGTTGAAGTTGCGGTTTTGATGTCAGTTGTGTTTGTAATTGTCTTTGAGTCGTTTGCAGCTGTTCGATTCGAGCTACTATTCCGGCTTCTTGACGATGCAGTTGTGTTTGTAATGAGGAGCGCTGCTGCAACAAGGGAGAAACCTGCATTTGTAACCGATCCAAATTACTTAAACCCTGACGGGCTAGTTTTAATTTTTGCAGGGCTGTTTCCACATCACCCGTATTATTCAGAGTCTGGTGAATATCAACTTCAAGTTGCTCTAGGGCTTCCAATTGTGCCTGTGCTTGTTGCAACTGTCGCTCAATTAATTGAATATGTTTGTTCAACTGCTGCTGACGCTGCTGAACTAATTGCTGTGTCTTTTGGTATTGTGCAAACAAAGTGCCTTCTGCAACTTCTTGAGATTGCAAAGTTTGGTAATGGGCGTATCCGGCTTTAATCTCTGTTTTTTGATTTAATAACTCTTCTGTGGATTCAAGCTGAGTTTTCAAGCTTGATTGTTCGCTTTCGAGACGTTTGCTATCTTGAGTGAGATTGTTGTATTGTTGTCGAACAAAATGTAATTGTTCTTCCCAACCTTGACGCTGATGTTCCACAACTTGCAAACTTTGTAATTGAACCCCATCGGAATCCTGTAATTTTTGCAGTTCCTTGAGTTCGGTTTCTAACTCAGTTGTTTGTTGAGCAATATTTTCTTGTTGTTGCAGTTGATTTATCATCGACTGCAAACTGCGTTCTAATTCTTCTCCCCGTGCTTTAAGATGCCGTGATAATTCCTTGGCTTTCTCTTCCAACTGATCGTATTGATTTAACTTTAATAATTCAGCTAAAATCTCTTTACGTTCATTGGGACGTTTGAGCATGAACTCATCAGCACGACCTTGACGTAGGTAAGCTGAATTAATAAAAGTATCATAATCGAGTTTAATGTGATGGAGAATTTGATCTTGAGTCGCTCTTAAACCCTTAGCAGTGAGGGACTTAAATCCTTTCTCCGTTTGAATTTGAAACTCCAAAGCACTACTCGAACCCCGACGACGAGTACGAATTACCCTATAAGTATGTCCTGACGCTTCAAAAATAAAATCAACTCGAACATCTTTGGCCCCAGCATGAATTACATCATCCTCTGAAGCCGCTCTACTTTCACCCCAAACTACCCAAGTGATCGCTTCCAAAAGCGAAGATTTACCAGCGCCATTAGAACCACAAATGCACGCCGTATGTAATCCGCTAAAATCTAAACTTGCGTCTTGATAACTAAGGAAGTTTTTTAATGTTACTTGTACTGGAATCATTTAGGCTACTTGCCTTCGCTGACTTTTTATTAATAGCAAGTACATATGCTGTTTTTGTAGTTTAACTATGTAAAAATATTCTTTCTAGTTTTTAATCTATCATTTTTACAAAACTTAACATTTCGTCAAGTGATGTGTTTTTATGAAACAAACTATTTTATATATGTCGGGAGAAAAAATAATCTATTAATTCAGAGGGAGGAGTTAGGGGTAATGGGAAAAGTTATGAGTTAAGAGGAAGGGAAGAACAAAGTTAAGAGTTATGAGGAACGGGGGAACGGAGTTAAGAGGAAGGCATTTAAGAGTAATGAGTGACAAATAATAAATTTTTCATGAGTATTTACCTTGAGATTTTTAACTTTAACATGCAGAGCATTAAAACACGGCGAACTCTATAAAATAATTTTGGCGCTGCGACCTTCATAAGTATATTTGATTTTGAGATAAGAGTAGGGGTGGGTATTCCTGAGCAAGGCAGTGTGTTTAAACGAAGGAAGAGCGGAGGCGGAGAATCTCCGGCTCCGCCCGAAGTTGTTTGGAATTGGGATGGGGTATAAT
>DESS01000169.1:0-1453 GCA_002361335.1 Richelia sp. UBA3308
ACTCCTTACTCCTTACTCGTTAGTGAAATCCATTTAATCCGCGATCGTTGTTAATTGTTCATTGTGCCAGAGCGGCGATATAGCAACCAAATAAATAAGGGAGAACCGAGCAAAGCTGTGACTGCACCTACAGGTAACTCTACTGCTCCCAGACGAGAAAGTAAATCTGCAAAAGTTAATAACCATGCACCCCCCAGCGCCGAAAGTGGTAAACACAAACGATAATCGGTACCTACAAGTAAGCGTACTCCGTGAGGAACTACCAAACCCACAAATCCAATTAATCCAGCGATACTCACCGCACCTGCTGCTAAAAGTGTGGCTACAGCACCAATCAAAATCCGACTGCGTACTAAAGAAACCCCCAAACCTACCGCTAAATCATCTCCTAAAGCTAGTACATTTACCCACCTTGCTAACAAACATCCCGCAACTAATGCTACTAACATATAGGGAGCAGCCACTTTGACTTCACTCCAACCGCGTCCGTTTAAACTACCGATAAGCCAATTTAACGCTTGCTGAACTCTACCGTCTTCTGCCAAAAGCAATAATGTACTCTGCAGCGCACCTAATAAGGAACTAACCGCAACTCCCCCCAGTATCAATTTTTCAACTCTAATTCCTCCTTGTCCGCGACCAAGCAAAATTACTGTAATTGCAGTCAAAATCGCTCCCAACCAAGCTGCAAGAGGAATCCATGCGGTCCATAATTCTAAAACGATCATTGCTACAGTCACTAATCCCGCTCCAGCAGAAATACCGAGAATAAATGGACTCGCAAGGCTATTACGCAACATTCCCTGTAATAATGCTCCCGACATTCCCAAAGCCGCACCTACCAGCATCGATGCCAGAATCCGTGGCATTCGCAAATCCCAAAGAATCGTTTGATTTAGGGGATCACCTTTATGTAATAATGCTTGCCAAATTTCTGACAAACTCATACTCACTGCACCTTGAGATATAGATAATGCTAAGGTGAAAATTAGGGCAACACTCAACAACAAAACAGCTAACAGTAAGCGGCTATTGACTATATTTTGATTACCTTTGTACATTTTGTTTTAGCCATGCTATTTATTTACGGATATATATGGCAAGTTAACTATATAATTCGTAATTCGTAATTCGTAATTCGTAATTCGTAATTCGTAATTCGTAATTCGTAACTGGGGAGACGTTTTGGGAACGTAATTAATTCCCCATCGGAATTGAGGGCTTCGACAGAGTATAATCCACGGATAAATCTGGGGGCTAAACCTTTAAAAATCTACTGGATGATAATGCATCTTAAATTATAGTAATTATTAAAAAAATCATAATTTTAGCAAGGGATTTAACTAAACATATGGGTTTAAAACAAGCGGCACAAGACGGTGGACGAATTGGGTTGGGCATTATACCCCATCGCAATTCCAAACAACTTCGGGTTCACGTAACTATAGACAAC
>DESS01000169.1:1463-21308 GCA_002361335.1 Richelia sp. UBA3308
CTCCGCTCTTCCTTCGTTTAATGTATGGAGTGAATGATTTTTGATAAAACCAAAAAAACTAAAACTATTGACAAATTATTTCAACTAAACTATATTAGTTATTTATACATCAGGATGTATTATTTTAAACTACTTTCTGTGTTGATACCAGCACTCAGCACATAGCTCTCACTTAATTAACCTGACCGTTTACGTTTTGCAACAAGTTTGAGAAAAACGTGGATATTTGCATTTTCCCATCTTGCAGATTTTAGATAGCGATTGGTGCTGGTTAATCGTTTTAATGGTAATTTTCTTGTAAATTCAGCCTTTATTGAATTTACAAGTTTTTTTTTACTTTTTTACTTTTTATTAATCTCACCTTTTGTGTAAATAATTATTGACAACTATATTCAATAACTTTAAATTAAAATACACGATTCAATTGATGGCAATATTCCTACATAGCTATTAAAAGAAAATGTAGTGGTCTTGGGGATTGCTGTTGTAGGAGATCATAAGACTGTGGCTGAAAGTTTGTAACAATGCTCACCATTCGGTTTTAATGACAATGAACCTCAAATATTTGTACCTATTACTCTTCAACGTTGTATTGCTAAATCTGGGAATCCTACCTGCAACCTTGGCTGAATCTGTATCACCAGAAATACAAGATTTACATGAGGTAGAACAGTTCAGTACTAGTGCTCAAGATTTACTTGCAGAACCGAAAAGCAAGGAAAGTAAAATTGCACAAGCAGAATCAGATAAAGAGAAAGAAAAAACGCAAGAAGCTGATATCGAAATTACCGTTACAGGGACAAGGAGCGAACGTCCTGTAAAAGATACTCCTGGAAACATTACTGTGATTGAATCAGAGGATGTTGAAAGACAGGTGGTTAATGAATTAACTGATTTAGTTCGCTACGAACCAGGAGTGTCTGTAGGGAAGGATAGAAATCGTGGGAATCAGGATTTTACGATTCGCGGTATCGGTGGTAACAGAGTCTTGATTCAGGTTGATGGAATTCGTCAACCCGATAACTACTTTGGTCGTTCGCGCGACTACTTCGATCTAGACACTCTCAAACGAGCAGAAATTATTCGCGGCCCCGCTTCCACCCTGTATGGAAGTGATGCTCTTGGTGGTGTGGTTTCATTTATCACTAAAGACCCAGATGATTATCTGTTTCTCGTAGATGGAACTTCATTCGGTAGTGTTAAATATACCTATGACAGCACAGATGAAAGCCGTAAATTTACGGGGATTGTGGCAGCCGAAAGTGAAGATGGAAAGGTTCAGGCTTCAGCAGTTTTGACTCATACTAATGGTTCTGAATTTAAGAATTACGGTACTGCGATCGCCGATCCTCAAGATAGTAGTGATGTAAACTTTACTGGTAAGCTGGTTTACAAAGCTAATGACAGCAATACCTTTAAGTTGACAGGGGAAAGATTCAGTAGCAACGTCGATACTAATTTACTTAGCAGTCTGGGGACATCTCGCGGTACTACTGTTTTTGATAGTTCTGCTGAGTATGAAAATCAACGTTATCGCATTAGCTTAGGACAGGAATACGATAATCCGGATAATAGCTGGTTACAGAAATTTAAATGGCAAGTTTATTATCAGGATGCACAAGCGAATGAAGAAGTTAACAGCTTGCGGGGTAGAGGTCCTATTGCTACAACTTTGCGAGAAGATGTAAATAGCTTTGAGCAGAGTGTTTTTGGTGGAGATGCTCAGTTTGAGAGTAATTTTCAAACGGGTAGTGTCAACCATCGTTTAGTTTACGGTTTCGAGTTATTTAATACCGAAACTTCTCGGCCTCGAGATAGGACAGAAACAGATTTAGCAACGGGTGATATTAATAAGGTTATAAGTGGTGAAACCTATCCCAACAAAACCTTCCCCGATACTGAAACTTTGAGATTTCGTGTTTACGTACAAGATGAAATTGAATTAGCTAATAATCGTCTGACGATAATCCCAGGATTAAGTTTTAATTATTACAAACTGACAGCAAATCCCGACCAAGATTTTCAAAACATCAACATCAGCAATTATGATGTTGAAGATTTTGATGCATCAGCTATTTCGCCTAAATTAGGTTTGAACTACAAAGTTACACCAGAATTATCCGCATATGCTCAGTATGCCCGTGGTTTCCGCAGCCCTCCCTACGATGATGCAAATATCGCTTTTACCAATTTCTTGTTTGGTTATACAGTTCTTCCCAACAATAATTTAGAACCCGAAACCAGCGACAGTTACGAAATTGGGATCAAGGGTAGTTATTCTCAGTTGGATTTTGGTTTGACTGGGTTTTATAACCGCTACGATAACTTTATCGGTACACAGTTTGTTGGTACAACAACCATCAACGGTCGGGAATATTCACAATTCCAATCTCAAAACCTAGAAGGTGCCGAGACTTATGGTGTAGAAGCCAAAGCCGAATACCGTTTTAGTCCTGGTAAAGAAGGTTTGAGTTTGATTGGTAGTTTGGCTTGGACTGAAGGAAACGACTTTGAGAACGACCAACCTTTGGATACTGTAGACCCCTTCAAGGCTGTAGTTGGACTGCGTTATCGCGCACCAGAAAACCGTTGGGGAAGCGAATTAGTGGGTACATTTGTCGCAGCTAATGAACGGGCTGCTGAAACTGGAACTGATTTATTTATTCCTGATGGCTACTTTACTTTAGACTTATTAGGGTACTATAATTTCAGCGAAAAAGTTGCTTTGAATTTTGGTTTATTTAACCTGTTAGACGAGAAGTATTGGAACTGGCAAGATGTCAGAGGATTGACAATTGGTGATTCTAACATTGAACGTCGGACATATCCCGGTTTCAATGCTACTGTTGGCTTGAAAGTGACATTTTAAATGGTATGTTATAGAGGCTTTTACTATGAAGCCTCTATTAATGTATTTAAAACTATAATGACATTAAAATCACACATCATACAGTCATGTACAAAACTTTCAAAATTCGCACTCTTGTTATTTTATTAAATTTACTGTTAATAGCTTGTAATTCCACAACTATCGAAAATCCTCAAAACTCAGAAAATATTTCTGAATCTCCAAGTACTGTTACTCAAGTAAAAGAAAGTCAAGGCTCTAAACCTAAAATTGAAAACGCTAAAAGAGTGGTTGCTTTAACATCATTATCTGCTGATATTATACACAGACTTGATGCAACAAGATTAGTTGGTATTCCCGGTAGTAGATTGTTGAGAAAAGATGAAAGATTTAAAGAATTACCAACAGTAAGCGAAGGGAGAACACCTCCCAATATAGAAAAAATAATTGCTCTTAAACCAGATTTAGTTATTGGTGCGGTTGGATTCCACGACCAAACTTTTAAACAATTAAAAGATTTAGGAATTACAACTTTAGCTAATGAAACAAATAGTTGGGATTCTTTAATCAAGCATACAAAGGATTTAGCTTCAGCTACAAATACAGACGCAAAGCCTTTATTAGCAAAATACGATTCATTTCTCAAAGATATACCAGCTAACAATTCTTCTATTCTGGTGCTAGTTAGTAGTCAACCAGTTTTGTCTCCTAATAAAAACAGTTGGACTGGTGACATACTGAATAAATTAAATGCTAACAATTTAACAGCAAATTTACAGGGAGAATCAATAGGACAAGGTTATGTAACACTTTCGGAAGAAAAAATAGTTCAAGAAAATCCAGAGATATTATTAGTCGTAGATCCAGCCAGGGCAGGGGTTCTTAATCAATTAAAGTCGAAGTCTTTTTGGGGTAAGCTAAGAGCGGCTCAAAGTGAAAAAGTCTATATTTTTGATTATTATGGATTGGTAAATCCTGGGAGTATTGATAAAATCGAATCAGCTATCTTACAACTGAAGAAAATATTGAAGTCATCGACTTAATTTTAGTTTTTATTTCGTAAAATGTTGGTTTACCTCACCCCACCCCTCTCCTTATTAAGGAGAGGGAGTTTAAGATAGATGAGGTTTATAAGTATTTATCTATATTTGATTTATATGGTCGTTTAAATTACATTTTTAGCGAAGAATCATAATCAAATTTTGTATTTAATTAATTAATTAATTAATTAATTGTTTTACAATATAGGAATCTTACTTGAAAATTAAAAAAAAATCAGTAGTTCCTAATTCTCTATCTCTTGCCTTTTACCTCTTGCCTTTTGCCTCTTGCCTCTTTTATAACTTACTATGATTGACATCAGTTGTCATTTGTTCTAAGTTAAGTTGAAAACTACTATCATCTGCATCTGTAGGTAGGTGATAGCGTATAGCGTAAATTAACTTATTTGAGAATTATACATGGGAATAAATAATCTATTCTCTCTATTATCGGCAGGTGGCGAAGTTATCTATCCACTGCTGGGTTTTTCGGTATTGGCATTGACGCTAATTATTGAACGGATGTCTTTTTGGCTGAAGATAAATAATCGTCAGCCTAAAGTAGTACGAGATGCACTAACTTTCTATCGTGGGAATAATGTTGTAAGTGCAATTGATTTATTGAAAAGATACGCAGATTTACCTATTCCTCGAATGTTTCTTGCTGCTTTGGCATTAGAAGAAGCTACCCCGGAAGAGTTTCGTTTAGCGCTTGAAAGTCAAGCGCAAGCAGAAATACCTTTAATTAAACGCTTCCAAAATATATTTGACACAATTATTTCTCTTTCACCATTGTTAGGGCTTCTGGGTACTGTATTAGGATTAATTCGTTCTTTTTCTTCCTTGAATCTTGGTAATGTGGGAGGTTCTCAAACAGTGAATGTAACTGGTGGTATTAGTGAAGCGCTAGTTTCTACTGCGACTGGTTTAGTTGTGGCGATTTTCACACTTCTGTTTGCTAATCTATTTCGAGGATTTTATCAAAGGCAGATGGCGTTAATTCAAGAATATGGTGGAGAGTTAGAATTACTTTACCGTCGTAGTTACGAGAGAGGAGACAGATAAATGCGTCTACCACAAGAAGCGGATACACCAGCACAAATTAATATTGTGCCGATGATTGATGTGATATTCGCGATTTTGACGTTTTTTGTCATGTCAACGCTGTTTTTAACTCGTTCGGAAGGTTTACCAGTAAATTTACCCCAAGCATCTACTGCCAAAAAAGCAACTCAACCGGCGCGAGTTACCCTAACGGTAAATAAGGATGGAAAATTGTTTTTGAACAAACAGCCGATTACTTTGGATAAGTTAGAAGCAGGGGTGAAAGAAAAAGTAAAACCCGAGCAGTCTTTAACGGTGGTGTTGAATGCTGATGAAGCAGTGAATCACGGGAAAATTGTCGAGGTAATGGATAGAGTGCGACAGGTAGAGGGTGTTAAGTTGGCTATAGCGACTCGTAAAAAGTAATTGAATCAGTTTAATTCTTGATTTTATTACCTCCAAAATATGCATCTACTTTCTTCACCACCAAATATAAAGACGTAGCATTGCTACGTCTTGAAAATTTTTGCGGAAATTGTAGAATTATTACTCCCGTCTCGCTTATCAGATTACCTATAAAAATCCCACTACTCCGAAACTCTCTCACTCCGAAACTCAATCCCCACCGGTAATATAACGGCCGGGAAGGGAGTATAAATAGTTATCCTTGATAAGGAAGCGAAGCAATCACAAAATCCTAGCGGGAATATTCATCTTTTGACATTAAATTATAACTATGGTCATTATTAAGTTGTAAAACGCGATCGTGATAGTCTACCAATGTAGAACGATGACCAACACTGATATAAGTAATATTGCTCTGTTGTAATTGGGCGTAGAGTAATTTTTCGTTTTTAATATCTAGGGAACTAGTAGCTTCATCTAAAACAGCGTATTTTGGCTGAGCAAGTAGTAAACGAGCAAAGGCAAGACGTTGTTGTTCTCCCATTGAAAGTATTTTATTAAATTCTACTATGCTATCCAAGCTACTAATTTTATTACCAATCAAAGGTAAGTTAACTTTTTCTAACATTTCTAATAATTGTTCATCGGAAACATGCAGTTGTTGCTGGGGATACAAAAGTTGTTCTCGTAAGGAACCTAAAATTATGTAGGGAAGTTGGGGTAAAAATAGTGTTGTTTCTTGGGGAGGAAGGATAATAGAACCATTTCCTGAATACCATAAACCAGCCATAGCTCTTAGCAAAGAACTTTTTCCCACACCGCTAGCACCAACAATTAATAATGATTCACCGGGATTAACTGTAAGAGATAAATTTTTAACTAAGGTAGTTTGATAATCTGGAGTATATAAAGTTAAATTACCTATAGCAAAAAACTTATCTTCCCTAAAATCAATAATTAATGCTCCTAATGGTATTTTATGTACGGTACGTGCAAATTTTGCACAGCTTTCTAAACGGTTAATTCCTGCTGCGAAATTACTCAATTGTTCAAATTGTATGACAATTAACGTTAAAGCCAGCAAGATACTTCTAAAAGCTGCACCAGCTTTAGCAAATTCTCCTACTTCTAACTCTCCAGAAAGAATAGGAGGAGCAAGAATGATGGCTGGTAAAAGAAAAGTAATATATTGATAGCTATTTTGAAATAAATTTAATCTCAGTTGCCAATTAACTAATCGCTGAAAGTTTGTCAAAACTTGCCAAAAACGTGACTGAATTTGATGCGATTCCGAATTTTCTCCTTGATAAAAAGCAATAGCTTCGGCATTTTCACGAACCCTCGTTAGACTGTAGCGAAAATTGGCTTCGTATTTAAGTTGCTCGAGGTTAATTTGAATCAAAATCCTACCAAAGAAAATAGTTGTAATTATCGTTCCAAAAACAGCATAACCGACTAAAAATAGCGTTAATGGAATTGATGTTGCCCATAAAATTCCGACAAAACCAACTAGTTGTAATATTGAATCCAGAAGAATAATTAAAAAATTGACAGCTTGTAAGGTAAAAGTTTTAATATCTTCTGCAATACGTTGGTCGGGATTATCTATTTCTGGGTTAAAACTAAAGTGATAAAATGTTTGACGGTCAAAATATATATTTAGAAAACTATAGGTTAACCACCGTCTCCAGTAAAGAGAAAGTTTAGCTTGAATATAATTTTTTAGAGACAGTAAAAGTACACCAAAAACTATTACACCTACAAAAATAAACAGAGCTTGGACAAACCTCTCTTGGTCTTGTTCTGCTAAAGCTGTAGTAACTTCTCCCAGAAAAATACTAACTATTAATAGTAAAGCCGTGCCAATTATCGATAGTATAATTAATAAAAATAAAAGAGTTATAGCTCCCCATTTTTCCGAAGATAACCAGTAAGGTTTAGCAAGTTTCCAAAATTTTTGTAAGAGCTTAATATCAAATTTATTGTTCATAAATAATTAGGAAAATCGGGGAAAATTTATTTGGTTGAATATAAGCACCAGTCTTGTTTATGACCTATTTCTAATACCTGTTGATGATACTTTAATAATTGAGGATTATGACCGACGCTAATATATGTAATCCCTGTTTGCTGAAGTTGTTGATAAAGCTGCGATTCGTTTTTTTCATCTAAGGCACTGGTGGCTTCATCTAAAATTGCATAAGATGGTTTTGTTAATAATAAGCGAGCAAAAGCTAAACGTTGTTGTTCTCCAATAGAAAGTAATTGCGACCAATCTTCTATAAAGTTTAAATCATTCAATTTGCTTGCTAAATTAGATAAATTAACTGTATTTAAAGTTTCGATTACTTGTTGATTGCTAATCTGTTTATTTAGGTAAGGATATAAAAGTTGCTGGCGTAGAGAACCTAAAATCATGTAAGGATGTTGAGGTAAGAATAAAATATCTTCTGATTTTGGACGATAAATATTTCCCACACCAAAGTTCCATATTCCAGCGATGGCACGTAATAATGAACTTTTACCAACTCCACTATCACCCATTATTAATAAAGATTCACCCTTTTTAACCGTAACTGATAAATCCTTAACTACAGTTTTATTAGTTTCAGGAATTTTAACTGTAAGATGACTAATTTCTAAATGAGAACTTTCTTGAATGATAATATTAGTATTTTTTGGCTCTAAAGACTTGTTGCTTGGTGTAAACTCCGACAAAGCTGATAAACGATTAACCCCTGCACTAAAAGCGCTCAACTTTTCAAACTGATTTATAATCAAACCTAGAGCAAAACCAATCCTCTCAAAAGCTGCTTGCGATCGCGTTACCGATCCAATCTCTAAATCTCCAGCAAAAATTCGCGGTGCTAGGATAATAAAAGGCAATACAAAGTTAATATATTGATAACCATTTTGAAATATAGTTAAACCAAATTGCCAACGAATTAAATTATTAAAATTTTTGAATGCATCAACAAAACGCTGCTTAACTCGACTAAACTCTTGATTTTGTCCGCGATAAAAAGCGATTGATTCAGCATTATCTCGTACCCGAATTAAACCAAAACGAAAATTAGCCTCTCGTTTAAGTTGCTCAAAGTTAATCGCGACTAATTTACGTCCAAATACTAAAGTTGTAATCAGAGTTCCTCCCACAGCATAGATAATCAAAACAAACATTAAAATCGGCGAAGTTGTCCACAAAACACCACTAAATAAAACTAACTGTAAAATCGAATCAGATAAAATAGTTAGTAAATATAAAGACTGCTGGGTAAAATTATTAATATCTTCTGCGATACGCTGATCTGGATTATCTATTTCCTGGGAAAAATTAAGACGATAAAAATTTAGATTATCAAAATAGCGATTTAAAAAACTATGAGTCAGCCATCTACGCCAATATAGACTTAGTTTACCTTGTACATAAGTTTTAAACGAAATTAATGGAATAGTAGCAATAATAATACCAAATAGCAGTAGTAATGTTCTAAAAAATCTATCAGAATCCTTAGCTGCTAACGATGAAACTAATTCTCCTCGCTGTATAATTTCTATGACTAAAAAACTACTGCTGCTTACCGACAAAAGTATTAAAAGCGACAATAAAGCTATAGCACCTCGTTTTTCTTGAGAAAACCAATAAGGTTTACTCACCCTCCAGAAATTTTTCCAAAGCTGACGGCGATCGTTCATTTACTATTTCTCCAAGTTCCCAAGTTCTATCAATTCAGACTACGTGAGGAGATTACCTCTTGGGGATTAAGTCTGCTGGTTATCAATTAATATACTAAAATTATGAAAAATAGATTAGATTATATGTCTAATATATACAGGAAGTTTTATCATTAAGCAAGTGATAAATTAATTTATTTATAAATGTATCTTATTCACCTTGATAAAGCTTATATATATACAAATATAATCGCTAAATGATTGTGTGACAAAATACTTTTTTAATATATCTAAAAAAAAAAATTAAAGTTTTAACAATATTTATATTTTAGTATACAATAATCATTGTTCAAATTGTTTAGAATAATTATCAATAAGCTATGAAAAATAAACCTTATGTTTACTATCGACTATAGCTAATAACTATCTGAAAAAATATATTTATCAAGAATCAAAATCAAGGAATTGTACTTATCATGAATATTGAAGAAGTAAGAAAAGAATATAATGCCTTTACTAGTATAGTAGAAAGCGTAATGTTAGGAACGGTTGATTCTGATGAAAATCCAAATGTTAGCTATACACCATTTGTAATAGATGAAGATAAAAATATCTATATTTTTGTTAGTGGAATGTCCGTTCATACTCAGAATCTTCATGAAAATGGAAAAGCAAGCGTAATGTTTGTCGAAGATGAAAGGGATAGCAAACAAATATTTGCGCGTCGTCGCTTGACTTATAATTGTATAACTAGCTTAATACAAAAAGATAATCCACAATGGGATTTAATTGCAGATAAATTTGGAGAACGTTTTGGCAATATTATTGATTATTTACGCAGTTCACCAGATTTTAGGATTTTTAAATTGACACCTTACAATGGATTATTCGTGATTGGTTTTGGAGCTGCTTATCGTATTAGTGGTGAGAACCTTAATGATATAATTCATATTACTGGAAACGGTCACGAACATAAAGAAAACTAATTTATTTAAAATATTTAATAAACATATCAACACTGATTTAATATTTGATTTAGGGAAAATTATAGTTCCTTAAATCATATGATTGATGGAAAATAAAAGTCAGAATATATAAATATTTGCAAAACATATGGTAGTGGATTAACGCACTACAAAATTCAAAAAATGGCATCAGCTAGAGTTGCTCTTGATTTAAGATACTAGGTTTTAAATAAATCTAGCTTTGTTTTTATTCATATTTGTAATATTGAAGGTGTAACAATGTCGCAAAAAATAGGTCTATTCTACGGTACTACCACAGGTGTAACTGAATCTATTGCTGAAACTATTAAAGAGATGATGGGTGATGATGTTGTAGATTTATACGATATTGCAGAAGCTGATGCTGAAGATTTTAGTGAATATGAATACCTAATTATTGGTTGTGCAACTTGGAATATTGGTGACTTACAAAGCGATTGGGAAGACTTTTTTGACAACCTTGATGAAATTGATTTTAATGGTAAGACAGTAGCATATTTTGGTCCCGGAGACCAAATAGGTTACGATCATAGTTTTCAAGACGCAATGGGAATGTTAGAAGAAAAAATTTCTTCCCTAGGTGGTAAAACTGTAGGCTATACCTCAATAGAGGGTTATGACTTTAACGAATCAAAAGCAGTAAGAGATGAAAATAAATTCTGTGGATTAGCAATTGATGAAGATAATCAATCTGATTTGACACAAGAAAGAGTAACGGCTTGGGTAGAGCAACTTAAAAAAGAATTACAGTTGTAGAGCCGGCGGGTGAATTATCGAAAATTCACACAGAGACATTATTTTCGTTCACAAAGTAGTTATATTCCCGCAAAATCCATTGTTATTTTAATGGGGTATTACACCCCATTTTCTCAATCAACTACTTACTATTTTTGATTAAACGTCTCTACCTTGAGTAATTGAGATATCTATATGTCTTATAATGTTGATGTTGTCTGGGTAAATGTAAGTCCAAGTTTAAAACATTTTGATTTTCCCCTACAGCAATATCTAAATAAGTATTTCCGAATTATTAGATGGGAATACATACAAGATAATTTTGATGAATCTAACTGTATAGAAACCGCTGTAGAGTTGTTGTATGATTTTTTATTAAAGTCAGAATTGCATCATGTTCATTTAATAGGTCATGGAATTAGTGGTACGATCGCTTTATTATTTGCACGACGATATCCTTGGTATATTCGTACATTAACACTACTGGCAGTTGCGCCCCAACCTGCAATAACTTGGCACGTACATTATTATCAACAACGAAATCTATCTGAAGATGCTAGTCGTCAAGAAATTTTATTTAATATTGCTAGTAGTTTATTTGGAAGTCACAAAATTCCCCATCCTTTACATTCTTTGCTAGTTGCTTTAAATAAAGATTTATATATATCTCCCTGTATGCATTCACTATTTAAGATAATAGATTTACCCAAAGGAAAGGTTCCCGTACCTTTAATGGTGTGCGGTAGTAATACAGATACTATAGTTTCAAGATTTATTGTGAATCATTGGAAAAAATATTTTAAACCAAAAGATATTCTATGGTTATGTCCGGATGGACATCATTTTTTTCATTATTTTTATCCAGAATTAGTCGGTAAGGAAGTAAATAGTTTTTGGCGTTCGCACAATCCATAAACAATCAAAAAATGAACTGACTCTCAGCCAAAATTATCCCGAATAAAAACTAAATTATTATATTAAAATATATTATTAACCTCAAGACCTATACCAAGTTGTGGTTAAAGGTATTGAAGTTAAGAAAAGTATCTATATTAATTCCTTCTGATATAAAAATATAAAATTCCTAGTTCAAATATATAGCTGTGCGATTAGTCATCTTAAGAATACGAACAAAGAAATAAAGATACAAATATATATACTTATTTTCTTTGTTCGCAACTATTTAGATGAATTTTTCTACAATCCAAATTCCTCTTTTAATTGGGGAATCCAAGCATTAATACGCTTTTTTGTCAGATGTGGTTGACTGTCTTCATCGATGGCTAGTCCACAAAATTTCTCATCACGAATAGCTTTAGAACCGGTATGATTATATCCATCAGTTGAAGTATATCCTATAGTTTTACCACCGCGTTCAGAGATTTTTTCTTCTAGTATTCCCATTGCATCTTGAAAAGTATCGCCATATCCCACTTGATCTCCCGTGCCAAAATAAGCTACCGTTTTACCTGAGAAATCTATCTCATCTAATTCAGAGAAAAATCCTTCCCAGTCATTTTGTAAATCACCAAGATTCCAGGTTGGACTACCAATAATTAGATATTCATACTCATTAAAATCTGTAGCTTCAGTTTGAGAAATATCATGTAATTCAATATTAATATCGCCAAAAGCTTTTTGGATACTTTCAGCAACTGTTTCAGTTTTACCTGTAGTTGTACCGTAAAATAGACCAATTTTTTTAGACATTTCAACTCCTGCAAAGTGCGTCAATTGATTGATGATTATTTGAATAAAAACGCAGGAAATTCCCTTTTTTACATTTACTCTTATCAGCTGGAATTATTGCTTGCTTTTTGCAATAAGCTTCAATAGCTATATTAGGTTATGAAAAATAAAAAAATGTATATTTTGAACCTAGTTTATTTTTTTAATTGATATATATGACTCCGAAATAATTAGTGACAATTAATAAACCCGATTTTTTAAGGTTTCTAAAAATCTTTAAGTTTTAATAAGATGCTACAATGCCCGCAATTCTACTATTCCCCAGAATCTTGTAGAGACGTGTATATCGTGTCTCTACAGGTTTCGAGAATAAACGGTTATCTCTAACAAGAAATTAGCCCGATTCTTAAAGACGAGCTTTACTATCCACCCGCTGATCCTTAACAAAATCCTAATCCCAGAGAATTAGTCTTAAACTAAGGAAGAAGGAAGTTAGAAGTTGGGTGGAATTGCCATGGGGTATTATACACAACCGATTCCCGGGTGGGGTGGGGCGCATCAAACACCGTTTTGTGTCGGGGAATTCTACTCATATGTTTAATTTTATGTAATTATAAATACATTACAATTGGCTTATTAGGAATTATTATTAATAATGTACTATATATACAGAATTTTACTGATAACTATGATTACATAAAAGATTGTAGATGATTGTTTTAACTTGGAAAGGTTTTCTACAGGAAGCCTGTAACTCATTAAGTTAGCTCAAAATTAATAGAAAATCGAAAGTCAAGCATTAGTAAAAAAAGCCAAGAGGATGTTTCATAAGTATTGTTTTTAACCATTATCTCGGACTATCCCCCCTTTTCCCGTTTTTTAAGGGGATCTAAAAGTTTACGAGTTTTATTTGTGACGCATCCTTACATGCTCTAAGGGCAAAATTTCCTTGGTTAAACACCGGAGTACATTATGTAAGTACTCTGTTTCGTGCTATGAAATTTGGCAAGATGTCTACATCGGAAACAATAAAAATTAAGCTAAATACAGAATGGAATCAGAAAAAATAATTGTTGTTGGTGGTTATGTGGGTTGCGGTAAAACTTCTTGGATTTATCAGCAAATAGCTTTAAAAGAAAAAGCTTTTCCTAAATGTTATAAAAAAATACTATATTTCAAAGTTGGTACCGGGCAAGTTCAGATAGATCAAAAGAGAATTACTATCGATTTCCCCAAAGTTAATGTTTTTTGTGATGGTGAGGAAGTTAATTTTCTTCATGAACTAGAATCAGCTGATATAGCCTATATAGAATTAGGTAATAATTTGGGATTAGGATATATTGACCAACTTTTAAATGATGTACCTTACTATCCAATAGCAATTGTACCTCCAGGATGTAAGCGGTGTAGATGGCATTCTTGGGCAAAAGAAGTACTTACTGGTGCAGCAATGAAAGCTTCTGTTTGTGAAGTAAATAAATTAGCGATAGACACTACTGGTAAAGTGATCTCTGGAAAGAATTTCAATAAATTTTGGAATAAAATTATCTGTCATTGTTACGGAAAAGTTATTCGTGCTAAAGGTATTTTTCATTTAGAAGACGGTAATATAGTATATGCTGATTTTGTTGATGGTGTGCCATGTATAGAGTTCTTAGATTTAAATTTGTCACGTTATTTACATAGTGAACCAAAATGTTTTAGTGGTTTAGAAATAGTAGGTTGTTCTCTGAGTGAAGTAACTTTTCGACGAATTATCACAAAAATTTATGTTACTCAATATACTGTTGTAAAATCTTCATCAGAGCAATAAAAAAAGTATTTCGGTGATGGTGCGTTACGACGCAAAAATATTTTTCTGCAAAGCTATATATACTCATGGGTAAGGCAGTACGCTACAACTGCAATACTGGAGCTATTTTTATTCAAAATCAACTTGATCTAAAATATCATCTAATTGATTTTGCTCAATTTCTGCTAAAGAAAAATCTGAAGGTGTGTAACCACCTGCATCGGGAGACTGACAATGTTCGATTAATTTTATCAGTGTTTCAAGATATTTTTTCCCTAAATTATCTATCACTGATTTATCATAAAAATGTTTGCTGTAAGTCCAAGTAAGTTTAAGTTGCTCTTCAATAATTGAACCGTTAATTTCTAGCAGTAATGGTCTTTCTGAATTGATGTCTTGGGTTAAACCGGGTGATTCTTTTGCTAGTTCAAAGATGTTTGATGCTGTTAACATCGAGTCGAATTGTCCTAGATAATTAAAGCTAATTTCTGGTGTAGGTAATTCAATATTGTGTGTTTTATCAGCTTTGAGGTAGCGCCATATTCCATAATTTATACCATTATTAGGTATTCGTAGTTGTTCTTTAATGCATTTGATTGCTTCTCCTGGATTGTTAATATCTGATAATTCTTCTAAATCTAAGTTTATTGGGAATATATTTGTAAACCAACCTACTGTACGAGATAAATTAAGCTTTTCAAATAATTCGGTTCTTCCGTGTTTTTCTAAATCAATTAAAAGTGATGTTTTACCAGTTGTTTGAGCAAATGTTTGGACTAAAGCTGTTAGTAATATGTCATTTATTTGGGTGTTATATGCTTGAGGAACTTCTTTTAATAATGCTTGGGTGTCTTCTGGGGAAAGGATAATATCTATTTCTTCGCTGGTAGCAATTGTGTTGGGGAAATCCTTTTTAAAGTTTTCTGATTTTGAAGAATTAAAATGAGATGAAAAGTTAGATATTTCATCAGAATTTGCATATGTTTGTAAATATTCTGCCCATTGTTTAAATGAAGTGGTTTTTAATGGCAGTTCAATTGCTTTTCCTTGACTTAACTGTTCGTATGCGGTTTGTAAATCTGATAATAATATCCGCCAAGAAACGCCGTCAATTACTAAATGATGAATTACAAATAGTAAGCGACTGGCTTGATTTTCTCCTAAGTCAAATAATACAACTCGTATTACTGAGCCTGTTGAGAAATTAAGGCTTTTCTGGATTTGATCGGCAATATTTGTAATTGTGTTTTGTTGCTGTAAATCTGTGAGTGTGGAAATGTCAAAACAGGTGAAAGGAATTTCTGAACTGGGTTCAATATGAAACTGTTCCCAACCAGATTCAGTATGTTTAAATCGCAGTCGCAATGCATCATGATGTAATAATAATTCTTGCAATGCTTTTTCTAACCAATTCAAATTGAGTTCGGTTTTAACTTTGAGTAAAACAGCTTGATTGAAGTGATGGGGATTTGGTTTTTGCTGTTCAAAGAACCAATGTTGAATCGGTGTCAAGGGAACGGAACCTGTAATAATTCCTTGTTCGGCTTCTATTAAGGGAGTTTGGGTTGCAACTGCTGCTAATTCAGCGATGGTTTGATGTTGAAATAACTGTTTTGCTGTAATTTGAATTCCCGCTTGATTAGCGCGACTAATGATTTGAATCGCTAAAATTGAATCTCCTCCTAACTCAAAGAAGTTGTCGTTAATTCCGACTTTTTCTACTCGCAGAATATCCGCCCAAATTTGTGCAAGAGTTGTTTCTAGAAGGTTTGTGGGAGTTACAAAGTTATTTTCTGAAGTAGTAATAATATCTGGGAGAGGAAGAGCGCGACGATTTACTTTACCGTTTACAGTCAGAGGTAATTCTGGGAGGGGTATAAAGATAGAGGGAATTAAATATTCTGGGAGTTTATCGCTTAAAAAAGTTCGTAAATCTGTTGAAGAGACGCGATATTTTTCGTCAGAGACGCGATATATCTCGTCTCTACATATAACTGGTACATAATAAGCAACTAATCGCTGAATATTGTCTTGATTTTGAACAATAACAACGGCTTCTTCGACTTGCGGATGTTGAGATAAAGCTGTTTCAACTTCTCCTAATTCAACTCGAAACCCGCGAATTTTGACTTGATTATCAAAACGACCAAGATATTCAATCTTACCATCTGATAGATAACGAACGCGATCGCCAGTTTTATATAACCTCACCCCGCCTCCGGCACCCTTCTCCTTAGCAAGGAGAGGGGATGGGGGTGAGGTTTTTCCTTCAAAAAACGGGTTAGGAATAAATTTTTCTGCGGTTAATTCTGGTCGATTTAAATAACCACGAGCTAAACCATCACCACTAATATATAATTCACCGGGTACACCTACAGGAACGGGTTGTAAATTATTATCAAAAATATAAACTTGGGTGTTAGAAATGGGATAACCTATCGGTATAGATTTATCTGCTGGATGATTCGAGGGAACTCGATAACAACAAGCAAATGTTGTGCTTTCTGTAGGACCATAACCGTTAATTAACTGACAGTTAGGATGGATTTGCTGTAGTTTTTTAGCATGAATTGGTGATATTACATCTCCACCAGCTAATAATTGTCGAACATCTTTTAAACTTTGAATCTGTTCGTCTACCATTAGATGAAATAAACCAGCAGTTAACCACAGGGTTGAAATATTATATTTCTCTAATGTTTCTCCTAACTCTTTTAATGAAGGTTTTTCAATTGATAAAATAACTAATTTTCCTCCATTGAGTAAAGCTCCCCAAATTTCAAATGTGGAAGCATCAAAAGAAATTGGTGCTGCTTGTAATATAATTTCTTCTGCACTTAAATTAACATAATTACTCGATTTAACTAAACGGATAATTCCTCGATGTGGTGTACAAACTCCTTTTGGTATTCCCGTTGAGCCAGAAGTGTACATAATATATGTTAAATTTTCTGGTGTTGTAAGATTAATCGGGTTTTCAACACTATATTGATTAATTATTTCCCAATTGTTATCAAGATTAATAACCTCACCCCGATAAAGCTGCGCTTCATCTCCCCTCTCCTTATCAAGAAGAGGGGTTTGATCTGAGGTTTCATCTCCGCTCTCCTTAGTAAGGAGAGGGGTTGGGGGTGAGGTTTTAGAACTTGTAATCAAAAATTCCACACGAGCATCTTCTAACATAAAATTTAATCGCTCTTGGGGATATTCTGGATCTAAAGGTACATAGGTTCCTCCAGCTTTAAGAATTGCTAATATGCTAATAATTGCTTCGGGAGAACGTTTTAAATAAATACCAATGGGTGTTTCGGATTTAACTCCCAAGCTGCGAAGATAATGAGCTAATTTATTGGCTTTTATATTTAATTCATCATAGGTAAATTTTTGGTTTAATTCCTGATTTTGCCAAACAAGAGCGATATTATCCGGTGTTTTTTTAACTTGTTCTTCAAATAGCTGATGTACGCATTTATCTTGTGGATATTCTATTGCTGTTTGATTCCAATCTATAAGTAACTGTTTCTCTTCAGATGCAGTTAATACAGCTAACTCAGATATTTTTTGCTCTGGTTGACTAACAATTGCTGTTAATAAATTTTCTAAATGTCCTGGGATTCTCTCAATAGTTTCTGACTTAAATAAATCTAAGCTATATTCTAGTACTCCTGTTAAACCTTCTGAGGTTTCATGCATTGACAAAGTTAAATCAAATTTGGCAGTGTTATTATTACTTTCGAGAGGTTGCCAATGCAAACCTTCTATTTCTAAGGCTTCAATTGGTGCATTTTGCAACACAAACATCACTTGAAATAATGGAGTATAACTTAAAGAACGTTGCAATTGTAAACTATCTATAAGTTGTTCAAAAGGTAAATCTTGATGAGCATAAGCACCTAAAGAAACTTCTCGTACCCGATTTAATAATTCCTCAAAAGTAGGATTTTTTGATAAATCTGTCCGTAGTGCTAAAGTATTGACAAAAAAGCCAATTAACCCTTCAATTTCAGGATAATTACGATTAGCAATGCTGGTTCCAACAACTATATCCTCATTGCCAGTGTAGCGATATAATAAAGCTTGGAAAGCTGCTAATAGGGTCATAAATAAAGTACAACTTGACTGTTGACTTAAACGTTTTAGTGCTGCAGTTAATTCTAGAGAAATTTGGAAAGTGTAGCTATCTCCTCTTAAACTTCTAACAGCAGGACGCGGATAATCTGTAGGTATTTCTAATAGATTGGGAGCATTTTGTAGCTGTTCTTGCCAATAATTGAGTTGATTTTCTAATACTTCCCCTTGTAACCATTTTCTCTGCCAAACAGCGAAATCTGCATATTGAATTGGTAATTTATTTAACCTCACCCCGTCCTGACGGACACCCCTCTCCTTGCTAAGGAGAGGGGAAGGGGGTGAGGTTTTTTCTTCGTACAAAATTCCTAATTCTCGTACCAAAACTCCAATTGACCAACCGTCGGCAATAATATGATGGAAAGTAAGTAAAATTACGTTATCTGTATCGCTTAAACGTAGTAATTTGACTCGTAATAAAGGACTAGCATCAAGTTTGAAGGGTTGCATTGCTTCAACTCTTGCTAATTCTTTAACCTTAGTTTGCTGAATTGATTCAGGAATATTACTTAAATCAATAATTGATAAAGGTAAACAATCAATCGAGTTAATTTGCTGTATGGGTTGTCCGTCAACAGTTAGAAAAGCCGTCCGTAAAGTTTCATGACGACACAGGATATCATTTAAACTTTGTTGTAGAGCATCAATATTAAGCGAACCAGTTAACCTTACTGCTGCGGGAATATTGTAATAGGGACTATCCGGTTCTAACTGACACAAAAACCAAAGTCGTTGTTGAGCAAATGATAAAGGTAAATTTTGTTGACGAGAAACAGGTTTAATCGGTGGTGCTACTGATTTTTGAGTCTCTGTTTCGATAGAAAGTGCAAGTTCGGAGATAGTGGTATTTTCAAAGTGCGATCGCAATGGTAATTCTACAGCAAAAGCTTGTCTGATTTGGGAATTGACTCTGGTTGCGAGTAGAGAATGTCCCCCCAATTCAAAGAAATTATCGTCAATGCTAATCTGTTGTAAATTTAATACTTCAGCCCAAATACCAGCAACAATTTCCTCAGTTACGGTACGTGGTGGAATATATATTGATGTTTGGTTTAATGTTTGGTTTATTTCATCTGGAATTGGTAAAGCTTTGCGGTCAATTTTACGATTGGGAGTAAGGGGAAATTCTTCTAACATTATGTAGTTAGAAGGAATCATATAAGCAGGTAATTTATCCTGTAAAAATTTTCGTAATTCAGTTTGCGATACCTCAGATGATGACATTATATAAGCAATTAATTGCTCATCATCTTGAAGTTTATATAATGTCACTACCGCTTGTTTAACATCAGGATGCTGCATCAAAACCGCTTCGATTTCCCCTAATTCAATCCGAAAACCACGTAATTTGACTTGATAATCAATTCTACCTAAATACTCTAAATTTCCATCGGGTAGATAGCGTACTAAATCACCAGTTTTATATAATTTGGGCATGGGGCTACCTCCCACCTCCGGTGAATGGGCATGGGGCATTGGGCTTTC
>DESS01000169.1:21334-29276 GCA_002361335.1 Richelia sp. UBA3308
TTCTTCCTCTTCCCTTCTGCCTTGATGAAACGGATTATTGATAAAATTTTCTGCTGTTAATTCCGATTTATTTAAATAACCCTTTGCTAAACCAGTACCACCAATATATAACTGTCCCGGAACACCAATAGGAACAGGTTTTAAATAATCATTTAAAACGTAAAACTGGGTATTATTAATTGGTTTACCAATCGGAACAGTTTTTGTAGAGACGCGATATATCGCGTCTCTACATTGCACTACAGATGACCAAATTGTAGCCTCCGTTGGACCATATAAATTCCATACTTCTTTACTACGTTTCAATAATTCTTCAGCAATATTTATATCTAAAGCTTCTCCACCGCAAAGAATTTTTAATTGTTGATTTCCTTTCCATCCTGCTGTTAATAATAACCTCCAAGTAGCAGGAGTCGCTTGCATTATTGTTACTTGATTTTTATCTAAACTTTGTTTTAAAAGAGTTCCATCAGTTGTAATTTCTCTACTAGCAATAATTAAACGCGCACCAGTAATTAAAGGTAAATATAATTCTAATCCAGCAATATCAAAAGATAGTGTAGTTACTGATAGTAAAATATCATTTGATGTGATTCCCGGTTTTTGCTGCATTGATTCGAGACAGTTAACCAAGGATTTGTGCATAATTTGCACACCTTTGGGTTTACCCGTGGAACCAGAAGTGTAGATAATATAAGCTAATCTCCCCAGCCCCCCTTGAGAAGGGGGGTTATGAATGGGTTGTTGTGTAATTAATTCCCAGTCAGTATCAAGATTAATAACCTCACCGCGATAAAGCTGTGCATTATCTTCCCTCTCCTTATCAAGGAGAGGGGTTGCAGATTTTATTCCCCTCTCCTTATCAAGGAGAGGGGTTAGGGGTGAGGTTTTTGAATCTATGACTAAAAAATCCACCCCCGAATCTTCCACCATAAATGTCAAACGTTGTTCTGGAAAAGCTGGATCTAAAGGAATATAAGTTCCACCCGCTTTCAAAATACCTAATAATCCCACGAGCATTTTTTCAGAACGTTCTAAACAAATTCCCACCCGTGTTTCTGCTTCTACACCAACGGATTTTAAATAATTAGCAAGTTGATTTGCTTTTTCGTTTAACTCTTTATATGTAAACTGTTGCGATTCAAAAACAGTTGCAATTTTATCTGGTGTAAGTTCAACTTGTGCTTCAAATAATTGATGAATACAAAGCTTTGAATAATCGCAATTCGTATCGTTCCAGTCAATCAATAATTGCTGTTTTTCTGCTGCGGTTAACAAAGGTAATTCACAAACTTTTTGTTGCGGATTTGTAACAATACCTTGCAATAAAGTTTCTAAATGACCTAACATCCTGCTGATAGTTGCTGAGTCAAAACGGTTGCTATCATAGTTAATTCGTAATGATAGTTCTGCATCAGGAATTACTGTTAGTGAAAGGGGATAATTAGTACGTTCAAAACCTTTTGTTTGACTAATTTGTAAATCATTACTCCAACCTTGTAAAACAGTATCGATGGAAACCGGATAGTTTTCAAAAATAACCAAACTTTCAAATAATCCGACTCCAGGAGCTACATCACTCCACTGTTGAATATCAATCAGTGAACTATAAGAAAAAGACTCTTGTTCAATTTGTTGGGTTTGTAATTGCTGTAACCAAGGTAATAATTCGTCGTCCGCAGATAAATTTACTCGTACAGGTAATGTATTGATAAATAAACCTATAATTGATTCTACACCAGGTAAATTAGCTGGACGACCGGATACTGTGGCTCCAAATACAATATCATTTTCCCCACTATAGTGACTGAGAAGAATAGCCCAAATTCCTTGAGATATGGTATTTAAAGTTAAGCGATTTTGTTGTGCTAAATTCTGAAGTTTAGTAGTTAAATTAATCGATAATTTAATTTTTTGTTCGCTGTTAATACTAAACGCTGTCCCTATTGCCTTTTTTATTAATGGAGTTGGAGCTCTAAAATCTTTGAGTTTATCTCGCCAAAATGTTTCTGCTGTTGCAATATCTTGTTGTTGTATCCATTCGATATAAACTCGATAAGGACGAGGAGTCGGTAAAAATAAAGATTGATTTTGGCAAGCTGCTTGATAAAAACTGAAAACTTCTTTTAATAATATTCCGTTACACCAACCATCCATTAATAAATGATGGTGACTCCAAACAAAATAATATTCATCGGCTTGTATTTGTAATAAAGCACAACGCATCAAAGGAGGTTGATTTAAATCAAATCCTTGCTGTCTATCTGCTTGTAAAAATTCTTCAAATTTATCATTTTGTTGGTTGATAGTTAAACCTTGCCAATTTTCTTCAATCCAAGGTAAATTAACTTGATTGTAAACAACTTGCAGGGGTTTTTCTGCTTCTTCCCAATAAAAAGCTGTGCGTAAAATTGTATGACGTTCTATGACTTTTTGCCATGGGATTTTGAAAGCTGAAATATTGAGATTACCTTTTATTTTACAGCTACGTTGTTCAAAATAAACCCCGGATTCCGGAGAGTATAAGGAATGAAATAGCATTCCCTGTTGCATGGGAGAAAGTTCGTATAAGTCTATTATGTTATCCATTTTTTATAATTGGGAATTGGTAAGTAGTTCAATAAGAAAAATTATAATTGAGACAAGGCAAAAGGCAAAAGGCTGTCATGCAATAGACAGGAGGGTGTTACCTTGGTTACATTTCTGAACATAGTGATATTTTTTTGCGCCAACTTACTTAATTGATAAAAGGTAATTGGTAATTAGTTATGGGTTGCTTATAGCAACTAACAACTAACCACTAACAAATAACAACTAACAACTAACAACTAACCACTAACAACTAACAACTAACAACTAACAACTAATTATTTCTTTTTCTAATTTTGGACATGAATTGATCGAGTTGTTGTTGGCTAAGATTGGCTGCTTTGAAATCTGAGGGCGTATAACCTCTTGATTCTGGGGATTTACAGTGGTTAATTAAGTTTTGTAGGTTGGTAATATATGTTTGTGCTAGATTTTCGATGGTTGTTTGTTGATAAATATTATGGCTATAGTTCCAGGTTAGTTGTAGTTTATTTTCGGATATCCATGAGTTAATTTCTATTAAATATTGACGCTTTGCTTTGATACTCCGGTTGTCTCCTGTAGGTTCTTTTGCTAGTCCTAAAATTAAGGAATCTGTGGGTGTAAAGTCAAGTTGTCCTAAGTAGTTAAATTTTATCTGAGGTTGGGGCTGATTTTCTAAACTAGTTTTTACGGTTTCGTCGTTGTTGAGATAGCGCAATAAACCATAACTGAATCCGCGATTGGGTATTTCTCGCAGTTGTTCTTTTACTGATTTAATAATTGCTTCTAAGTTACGATTATCGTCTAATTTTAATAGCACTGGGAAAAGAGTTGTAAACCAACCAATTGTACGAGATAAATCTACATCTGAAAATAAATCTTCTCTTCCATGTGCTTCTAAATCTATAAGTAAGGTTGGTACGGTTGTCCATTGATTAAAAGTTTGTAATAGTGCTGTGAGTAAAATATCGTTAATTTGGGTTTTGTAAGCTTTGGGAACTTCTTCTAATAAAGCACTTGTTTGTTCTGCATCTAAGATTGCATTTACTTCAGCAGTAGAAGCAACTGTATTTTGCTTTTGGTCAATTTGATAATCTACAGGTAAGGAAACATTTTGATAATTTATAGAATCTATAGAATTTATATTTGATAACCAGTAATTTAATTCATCTAAAACCGTTTGCGATCGCGCATAATTAATTAATTGATTTGCCCAAGTTTTAAATGAGGTTGTCTTAGGTGGTAATTCTATATTTTTGCTAGTTTCAATTTGTTTATAGGCTGTTGCTAAGTCTGTTAACAAGATACGCCAAGAAACGCTATCAATTACAAGATGGTGGATAATTATTAAAATCCGATGATTATTTGACTCACCAAGCTGAAATAATACACATTGTAATAATGATTCTGACAAATTCAAATTAGTTTGTAGTTGAGAACTAATTTGTGTAACTGTAATATTTTGCTCGTTTTCTGTTAACTGCGATAAATCGATAGTAGTGAAGGGAACTCTATCGCTAGGGTTTTCATAAAACTGTTGCCATTGTGAATCATCTTCCACATAGCGCAAACGTAAACCATCATGATGAATGAGTAATTGTCTCCAAACTTGTTCTAATAATTCAGGTTTCAAGTTCGGTACAACTTCCAATAAAACCGACTGATTATAATGATGAATTTCTGGTAAACTTTGCTCAAAAAACCAATGTTGAATCGGTGTTAATGGTACTTCACCTGTAAGAATACCTTGCTCAGCTTGAATTTGAGTTTTTGTTCCGGCAACGGTAGCAAGTTCGGCAATAGTTTGATATTGAAATAATTGTCTTGGAGTAAGACTCAACCCAGCTTGATTTGCTCTGGCAATAATCTGGATGCTGAGAATCGAATCTCCCCCCATCTCAAAAAAGTTATCGTCAATTCCAACATTTATTCCTAAAACCTCAGACCAAATTTTAGTTAAAATAATTTCTTTTTCAGTAGTTGGTGGAGTATTATTTTCATTTTTTCCTTGAGATAAATCTGGTATCGGTAAAGCTTTGCGGTCAATTTTACCATTACTCGTTAGAGGTAACTTTTTTAATTCCACAAAAAACGACGGAATCATATAATCGGGAAGTTTTCCCCGTAAAAATTGACGAATTTCGTTGTTAACTATGGCATGAGAAGAAACAAAATAAGCAACCAATCGTTGATTGCCAGAATCATCACTATGAGGAATCACACAAGCTTGTTGAATCTGTGGATATTGATTTAAAACAGCTTCAATTTCTTCTAATTCAATCCGAAAACCTTTAATTTTTACCTGATTATCTAAACGTCCTAAATATTCTAAATTTCCATCTGGTAAATAACGAACTAAATCACCTGTTTTGTATAATTTGGAATTGCGGGGAGACGCGATATATCGCGTCTCTACAATAAATGGATTAGGAATAAATTTTTCTGCGGTTAATTCTGGTTTATTTAAATAACCCCGTGCTACACCCACTCCACCTATGTATAATTCCCCAGGAATACCAATAGGAACTGGTTGCAAATATTTATCTAATACGTAAAGCTGCACATTGGCGATCGCACTACCAATGGGAACAGCATTTTTAGTTGTAGATTTATTTGAAGCATCATAAATACTGCAACCGACAACGGTTTCTGTGGGACCATATTCATTAATTAATCTAGTATTGGGATAATTATCTCGCCAAAATTTAAGGTGATTTTCTAACAGAGCTTCTCCACCAATAATAAAGGCTCTGGTTGGATTTAACCTCACCCCGTCCTGACGGACACCCCTCTCCTTATCAAGGAGAGGGGAAGAAATTACACCCCTCTCCTTACCAAGGAGAGGGGATGGGGGTGAGGTTGTCAGTTGACTTAATACCCCTAAATGAGCGGGTGTTAATTTCACCAAACTAAAATCACTATCAGAATTTGATGTAGAATTTAATAAAGAACTTAAAGCTTCAATTTCTTGTTCTTCCGGTACTAAGGTAACTGTTTTTCCTACTATTAAAGGAGTATAAATACTAGTAATTGTTGCATCAAAACTAATAGAAGATTGTACTGGTGAACCATTTCCTTGAGCTACATTGTAAGCTTGTGTTGCCCAAATTAAATAATTTGTTAAACCTCGATGGGTTAATAATGTTCCTTTAGGATTACCGGTTGAACCAGAAGTATATATAACATAAGCTAAATTTTCTGGAACAGTTTTATTTATAGGATTAGTTGTAGATAATTGAGATATATTTGAAATATTTTCCCATTCCTTATCCAAACAAATTGTTTGTGCTGAATTCGCGGGTAATTGAGATAAGATTTTTTCTTGAGTTATTAAAATAGAAACTTGAGAATCCCCAAGCATAAAAGCAATGCGACTGCTTGGTAATTTTGCATCAATCGGAACGTAGGCTCCACCCGCTTTAAGAATACCCAATAATCCAACTAACATTAAAGGGCTTCTCTCTACACAAATTCCCACCAGCATATCTGGTTTAACACCTTGATTGATTAAATAATTTGCCAGTTGATTTGCTTGATTATTTAATTCTTGATAAGTAAGTTTTTCTGATTTAAATTCAACTGCAATATTATCCGGTGTTTTTTCAACTTGCTTTTCAAATAATTGATGAATTCTTTGCTCTAATGGATACCTAATATAAGTATTATTCCATTCCACCAAAAGCTGCTGACGTTCTGTTTCTGTTAAAATAGGTAATTCCGATAATCGCTGCTTGGGATTATCAATAATACCCTTTAACAAAACCTGAAAATGTCCCAACATCCGAGCAATTGTATCTCGATTAAATAAATCGGTACTATATTCAACTACAGCTAATAAACCCTCATTTCGTTCTACTAAATGCCAAGTCATATCAAACTTAGTGGAACCGGAATAACTCCACATTTGCTCTAAATCTAAACCCGGTATCGCAAATTCTGGATTGACTGCATTTTGTAACTGATAAGCTTCATTTTGTACCTGAAACATGATCCCAAATAAAGGATTATGACTCAAGCTACGCTCGGGTTGAATTTCTTCTACTAACTTCCCAAAAGGTAAATCTTGATGTTTAAAAGCTGCTGCTGCAACATCTTTTACTCGCTGCAATAACTCAAGAAAACTAGGATTACCAGAAACATCAGTTCGTAATACCAAAGTGTTGACAAAAAAGCCAATCAATGGTTCTAATTCTTGCCAATTACGATTAGCAATTGGCGAACCAATAGCGATATCTTCTTGAGAAGTATAGCGATGCAGCAATACTTTAAAAGCTGCTAAAGCTGACATAAATAACGTCACGCTTTGCTTGCGACTCAATTTTTTTAAACTATCTAATATTTCTTTGGAAATCAGAACAGATTCAGTCGTACTCTTGAATGTTTGTACTGGTTTGCGGGGATTATCGGTAGGTAATTCTAATATTGATAAATTTTTTAATTGCTGTTTCCAATAACTTATTTGTGCTGCAAGTTCTTCACCTTGTAACCATTGCTGTTGATAAACTGCAAAATCTACATATTGAATTGGTAATTCTGGTAATGAAGAAGGTTGTTTTGCAGCATAAGCTTTATATAATGCCGTTAATTCTCCCAGAATAACACCCCGCGACCAACCGTCCGCAATTATATGATGTAATGTTAAAAGTAATATACTCTCATTGTCAGTAATTTGAAGTAATTTAACTCGTAATAAAGGACGAGACGCTAAATTGAAGGGACACCGAGCTTCTAGTTTAGTTAATCTGTCTACTTCTGTTTGACGATTTACTTCTGAAATAAAACGTAAGTCAATAATAGGTAGCGGTAGTGATAATTCGGGAACAATAACTTGACTTGGTTGTCCATCCACAGCGACGAAAGCAGTCCGTAAAATCTCATGACGCTGGATAATAGTATTCAGACAACTTTCGAGTAGCGCGATATCTAAATTACCAGTAAAACGCCACGCGATCGCAATATTATAAGCAGTAGTTTCTGGCTCTAATTGATGTAGAAACCATAACCGCTGTTGAGCGAAAGACAAGGGTAATTCATCGAGATTTTCCCGTTTGCAGATAGTTGCTCTATCAAGCTGCAATCCCTTTTCTCGGAGTTGACGCTCGAAAAGCGCTCTCTTTTCTGGAGGTAATGCTGCAATACGTTTCCTCAAATCATCCATGTCAAGTCTCGCTTCCCTATTCTTAGAAGTATTATGTCAAACAATAAAAAGTATTCGGATACCTGTATCTATAATTGCTCTCCTTAATTATGCGCTCTTAACAAGAATTTTTCTGTATAAAGAAGCGATTATTGCTTTGCGCTACTCAAGAAAATTACAGAACGGAGGGAGGGGAGGGAGCAGGGGGAGCAGCGGGGGCAGGGGGGCGGAGGA